>NZ_CAMZMY010000021.1:0-75881 GCF_947311895.1 Pseudoalteromonas sp. PAR1 | reverse complement strand
TTAAGCTAAAACTTACCCCAAACTACTATGGCGCATTATGACGCCGTTGGGGAGTGGAGAGAGTCCATTCCATTAATCCTAAAGATTACTTAATTATTTTCAGAGATAAAAAATCTAACTCGCTAGTTTCAAACCAATAATTCCAAGGGCAATCAGCAGTAAGCTGGCTATTTTTAATAGACTCACGCCTTCTGCTAGTAGCGTCATACCTAGTATTGCAGACCCAATCACGCCAATACCTACCCAAACGGCATAAGCCAAACTAAGTGGTAATGATTTAAGCGCCACACTTAAGCAATAAAAGCTCGCAGCCATAGTTAAAATTGTAAAGAATGAGATGAGTGGTTTAGTAAAACCGTTTGATTGTTTTAGGCCATAAGCCCAAGCGACTTCAAGTAAGCCAGCGGTAATAAGTAGGATCCAATTCATGGTCGACCTCTTTATGGGGTCGTCCCCGAATTTAATTTCAACTTTAAGGCCGTCCTCAAAGCGGTGTAACACTTCGCCACACCCGACGAAATCTACTATGTTGCGAATACCCTGTCAACGATATGAATTAGATTTAAGCCACAGCTTAGAGGTATATTGTTCAAGTGATTAGGTTGTATATTTACAGCAAAAGGCTAAGCTATATGTAAATAACAAAACTAAAATACTATATGAAACTGTTTGCAGCGTTATTTTTATTTTTTTCATATCAAGCTATTGCTAACCTTACTCCTGTTACTTATGAAATGGATGGCGAATTTATTACAGAGCAAGCGGTACGCTTTAATGGCGGGTACGGTTATAACCTAGATGCCAAACACGTTCTAAAGCTCGTTACCCTCGATTGGCCCCCTTATATAGACGAAAACTTATGTAATAAAGGTTGGCTTTTCCAATTTACGGTCAGTGCTCTTCTTGAAAAAGGCTACGGCGTTCATATTAGTTTTTACCCTTGGGCACGTGCAGTTAGAGAAGCTGAATTAGGCCGAGCAGACATCCTCTTTCCTGAGTACTTCATTGAAGGTAATGTGATTTCTGATAACTTTTTAGATAAAACCCGTAACGATTTACTCGCTTTAAGTCATGCAATCCCGGGGGGAGATCTATCTTTCGTGGCGTTAAAAGGAAACCAAATCCCTTTCAATGGTGACTTAAACTCAGTAAAAGACCTGCCTATTGGTGTAGTTCGCTCATATAAAAACACCAAAGAATTAGATGCCATGATCGATAACAAAGAAATCGATACAATCGTGGCAAATAATGAGTACCAATTAATTCACCTGTTACTTAGCAACCGAGTAAGCCTGATTGTGGCAGATCTTGAAGTGTTAAAAGCCAGCGTTCATAAATCTGAGTTATCAATTAAGGGTAAACGACAAATATTAGAATCACTGGTCGCACTAGAACCAAAACTTGAATACAAAGCACTTTATTACTCTGTCAGTAAATCAACACCGCATTGGCAAAAAGTTTTACAAGATTTGAATGATGAAATAGAAATGATGCAACAAAGCGGCAAGTTTGATGAGTTTATTGAAGGCATGAAACAACAGTGCTACGGATTAGAAAAAGCGGCGTAACCGCCGCTTTATTTTGATCATATCAGTACGATAGAGTACTACTCAGGCACTCGAACCCAGCCTTCCATTAATACACGTGCACTTCGGCTCATACTTGCTTTTGTGACTTGCCAATTGCCATTAACAAGTGTTGCAGCAGCGCCGACTTTTAAAGTGCCAGAAGGATGACCAAAGTTTACTTCCTGACGCTCACCACCACCTGCCGCAAGGTTTACCAAGGTACCAGGAATAGCAGCTGCAGTACCTATTGCAACCGCAGCCGTGCCCATCATGGCATGGTGCAACTTACCCATCGACATAGCACGTACCACTAAATCAATATCAGTATCACTAACAACTTTACCGCTTGACGCATGATAAGTTTTAGCTGGTGCAACCCAAGCTACTTTTGGCGTATGTTGACGTGCTTTTGCTTCATCAATATGAGAAATTAGCCCCATTTTCAATGCTCCGTAAGCACGAATAGTTTCTAATTTTTCAAGCGCAGATACATCACCGTTAATGGCTTCTTGCAGCTCTGTACCATCATAGCCAACTTCACTGGCGTTAATGAAAACCGTTGGAATACCCGCATTGATCATGGTAGCAGACAACATACCAATGCCTGGCACGTCTAGTTCATCGACTAAATTACCTGTTGGGAATAAGGCCCCTTCGCCATCTGCAGGGTCCATAAATTCAAGTTTCACTTCAGCGGCAGGGAATGTCACACCATCAAGCTCAAAATCACCAGTTTCTTGTACTTCACCATTTGTAATTGGCACATGCACTATGATGGTTTTACTAATATTGACTTGCCATACTTTAACTTCGACAACGCCGTTATCTGGAATTTTGCTGGCTTCAACAAGGCCGTTCGACACAGCAAAGGCCCCGACTGCTGAAGTTAAATTGCCGCAATTACCACTCCAATCTACAAACGCTTTATCGATAGCCACTTGACCAAACAGATAATCAACATCGTGATCAGCTTTAGCGCTTTTCGATAAAATCACCGTTTTACTGGTGCTTGACGTTGCGCCGCCCATGCCATCAGTTTGTTTTTGATAAGGATCAGGGCTACCAATTACACGCAATAACAGTTTATCGCGCGCCTCACCTGCCACTTGGGCAGGCTCAGGTAAATCAGTTAAGTTAAAGAACACCCCTTTACTGGTGCCGCCACGCATATAGGTCGCTGGCACCTTAATTTGTGGTTTAAACGCCATTACTTAGTGCTCCTCAGATTCTAAGAAATCTTGCGCGAAACGTTGTAGTACACCACCTGCTGAATAAATTGACACTTCTTCAGCGGTATCTAAACGACACGTCATTGGTACTTCAACGGTTTCACCATTGGCACGGGTGATCACTAAAGTCAGGGTTGCACCTGGTGTTGGCTCACCTTTCACGCTAAAGGTTTCACTGCCATCAATACCTAATGTAGTTCGCGTAGTACCGGCTTTAAATTCTAGCGGTAGTACGCCCATACCAATTAAGTTAGTGCGGTGAATACGCTCAAAGCCCTCGGCTGCAATCACTTCAACACCTGCAAGGCGTACACCTTTTGCAGCCCAGTCACGTGATGAGCCTTGACCATAATCGGCACCTGCCACAATGATAAGCGGTTGTTTACGCTGCATGTAGGTTTCGATTGCTTCCCACATACGTGTCACTTTGCCTTCTGGTTCAATACGAGCATATGAACCTTGCTTCACTTCACCATTTTCTTTAACCATTTCATTCAATAACTTAGGGTTAGCAAATGTAGCACGCTGTGCAGTTAAATGGTCGCCTCGGTGCGTAGCATACGAGTTAAAATCTTCTTCTGGAAGACCCATTTTAGCTAAGTACTCGCCAGCTGCACTTGACGCTAAAATCGCATTTGAAGGCGATAAGTGGTCAGTGGTGATGTTGTCACCCAGTACCGCTAATGCACGCATATTACTAAGCGAACGTTCACCCGCTAATGCACCTTCCCAATAAGGAGGACGGCGAATATAAGTACTTTGTGGACGCCATTGGTAAAGCGGATCGTTGTCTTCACCGTAATCAACACTTAAATCAAACATTGGCTCGTAAACCTTTTTAAATTGTTCAGGTTTAACACTTTGTTTGATCACTGCATCAATTTCTTCATCTGATGGCCATAAATCCATTAAGCGAATTTCGTTGCCTTGTTGATCGTACCCTAATACATCTTTTTCGATATCAAAGCGAATAGTACCAGCAATGGCATAAGCAACAACCAGTGGTGGTGAAGCTAAGAATGCTTGTTTAGCATAAGGGTGAATACGGCCATCAAAATTACGGTTACCCGAAAGTACAGCTGTTGCATATAAGTCACGGTCAATCACTTCTTGCTGAATCTTTGGATCAAGCGCACCACTCATGCCATTACAGGTCGTACATGCAAAGCCAACGATACCAAAGCCAAGTTGCTCGAGTTCAGGTAATAAATTTGCTTCTTCTAAGTAAGATTTAACCGCTTTAGAACCCGGTGCCAGTGATGTTTTAACCCATGGCTTACGGGTTAACCCTTTAGCGTTAGCATTGCGCGCAAGTAAACCTGCAGCAATAACGTTGCGTGGGTTACTTGTATTAGTACAACTTGTGATTGCTGCAATGATACAGGCGCCATCTGGCATTAAGCCTTCTTCATTCTCAACAACGCCAGTGATACCCGCTTTATCAAGGTCCTTTGTTGCAACACGCCGATGTGGATTTGAAGGGCCCGCAATATTGCGACCAACTGATGACAGATCAAAGGTTAACACACGCTCATATTCTGCCGTTTTAAGGCTATCGCTCCAAAGACCGGTTTCTTTTGCGTAAGTTTCGACTAGTTTAACCTGCTCTTCTTCGCGACCTGTTAAGCGTAGGTAATCAAGTGTGTTGTCATCAATGTAGAACATCGCAGCTGTTGCGCCAAACTCTGGCGTCATATTAGAAATAGTTGCTCTGTCACCTAAGGTAAGTGCATCGGCACCTTCACCATAAAATTCAAGGTAGGTCGACACAACTTTTTCATTGCGTAAAAACTCGGTGATCGCTAATACGATATCAGTTGCAGTAATACCCGGTTGTGGTTTGCCTTTTAGTTCAACACCCACAATGTCAGGTAAACGCATGTAAGATGCACGGCCAAGCATCACGCTTTCAGCTTCAAGACCACCCACGCCTACAGCAATAACACCTAATGCATCGACCATAGGTGTATGGCTATCAGTACCAACTAGTGTATCTGGGAATGCCACGCCATCTCGGTTTTGGATCACCGGTGACATTTTCTCTAAATTGATTTGATGCATAATGCCGTTACCCGGCGGGATCACATCAATATTTTTAAATGCTGTTTTCGTCCAATTGATAAAATGAAAACGGTCATCATTACGACGATCTTCAATAGCACGGTTTTTTTCAAAAGCATCCGGTTCAAAACCTGCGTGTTCAACCGCTAATGAGTGGTCAACAATTAACTGTGTAGGTACCACAGGGTTCACTTTTGCAGGATCGCCGCCTTTTGCAGCAATAGCATCACGCAGACCTGCTAAATCAACTAACGCTGTTTGACCTAAGATATCGTGACACACAACTCGCGCAGGAAACCATGGAAAATCTAAATCACGCTTACGGTCAATCAATTGCGACAGTGCATCATTTAGCATTTCAGGTTCACAGCGACGAACTAAGTTTTCGGCAAGTACTCGCGATGTGTAAGGAAGTGTGGCATAGCTGCCCGGTTTAATTGCATCAACAGCAGCGCGAGTATCAAAGTAATCGACTCCTGTGCCTGCTAATGGTTTTCTAAAATTTGTATTCATGATGATTCTACTTGTACTTGGTGACGGTGAACAAAGATGGGCTGATTGTTTTTGTATTTATTTCGCCCCTTCATAAAGGGGCAGCTAAGCTACCCCTATCACTGATTTAATTACGATTAACGCTCAGAAATTGGCGTATAGCTACGCGCTTCTGGGCCCGTATAATCTGCACTTGGGCGAATAATACGGTTATTAGCACGTTGCTCTTTCACGTGTGCTGTCCAACCTGTTACACGGCTCATCACGAAAATTGGCGTGAATAACTTAGTTGGGATACCCATAAAGTGATACGCAGATGCATGGAAGAAATCAGCATTACAGAATAATTTCTTTTCACGCCACATAACTTCTTCACAGCGAACAGACACTGGATAAAGAACATCGTCACCCACTTCTGCAGCCAGTTTTTCTGACCATTTTTTGATGATCACGTTACGTGGATCTGATTCGCGGTAGATAGCGTGACCAAAGCCCATGATCTTGTCTTTACGCTCAAGCATGCCCATCAGCGCATCTTCAGCTTGATCTGGGCTTGTGAAGCCTTCAATCATATCCATAGCGGCTTCGTTTGCACCGCCATGCAGTGGACCACGTAAGCTACCGATAGCACCCGTTACACATGAATGAATATCCGACAATGTCGATGCACACACACGCGCAGTAAATGTCGATGCATTAAACTCATGCTCAGCATAAAGAATTAAAGACACATTCATTACTTGCTCAAACAGTGCTGATGGTGCTTCATCATGTAACAAACGTAAGAAGTGTGCACCTACCGAATCATCATCAGTTTCAGTGTCGATACGAACGCCGTCATGACTAAAACGATACCAGTAACAAATGATGCTTGGGAATACGGCAACTAGGCGGTCAATCGCATCATTCGCTTGTGAGAAATCTTGCTCCATTTCTAGGTTACCTAGCATAGAACAACCGGTGCGCATTACATCCATTGGGTGTGCGTCTTTAGGGATGTTTTCAAGCACAGTTTTTAGTGCTTCAGGTAAACCACGTAGTGATTTTAGCTTTGCTTTATATTCAGTAAGCTCAGATTCTGTTGGTAATTCACCACGCGACAGTAAAAATGACACTTCTTCAAACTGCGCTTTATCTGCTAATTCACTAATATCATAACCACAATAAGTTAAACCTGAACCTGACTTACCTACTGTACACAGTGCTGTTTCACCTGCTACTTGACCACGTAAACCTGCGCCGCCTAATGCTTTATCTACCATGAGTGTTCTCCTTATATGTTGTCGTTATGATTTTTTAGCTGAGAAAAGGTTATCGAGTGTGTTTTCATATGAGTGGTAATCTAAAAACTCATATAATTCTGCACGTGTTTGCATGTTGTCTAATTGGCTTTGTTGTGAGCCTTCGTTAAGAATAGACGAATACACATTGAGCGCTGCTTTGTTCATGGCTCTAAATGCACTTAATGGATAAAGTACAATTTCAACACCAACTTCGCTTAACTGCTCTTTTGTATAGAGCGGTGTTTGACCAAATTCAGTGATGTTCGCAAGAATTGGCACATTTAACGCTTTAGCAAACGCTTGGTAATCTGCTAAATCATGTACAGCTTCTGCAAAAATAGCGTCTGCGCCAGCTTCAACACATGCTGCGGCGCGATCAATCGCGGCATTTAAGCCTTCTTTTTGGAATGCGTCAGTACGCGCCATGATGTAAAAATCACTGTCAGTTTTGGCATCAACCGCTGCTTTAATACGGTCAACCATTTCATCTTTAGACACGATTTCTTTATTAGGACGGTGACCACAACGCTTTTGTGCTACTTGGTCTTCAATATGGAAGCCCGCAGCACCCGCTTTGGTCATTTCTTTAACGGTACGAGCAATATTAAATGCACCGCCCCAACCTGTGTCAGCATCAACAAGAAGCGGTAAGTCGGTAGCGCTGGTAATTCGACGAATATCTTCAAGTACGTTATCTAGGCTAGTCATACCTAAATCTGGCATGCCGTATGACGCGTTAGCAACACCTGCACCTGAGAGGTAAAGTGCTTGGTGACCTGTTTTTTCTGCCATCATTGCGCAGTACGCATTGACGGTGCCAACCACTTGCAATGGCTTGTTGTTGGCAATTGCCTGTTTGAACTTTAATCCTGCTGACATTGGATAACTCCTATCTTTGAACGGTTTCAGCTCTTTGGCTGACTCTATTTTTAAATCTAAATTGTGACTGTTTAACTACGGCGCTACTGATTTTTTGCTGCGAGTAAGTCAAACTTAGTCTGAATATTTGCCTGAGACGCGCTGATATGGCGTTTCATAAGCATTTCGGCTAATTCACCGTCATGGTTTTCAATGGCATTAATAATAGCCAAGTGTTCATCAAATGCTTTTGATACACGCGGCCCAACCATACCCATTTGTACACGGTACATACGAATTAACTGGTACAACTCATTACATAAAAGATGAATTAAGTGTGCGTTTTTCGACCCTTTTATAATGCGATAATGAAAATCAAGGTCGCCCGCTTCTTGGTAGTATGATTCACCTTCTTTTACACGCTGCGTTTGTAAGTGCTGGTTTAACAACTGCTTTAAACCCTGCACTTCTTCAGGTTCCATGTTGTCGGCAGCTAACCGACAAGCGAGCCCCTCAAGGGCACTACGTACCTGATAGACTTCGATTAAACGCTCAGCGGTCAGTGCGACTACACGGCAACCAACATTGGCTTTACGCTCTACCAAATAACAGCTCTCTAAACGATTTAGCGCCTCGCGAAGGGTGGCACGGCTTACACCATAGCGTTTAGCAAGTTCTGGCTCAGAAATTTTGCTACCCTGCTCTATGGTGCCTTGTACAATTTCACGACGCATGTCGACAAACACTTGGTCTGATGCCGTTGTTATCGTGATATCGTTGTAGTTATCGTTGGCTTTTTGCTCTGTCATAAATAGGTCTATTTAAGTACTAAATTAAGATTGTCGACAATTTGTGAGTTCACTATGCGCCCTATCATCGAATGTGTCAACCTTGAGATCGGAAAAATAGACTAAAAAACCAGCAAAATGTCGACATAAAATGATATTTATCAAAAATAATGACTATAAAAGACATTTATATCGGCAATTTGTCGACACTTTAATATCGCTCGTAAAAAGCTAAAAATATCCCCTGACAGCGCTATAAATGGTATGATCCGGCTATTATTACGTGACGTGAGAGCCATTTAGTGGACGCTAATACATATATTCCAGACTCATTTATTGATGATGTAAAAAGCTACCTTCCTGAACATTTATCATTAGACGACTTTATTGCAGCCTGTCGTAGCCCACTTAGACGCTCAGTTCGCGTAAATACATTAAAAATGTCAGTCGATGAATTTCAGCGTCAATGCGCCAATAAAGGATGGGAGTTAACAGCAATTCCATGGTGTGAAGAAGGATTCTGGTTAACACGTCCAAGTGAGGAAGAAGAAGCCCTTGCAATCGGTAATACCGATTTACACTTAAGTGGCGCTATGTATGTACAAGAAGCCAGCTCAATGCTGCCGCCGGTTGCACTCAGAGCCGAGGTTGAGCAAAGCAATACGGTATTAGATATGGCATCGGCACCAGGTTCAAAAACATCACAAATCGCTGCCATGATGGATAATAGTGGCGTGTTAGTTGCCAATGAATTGTCATCGTCTCGCTTAAAAGTATTGGCAGCAACCCTCAAACGTATGGGTGTTGGTAACTGTGCGTTATCACATTTTGATGGTGTGATCTTTGGGGATTACATGTATGAGTGCTTCGACAGTATTTTGCTAGACGCCCCGTGCTCAGGTGAAGGCACGGTTCGTAAAGATGCAGACGCCCTAAAGAATTGGTCAATCGAATCTAATATTGATATTGCTGCTGTGCAAAAAGCACTCATCAAAAGTGCCTTTTATGCCCTAAAACCCGGCGGCACATTAGTTTATTCGACCTGTACTTTAACACCCCTTGAAAACCAACAAGTGTGCGAATATCTATTAGCTGAGTTCCCTGATTGCATCGAAGTACAATCACTCGATAGCCTGTTCGATGGCGCAGATAAAGCGACAACCAGCGAAGGTTATTTGCACGTTTGGCCGCAAACTTACGATAGTGAAGGTTTCTTCATCGCTAAATTTAAGAAAATAGCGTCAAGCGATAACCCCAATCTAAAAGTTAAGAAAGGCGCATTTCCGTTTGCTGAGTTTGATAAAAAGCAAAGCCAAGCGTTTATGCAAACAATTAAAAAACAGTTCGGTCTAAAATCACTTAAAGGCACTTTAATGCAGCGTGATAAAGAGCTTTGGTTGTTTCCTGATGGCTTTGATGAACTGCAAGATAAAATTAAATACTCACGTTTAGGTATTCAACTTGGTGTAATTCACAAAGGTGGGGTTCGCTTAGCGCATGAATTTGCCACCGTATTTGGCCAAGATTGCGATAAAAATACCTTTGAGATGTCTGCTTGCCAAGCAAACGATTACTTTAACGGTAAAGATATTCGGCTCGAAAAACCAACTCAAGATAATGGTGAAGTAGTGTTAATGTTATGTGGCTGTCCGGTAGGCCTTGGTAAGTGGCAAAAGAATAAAATTAAGAACTCATTACCACGTGATTTAGTACAAAATGCCCAGTTGATAACTTGGGTATAAGTTGCGCATAAGGCTTGTATAAAGTAGGCACCTTTTTAGGTAAAAAGCCGTAACAGGCTGATTTTAAACTAGTATAAAATTTGTACATTTACCGTGCAATTTCCTGCTAATTAACTACACTTAAAAGTACTTTCTACTTCTCCCTACTGAATTTAGAAGGTGTTTTTTTATAGTTAGCGCAGGCTCGCACGAGCCACCCCTAAGCCCAGAACAATGCGGATTCGTTCTGGGCGTTTTTTTATTCTGAGCATTCGATTAATGTGTGTTTAAATCGAATTCTGTAATTTGGTTGTCAGCGTGAATAAGTTCATATTTTGCGAGCAAACCATCATTGAGCTCTATCAAACTGATAGCTGCATTACTAACCAAATACTTTTGCCCTTCCCCCATAGTTTGGTGTTTATCAACTTCCATCTGCCAACGTTTAGTAAAAAAGTTAAGTGGGCTTTTTGGGGCATATAAAATCGAATCTAGCTTATCGAGTACATTAATGAGCTTGCGAGGAAACTCATTTTTAATACCACTGGCGGTTAACTGCCAAATACGGTTTTTATGTTTGCCAAAGCGCTTTTGCACTGAAAAACAAAATGAATAATGTACATCACCAGAGAGTATCAAGGTTTCTTTTGGTGTATCTTCACGGCGGAAAGTATCAAGTAGCTTTTTAGCGGAACCTTCGTGGGCCATCCAGTTTTCAACATCAACTAGCAAAGGTTGCCCACAAAAATTAAAAATAGCTTGGATTGCTTCAATTGATTTAACACCAAACACCGGTGCTGGAGATACAATAATCACTTTATCGTGAGACAATAAGCTTTCTTCTAATTCTGTTAGCCTCTCCCAATCAAGTAAGCCAGATGGTTCATTGAAGTTTTGTTCATTACGCCAGCGATGGGTTCGGGTATCGAGCACCACAACTTTGGGTATGGTATTAAGCTCATAATGCCAATGGTTAAAATTGAGTATTAGCTTATCAAAGTCTTTAAAATGCCAACTCTGCTGCTTTAAACTCTGCTTAAAACTTGGCAATAAAGACAACGAGTTAGCGCCCGCATCATTACCAATTCCTTGCATTAACCAATAACTAATCAGGCCATTATTCACTATGCGTCGGCTAGCTGGATGCTGATAAATAGCCTGCTCCCATCCTGCGGTTAAGTTCCAATCATCGGTGACATCATGATCATCAAACATCATCAATGTCGATACATTGGCAAATAATCTTTCGACACTACCAAGGCCTTTTGCGAAACCAAGTAAAGCGTCTTTTTCAAGTTTGAATAAATTAGCGTATTTAGGAGCTAATGCTGGGCATTCAATTGTTTCAAACTCGATTAACTGCCAAGTAATAGTGCTAAAGTTTAGTAAATAAAGCGCTATAAATTCTTGAAAATGAATTAAGTGGTTTTCAGCTTTTAAACTTGAGAAGTGCGGCTCATCTTTTTTGAGCCAATAACCAACACCAAATTTACTGCGTTTTTGCCAAGGCACTTTAGGTAAGTGTAAATGGCGCTTATAAAGTTGTTGTTCAAACCCTGCTGGTAAATCTAAATCAAGTTCGGGCTCTACAAACACACCAAATAAACTAATCACTTTTTCAATCGCGAGCAGCATAGGCCCTGCGACATCATCTGCATATATTTGATCGCCAGATAACAATAATAAGTCAGCACCTGCATTAAGAGATTGACGCTGGTCATTTTGCCATTTGTCTGCAGCAACGAGGCTATCTTTTGCAGGGTGATGAGGGTTACGACAGGAACCATGAAGAATTCTATCGAGCCTATTGGGGATCACAAATGCAGGAGATTCAGCTCGCTCGTAACAATAAGACGACAAGTCAATGCTTTTATCTTCATCATGTAACGAATAATAGATCAGTGAATCTACTGTAAACTGGCCACTGACTGGCATGACATTGATGAAATTTAAGTAAAGATGTTGCCCTAATTGAATTGACTCTAAGTTAGAGTATGTATCAACACCTTTAAACTCAATTCGGTATTGGCAAGGCACAGTTGTAACAAATTGAAAGCACACTCGCCCTGCATCTGCTCGGCGTACCATTGGCCCCATTACTAACTGAGGTAAATTTGATACGCCTTGCACCATTACGCCCTTTTAGCTTGATTAAACAACGAGTAAAAGTTGTTAGTTGTTGCTTCGGCTAACTCGTTAAAAGTAAGCCCTTTTAACTCAGCGATGTAATAAGCTACATCTTCAACGTAGGCTGGTTGATTTGTTTTACCACGATAAGGAACAGGCGCTAAATAGGGTGAGTCTGTTTCAATTAATAAGCGATCAAGCGGGATTTGCTTTACAACATCTTTTAGCTCAACGGCATTTTTAAACGTAACGATACCCGAAATCGAGATATAAAAGCCCATATCAATGGCTTTTTTGGCCATTTCCCAGTTTTCTGTAAAGCAGTGTAATACACCACCACAATTCTCTGCATTATGCGCACGCATTAGATTAATGGTGTCTTCTCTGGCATAACGAGTATGAATAATTAGCGGCTTATTGAGCTCATTAGCAACCTCGATATGACCAACAAAACTTTCTTGCTGAACTATATGGGTGTCTTTTGAGTAATAGTAATCTAGACCGGTTTCACCTATCGCAACCACTTTATCGTGGCTAGCAAGTGAAATAAGTTTTTGCTTATCGAGCGCGTCTTTTTGATCAAGTGGGTGAACGCCGCATGATGCAGAAACATCTGGATAGTGTTTGATTTTATCCAGCATCGTTGGGAATTGATCTAAAGTGACACTCACGCACAAGAAATGTTCAACTTTCTTTTCGCGAGCATTTTCAAGTACTTGGTCTAAATTAAGGTCGAGTTTATCGAAATCGAGCCTGTCTAAATGGCAATGAGAATCTACAATCATGGTACTACTTTTATTACATGGTATAGGTCGGATTGCCAGAGTTTAACATAGTACCCAAAAGTTTTTCGATCTTCGCATTCAAATTCGTTTTGTCATCAATAAAATTCACACCGATACCCGGTGGATTTGAACTTTGAGCACCTTGCGGGGTGATCCAAGCAACTTTACCTGTCACTACATCGTCTTCCAATGCATCAGGTAAAGTAACTTTTAATGCAAGTGAATGGCCCATTTCAAAACGCATATTAGTGCGAACAAATAAACCACCATTTTTTAAGTACGGCATGTAACAGCGATATAATTCTTCTAAGTCTTCAATATCTACTAATAATTCTTGCACGATGTATCCTAATTTTGGCTTTCACGTAATGAAAACGCTAACTTCGAAATGGCCAGCGACATATTTAAACCTAGCACATGCGAGCTATTATACAGAAATTCTGCTATGGCTTGTTGCGCTTTTTGGTAGCTGAAAAAATCCATCCCTAATACTAATTTTTCCTTTAAATGTTCTGTTAAAAACAGAACAAATACATTAATCAAGGTGCTATCTTTGCTAAGGATCTCGACTAAAGCACTGAAATTATCGCTGTCTTTTAACTCAGTTGCAAATTTATAGAGGGAATCTATTGAGTCTAATTGCTTTTCATTATACCAATGCTCAATAAGCATTGGCTGCTCTACAAATAGTTCTAACCAAGAATAATGAGGTATATTAAATTCACCCAACCATTTTTTAGCTAAGCTAGGATTTACCTTTACCTCATGAACTGCACAGCGGCTTAAAATTGTGGCTGGCAATAAAGCCAGTTGTTCACAGGTTAAAAGCAGGTATCGATTTAAACTGGGTTCTTCAAGAGTTTTTAACAAGGCATTTGCGGCTGCGGTAGTCATTTTATGACTGTGTTCAAGTACCACCACTTTATTACCATTTTGAGCTGATGAATGATTAATAAAATCTGTAATTTCACGCACTTCATCAACACCAATAGTTTGGCCTTCAGCCTTTACAACGCGCTTGTCGGGATGTGTGTTTGCTCGGTTTAATTGACAGCTTTTACATTTTCCACAGGCAATTAGGTTGTGGGCATTAGAGCACAGTAACGCATCAGCTAACATATCAACTAGCTCACGTTTTCCCACACCGATATCGCCATTAAATAACTGTGCATGATGGAAACGTTGCTGCGAATAGCTTTGAGCTAATTGCTGATATAAAGGTTCAAGCCATGGCAAAGGCATGCTAATTTACACCTTTGAAGAATTCATCAAGCACACTGGTAATAGCTGCATGCACTTCAGGCATGGTTTGATTAGCATCTACTGTTTTGATGCTGTTGTCAGTGCTTGCAATCTCAAGATAACGTTCTCGAGTGCGCTCAAAAAAACCTAAAGCTTCTTGCTCTATACGGTCTAGTTCACCACGTCCTTTTGCACGTTCAAGACCCACTGCAGGTTCAATATCTAAATATATCGTTAAGTCTGGTTTTAATCCCTTTAACACCATATCAGCTAAAAAAGAAAGTTGCTCTTGTTCAATCCCACGACCACCCCCTTGATACGCTTGCGATGAGAGATCATGACGATCACCTAACACCCAAGTGCCCTTTTTAAGTGCTGGAGCAATGACATTAGCAACCAATTGCGAACGTGCCGCATACATAATTAACAGCTCAGTTTCAGAAGTGACTGTTTCTTGATGAGCCTGTTTTACGATACTACGTAGTTCTTCTGCCATGGGTGTTCCACCTGGCTCACGTACATTGATAAATTCGATCTGCTTATTTTCTAAATAAGCTTGGCACACGGCAATTGCCGTTGATTTTCCAGCCCCTTCAAGGCCTTCAATCACTATAAATTTCGCTGTCATATGACTCTATTCTGGTTGTTAATTCAATTGATACTGTTTAACTGCGCGATTATGTTCTTGTAACGTTTTCGAAAATTGATGGCTGCCATCTCCCTTCGAGACAAAATACACGTACTCAGACTCAGGCGGATTAACTGCCGCAAGTAGCGCTGCTTTCGATGGCATGGCTATTGGTGTTGGCGGTAAACCTTTTATTTTATATGTATTATACGGTGTATACGTTGTTAAATCTTTGCGCTTAATATCACCATCAAAATCCGCACCTATACCATAGATAACTGTCGGATCGGTTTGCAAAC
Organism: Pseudoalteromonas sp. PAR1; assembly: GCF_947311895.1. Classification (NCBI taxonomy): domain Bacteria; kingdom Pseudomonadati; phylum Pseudomonadota; class Gammaproteobacteria; order Alteromonadales; family Pseudoalteromonadaceae; genus Pseudoalteromonas; species Pseudoalteromonas sp. PAR1. Next base: position 60,800 of record NZ_CAMZMY010000021.1, on the reverse strand, counting down.
GCATGTTGGTTTTTAAACGATTAGTAAATACCGCCGAAATTAATGGTCGCTCAGAAGCAAGACCGGTTTCTTTTTCAATAATCGACGCGAGAATTAAAGCTTCATAGGGTGAGTTTAAAACTAAATCTGGCGCTCTTTTTTGCCATGCAGCCTCTAATTCTTGCTGCATTTTGCTGTATGCGCGTTTTAATAAGCCACTGGCGCTATCTTCACTATGGTAATGATAGGTGTCTGGGAACAACCAGCCTTCTAAATTTTCTTGCGTGTTGCTAATCTGAGTCGCTAAATTTTCTGGATCTAAATCTTGTGTTAAATGAGGTTGTTTTGCGATGTTTGCCACTACTTCACGAAGAGGTTGCCCTTCAATAATAGTGAAACTAAAGCTTACTTGTGCACCTTCATTGATGCGGCGAATATTATCAATCACAGCGCTTGTATCAAGTTCATACAGACCCGCTTTTAAATCAGTAAGAGTCGGATCTAATTTAGCGAGTACCTGAAATTTAAAGCAGCTATCAACCCATTGTTTTGCTTGCCATGCTTGGCAGAGTTGATTAAAGCCAGTGCCGCGCTCTACTTTGAATAAAGTACTGTTTTCAACTTTTAACGACATTTTTAGTGCTGATTGAAGCTGTTGATAGCCAATACCACAACATAGCAATGCTAATAACAGCACGCTAACAATGACTTTTATCACGTATTCTCCTTGGCAAACTGCGCCGCTAATAGCGCGTTACTGCGTACAATATCAAACTGTGTATCAGCAATGCTTGTAACCGGAACCACACCCATTAAACTGTTGCACATAAATACGGCATCCATAGCTAGCAACTCATCCAGTTGGATTGCTTTAAACTCAATGGCTAACTTACCACATAAAGCGTTTAGATAAACCCCTGTAATACCGCAGCCATCTAACTTGGGTGAAACGATTTTACCGTTTTTAATGGCGAATATATTTGCAGCTGAGCACTCAATCACATTATTTTTATAGTCAAGCACCACAACGTCATCACACTCAACAGTATGCATGTGCTTTTTTATAAGTACTTGCTCTAAACGATTTAGGGTTTTTAGTCCAGCAAGTAACGGTTGGTATGCAAGTCTCACGTCACTTATTGCTAATTTAACACCCTGCTGTTGCCAGGATTGATAGTGTGAAACCGAAGGTAATACTGTGATAAGAATTTGGATATTGGGCGTATCTGGTAAACCATAACCACGACCACCTGCGCCACGAGTGACGACTATTTTTAAAATACCCGTTGGTGTATCACTAATTGCTTGGTTAACTTCACACTCAATTGCGGTTAAATCTAACTCTGGGAAAAATAGCCTTTGCGCGCATTCTTCTAAACGCGCTTTATGTAAATCCCAGTGCTCAACCTCTGAGTCCACCACTGAGGCGGTCGTGAAAAAGCCATCACCGTAATTTAAGCCACGATCTTGTGTGCTTATTGTGGTGTCTGGTGTGGTTATTTTTATTGTTTGTTTTAATTTACTCATACAAAAAAGCCCAGTTAAACAACTGGGCTCTTCTTTTAGTCCGTTGTTAAAAAGAATTATACCTTTTTAAACAGCAACGAGCCATTAGTACCACCAAAACCAAATGAATTACATAGTGCGTAATCCAATTTAGCGTCACGTGCAGTGTGCGGTACATAGTCTAAATCACAACCTTCATCAGGGTTATCAAGGTTAATTGTAGGGCTTACTTTCTGGTCAACAAGTGACAAGATAGTAATAATTGACTCTACTGAGCCTGCTGCACCTAACAAGTGGCCCATCATTGATTTAGATGAACTTACCATCACATCTTTCGCTGCATCACCAAAAATAGTTTTAACGGCTGATGTTTCGGCTTTATCGCCTGCATTAGTCGATGTACCGTGAGCATTAATATAACCAACTTGGTCTGCATTAACTTGTGCATCGTTTAATGCATTTTCCATCGCAAGTGCTGCCCCTGCACCGTCTTCAGGTGGAGAGGTCATGTGATATGCATCACCACTCATACCAAAACCTACCAGTTCAGCGTAGATTTTCGCACCACGTGCTTTTGCATGCTCATATTCTTCAAGTACGATAACACCGGCACCATCAGCAAGAACAAAACCGTCACGGTCTTTATCCCAAGGGCGTGATGCTGCTTGAGGATCGTCGTTACGTGTTGATAATGCACGTGCCGCATTAAAACCACCCATGCCAATTGGTGTAGAGGCTTTTTCTGCACCACCGGCTACCATTGCGTCTGCATCACCGTATGCAATCATACGCGCCGCATGACCAATGTTATGTAAGCCTGTTGTACATGCCGTAACAATTGAAATGTTTGGACCACGTAAACCATGCATAATCGATAAATGGCCCGAGATCATATTGATAATAGTCGAAGGCACATAAAATGGCGAAAGCTTACGCGGACCACTATTTAGTAGTTTAATGTGGTTTTCTTCGATTAACGTCAAACCACCAATGCCAGAACCCACTGCAACACCAACGCGCGTGGCGTTTTGTTCAGTGATCTCTAGACCAGAATCTTGTAGTGCTTGTACACCCGCTGCAATGCCATATTGGATAAACAAATCCATTTTCTTTGCATCTTTCGGTGACATGTAAGCTGATGCATCAAAGTCATTCAGCAAACCTGCGAATTTGGTGCCGAAACTTGAGGTATCGAAATGTGTGATAGTTTGAATACCACTTTTACCGTTTAACAAACCTTGCCAAGTAGATTCAACATCATTACCTAGCGGTGTCAACATTCCTAAGCCAGTTACGACGACTCGACGTTTAGCCACGGGTTGCCTCCAATAAGGAAATTATTTTAGGTAGGTGTAAACCAAATTATACCAATAACGTTATATCGCGTCATTTGAAGAAAAAGCTAAATTGGTAATATGGCAAAAGTTTCATTGTTAGTGATTTTGAATCAGAAACTTCCACTACATTGTTGCTAGGCTTCACCTTCATAATTAGCAATTTTTACTGCTAATTGGTAATAATTAGTATCATTCTATAGATAGACTAAGGGCAGCTAAACGCTGCCCTTAAAAATCAAAATGCGTAAAATTACTCAGCGTGAGCTGTAACGTAATCGATTGCAGCTTGAACTGTAGTGATCTTTTCAGCTTCTTCGTCTGGGATCTCAGTGTCGAACTCTTCTTCAAGAGCCATTACTAGTTCTACAGTGTCAAGTGAGTCAGCACCTAAGTCGTCAACGAAAGAAGCTTCATGTTTTACTTCTTCTTCTTTAACACCTAGTTGCTCAATGATAATTTTCTTTACGCGTTCTTGGATGTCGCTCATTCTTCTTTCCTTTATTAAAAACGCCAATGCGTTATTTTCAGATTGCGGCGTAGTTTACGCCGCATAATTCTGTGATTCAAGGATTTGCTGATAATTACTTATCTGGTCAAACCTCTTGATTGGTATTTGTTCATTTATCGCTTATTTTCATAGCGAATTCAAGTATGTTTAAAGCAAGATCACAAAAAATTCAACAATTTTCGATAATCTTTCGTTAGCAAATTTTTGCCAACTTTCATTAAACCATGTACATCGCGCCATTTACGTGCAATGTTTCGCCTGATACATACGCAGCAGCGTCAGATGCTAAATAACACACTGCAGCAGCAATTTCTTCAGGTTGACCTAAACGACCAGCAGGTACATTTGCAAGCGTAGCTGCTTTTTGCTCATCAGTCAGCTCATCTGTCATGTCTGTTTGGATAAAACCAGGCGCTACTACATTAACTGTAATACCACGTGAGGCAACTTCGCGTGCTAATGACTTAGTAAAACCAATAACACCCGCTTTCGCCGCGGCGTAGTTTGCCTGACCCGCGTTACCCATAGTGCCCACTACAGAACCAATATTAATGATACGGCCATTTTTCTTTTTCATCATAGGGCGTAATACAGCCTTTGATAAACGGAAAATTGAGCTTAAGTTAGTGTCGATGATGTCATCCCACTCACCGTCTTTCATACGCATTAATAAGTTATCACGGGTGATACCCGCATTGTTAACTAATACGTCAATATCACCTAAATCAGCCTTAATTGCAGCAAGTGTTGCCTCAATCGACTCAGGATCGGTTACGTTAAGAGCATAACCTTTACCGTTGTTACCTAAGTATTCACTGATTTTAGCAGCACCTGATTCGCTTGTTGCAGTACCCGCTACTTTTGCACCTTGTGCAACTAACGTGTTTGCAATTGCTTTACCAATACCACGGCTTGCACCAGTGATTAGGACAACCTTGCCCTCAAGAGAAAATAAATTTGTCATTCTATTCCTACTTATTTCGCTTCATCAATCGTAGCTTGCGTATTAACCGCAGCGCATACCATTGCTTTATCAATTCGTTTCGCAAGACCCGTTAAAACTTTACCAGGGCCAAACTCATAGCTTTGTGTAATACCTTGTGCAACCAATGCTTGTACTGTTTCAGTCCAGCGTACTGGGCTGTATAGTTGACGTACTAATGCATCTTTAATTGCTTCGCTTGATTGCTCAGCTTTTACATCAACGTTGTTGATTACATCACACTTAGGTGTATTAAATGTTAAAGCAGCTAAATCAGCAGCTAATTTTTCAGCGGCTGGTTTCATTAGTTCACAGTGAGACGGTACACTAACTGCAAGTGGTAAAGCACGTTTAGCGCCGGCTTCTTTACATGCTTCAGATGCACGCTCAACCGTCGCTTTGTGACCTGCAATTACAACTTGACCTGGAGAGTTGTAGTTTACTGGTGAAACAACGTCACCATTTGCTGACGCTTCACAGGCAGCTTTAATTTCATCATCACCTAAACCGATGATTGCAGCCATAGAACCAACACCCGCAGGTACTGCTTCTTGCATGTATAAACCACGGTTCTCAACAAGTTTAACGGCTTCGCTTAAGCTTACAACGCCAGCACAAACAAGCGCTGAATATTCGCCTAAACTATGACCGGCCATAACAACATCTGCTTCAGGGTTTGCGTCTAACCATTGACGGTAAATAGCAACACTGGCAGTAAGAAGTGCTGGTTGTGTACGATGGGTTTGATTTAATTCTTCTTCTGGACCATTAAGTACAAGTGCAGCGAGATCATAGCCAAGTGCTTCAGATGCTTCAGCGAATGTTGCTTTAGCAATTTGTGAATCAGCTAATAGTTCAGATAACATGCCCACAGCTTGTGAGCCTTGACCTGGAAATACGAGTGCAATTTTATGTGCCATACTTTGCTCTTATAATTAAACAAAAAAATATTCATCAGTAGGCAGCATAACAAGTTTTAACTATGCTGCACTACTTTGTTGTTGGATGTGTTTGCTCAAAAATCGCAGCGATTTTTTCAGGGAGTTGGCGTTCGACTTCCCGCGCGGCTTCATCAATAGCAGCATGAAACGCCTTCGCAGAGGCATTACCATGGCTTTTAACAACAATACCGCGCAATCCTACCAGACTTGCGCCGTTATACTGGTCGGGGTTCACCCGCTTGTAGAGTTTTTTTATCACTGGACGTAATAAAAATGCTAAACACTTGTATAAGAAATGTTTGTGTAAGGCTTTGGTGAGTTTATGCATGATGAGTTTGGCAATACCCTCACAGGTTTTTAATGCCACATTACCTACAAATCCTTCGCAAACTATAACATCGGCTTTGCCACTGAAAATATCACTACCTTCACTATAACCTGTGTAATTAAGATATTTACACTGCTGCATTAACTGTGCAGCCTGTTTTATTCCTTCGTGCCCTTTTATGTCTTCAGAGCCAATATTCAATAAACTAACTCTAGGATTTTCACAACCTAGAGCTTGCCCTGCTACCACAGACCCCATGATGCCAAATTGATAAAGTGTTTGTGCATCACAATGCACATTGGCACCTAAATCTAACAAATAGACAGGGTTTTTACGTTCAGTTGGAACAGCAGAAATTAATGCAGGGCGTTTTACGCCTGGAAGCATCTTTAATACATAATGCGCCATAAAAAATAAAGCGCCCGTATTACCAGAGCTTACACATGCTTGCGCTTCACCCGATTTAACTAAATCGAGGGCAACTCGCATTGAAGAATCTTTTTTAGAACGAACTGCTAAAGCGGGTTCACACGCATTAGTAACGACTTCGCTACAATGACGAATAATTAAACGAGGGTGTGAAACAGAATCGAGTGCTTCGAGTTCTTTTAGAATAACCTGCTGATTACCACATAAGATGAGTCTTAAGTTGGTATTCGCATTAACTGCGTTTACTGCAGCGGGGATAGATGAACGGGGGCCGTAATCGCCCCCCATCATATCTAACGCTATGGTTAGATTGGTCAGCATATAGCAATCTCTTAGTTAGAAATTACTTTAACGCCTTTATAGTAACCGTCAGCAGTTACGTGGTGACGACGGTGAGTCTCACCAGAAACTTGATCTACAGTTAAAGTTGGACCACTGATCGCATCGTGTGAACGGCGCATGCCGCGTCTTGCACGAGACTTTTTGCTTTTTTGTACAGCCATTAGTCTTCTCCTAAGAATCTTTCTTAAGTTGTTTCAAAATATCAAATGGATTTGGTTTGTCATCTTTTGCTGCTAATTTACCAAAGCTGGCAGGCTCTGATGAATAACTGCACGAGGTTTCGTTGTGTGTAGGCACTATTGGAATAGCCAAAATCAATTCGTCTTCGATTAACTCAAATACGTTGATTTCACCGTTTTCGTCCAGTTCTACTTCATCGTAACCTGCAGGTAGATGATCTGACTCTGCATCCAAACCAACTGGCGAATACACAAAGTCTTGTTCCAAATCCAACCCTAATTCACCATTGCAGCGTTGACAAGTTACAGTTACATGTGTTGATAAGTTTCCACTTATTACCACTAAACCTTGCTCATCAATTTTGCAATGAATCTTTACCGCTATTTCACCTGCTTCTTCCTGCACAACTTGCTCTAAACGAGAAAGTTTTTCAAGCGGTACAATACCGTCATACGTTAAACGATGTTGTGCTGCTTTGCTGGGATGAAGAGTGATGGGAATTTTCACCTTTTGCATAGGGGCTGCATCATATAGATAGTTAGTAAGTTAGTCAAAGTAAAAAACCATTTTTAGCCGGTTTTTAACGATCTTCTGCTTTGTTTTCGGATTCAATGTGGCTTATCCTTGGCAAAATACAATTTTCATCCAGAATTTATTATGAAACCAACACTTATATTAGCGTCAAGCTCACCATTTAGACAGCAATTATTAACTAAATTCAATCTACCTTTTGAAAGTTTCTCTCCAGATATTGACGAAACCCCTTTTAAAGCTGAAACACCCGAGCAATTGGTAGCGCGTTTAAGTGAACAAAAAGCCCGTGAAGCAATAAAGCATTTTGATGAAGGTTTAGTCATAGGCTCTGATCAGGTTGCGGTATTCAGCAATACAATTTTAGGTAAGCCGCATACTAAAGAGAATGCTATTAAGCAACTATCGGCATTTAGTGGCCATACAGTGACATTTTTAACGGGTTTGAGTGTATTTGATATAAAAAGTGGTAAAGCAATTACCACCGTAGTGCCTTTTGATGTGACATTTAAAACACTCACATTTGAGCAAATTAATGCCTATTGTGATGCTGAACAACCATACAATTGTGCTGGAAGCTTCAAAAGTGAAGGGTTAGGTATTTGCCTATTTGAAAAGCTCAGTGGCGATGACCCAAATACACTTATAGGCCTGCCACTGATCACATTAACTAAACTACTGGCTGAGTTTGGTGTTGATGTGTTGACGCTGCAAGGGGCGTAGTTAAAACCTGCAATAGTTGTTGGTATGAATCAACAACACATAACGGCGTATGTTTTTGTAACTGCGCCGGGCTATGAGCGCCAAAACTAACACCAATACAAGCAATACCTGCAGCGTTAGCCATTGCCATATCGAGTTGGCTATCGCCAATCATTACGGCATCACGTTTAGCTATGCCCTGCTCGTGCAAAATTTGCTCAAGCATATCCGGTGATGGCTTCGACTTAGCATCATCTGAGCATTTTACATTTACAAAGTACTGACCAAGACCTGACTCATTAAGTAATCTGTCGATGCCTTCACGCCCTTTACCGGTAGCCACAGCGAGTTGCATGCCAGCCTCGCTTAGCTGCTTTAGCACAGTTTCTACATCTGCAAATAGCGGCGTAGGTGTTACATCTAACTCACGATACTGCGCCTTATAACCTGCCACTAGCTCATCGTTTAAATGTGCATGGGCAGGAAAAAGCACTTCAGCGGCTTTTGCCAACGACAAACCGATAACATCCTTGGCTTGCTGTTCAGATGGAATATCAATTCCTAATTCACGAGCCGTATTACGCAAACAGTTGACGATTTTTGGCACTGAGTCCATTACAGTGCCATCCCAATCAAAAATAACTAACTTAAACTTGTTCATTATCTGCACGTAGCTTTTTGATACAGTTTTGAAGTGCATTATCTAATGGCGCTTCAACATGCATAGTCGTTTCATTTTTAGGGTGCATAAAACGCAAATCATGGGCATGCAAGAATAAACGATTCAATCCAGTTAACTTATTCACGTACTGATCAAACTCTGCCACACCGTATTTATCATCACACGCAATTGGGTGGCCTTTGCATTGTGTATGCACACGAATTTGGTGTGTACGGCCAGTAACTGGCGATGCTTGTACTAATGAGCATTCAGCATAACGCTCAAGGACACGAAAACGTGTATGCGATGGTTTACCCTCAGTATTATCTACACGCACTACTCGCTCACCTGATTTTAAGGTGTTTTTACGAAGCCCTTCGGTGACGTTTTTAGTTTTCGCATCCCATTGGCCATCAACAAGTGCCCAATAGTTTTTTTCCATGGTTTTTTCGCGCAACTGCTTATGTAAATCAGTAAGCACTGAACGACGTTTTGAGATAAGTAAACAGCCTGATGTGTCGCGGTCTAATCGATGGACAAGCTCTAAGCTGCGCTCTTCAGGACGAAGCACACGTAGTGCCTCGATTAAGCCATAGCTTAAGCCACTGCCACCGTGAACAGCCATTCCTGAAGGTTTGTTAATAACCATTAAATACTTGTCTTCAAACAAAATCGCATCTTCAAGTTGTTTAACTTTATCAAGTTTCTTCGGAACGAACTCTTCCTTTTCAGCGACTTTAATAGGCGGAATGCGAACAACATCGTTAAGTTGTAATTTGTAAACAGGTTTAATACGTTTTTTATTTACTCGCACTTCGCCTTTACGAAGGATTTTGTAAACTGCACTTTTAGGCACACCTTTTAGGTGGGTAATAAGAAAGTTATCAATACGTTGACCTAGGTGGTCTTCACTGATGGTAACAAACGAAACTTGTAAGCCGGTTTTTTCTGACATTGCCTAATCACTGATTTAAGTAAATAATTTAGTTGCTAACCCGGTTGTATTAGTGGGATAATCACCGCTGCGAACATAAGTTTGCAAGTAACAACGGTGCTTTTATCACATTAATACATTCGTGATGCATATTCTGGGTTGCCGATCATACAGATCCGCGCTAAGTTTTCCAAAGCTTTTATAATTACCCAGCCAACACGAGCGTTCAATTATCGGCGGTGCGCGTAATATATCGCCTGAATAATTTGAGCACGAATGTTGATTAATGAACATAAAAAGCAATTGAACAAGATAAATTGACTGATAGTGACAACGTAACATCGTCATTCAGAAGCAGCTGTTGTAGCAAGACATTGAATAAAAATTGAAATCTGGTCGACTTCAGGACAAAACTCGTAAATTAAAACCGCAAAAAATGCGGCAGTTTTGGCACCAAATAGAATCTAATAACATGACAGCATGTTATTGTCTGCCACACTATACTGATGCTCAATGTAAGCAAACAACCTAGGGTTTTGACTTTACCCAGTCGTGAGACTGCACAAGAATAACCGTCAAATACCACTGAACAGACGATTTTACTTCGTCATGTCAGCGACAAAATTAGTAGAGTAACAATATGAAACGTATGCTAATCAATGCGACGCAGCAAGAAGAAATGCGCGTTGCACTGGTTGATGGCCAGCGCCTGTATGATTTAGACATAGAGAGCCCGGGTCACGAACAAAAAAAAGCAAATATTTACAAGGGTAAAATTACCCGTATCGAACCATCACTAGAAGCTGCCTTTGTAGATTATGGCGCTGAAAGACATGGTTTCCTTCCACTTAAAGAAATAGCTCGCACCTACTTCCCACAAGGCTATACATTCCAAGGCCGTCCGAACATTCGTGACGTGATCAAAGAAGGTCAGGAAGTTATCGTGCAAGTTGATAAAGAAGAGCGTGGCCAAAAAGGTGCTGCGTTAACAACCTTTATCAGTGTTGCTGGTAGCTATTTAGTACTTATGCCGAACAACCCACGTGCAGGTGGTATTTCTCGCCGTATCGAAGGTGATGAGCGTACTGAACTTAAAGAAGCACTAAGCCGTTTAGAACTTCCTAAAGGTATGGGCTTAATTGTTCGTACTGCAGGTGTTGGTAAGTCTTTTGAAGAGTTAGAGTACGACTTAAAAGCATTATTGGTGCATTGGCAAGCTATTCAGCAAGCAGCTGACAGTGGCCCTGCTCCGTTCTTAATTCACCAAGAAAGCAACGTAATATTCCGCGCGATTCGTGACTATTTACGTCGTGATATTGGTGAAATATTAATTGATAAAGCACGTGTGTTCGAAGAAGCGAAAGCGCACATTGAGCGTTTCCGCCCAGACTTCATGAGCCGCGTTAAGCTTTATCAAGGTGATGTGCCGCTATTTACTCATTACCAGATAGAAAGCCAAATCGAGTCAGCTTTCCAACGTGAAGTTCGCTTACCATCAGGTGGCTCAATTGTTATTGATCCAACTGAAGCGTTAACATCTATCGATATTAACTCGTCAAAAGCCACTAAAGGCGGTGATATCGAAGAAACTGCGCTTAATACAAACTTAGAAGCAGCAGACGAAATTGCGCGTCAATTACGTTTACGTGACTTAGGTGGTCTTATTGTTATCGATTTCATCGATATGACCCCACCACGTCACCAACGTGAAGTTGAGAACCGTTTAAAAGATGCCGCTCGTCCTGATAGAGCACGTGTTCAAATCGGTAAGATCTCACGCTTTGGTCTACTTGAAATGTCGCGTCAACGTTTACGCCCTTCATTAGGCGAAGCGAGCCAAGGACCATGTCCTCGTTGTAATGGTCAAGGTACGATTCGCTCAAACGAATCAATTGCTCTGTCTATCCTTCGCTTAATCGAAGAAGAAGCAATTAAAGACAATACATCACAAGTTAATGCACAAGTGCCTGTTGCTGTTGCCGCTTACTTATTAAACGAAAAGCGTCGTAGTGTTCAACGCATCGAAAAGCGCCACAACGTTGATGTAGTGATCATTCCTAATCAACACATGGAAACGCCACATTACGAAGTAATTCGCTTACGTAAAGACGAAACAATCGAAACAGTGAGCTACGAGCAAGTTGTTGCGCCTGAGCCAGAAGCATTTGAAATGGCTAAAGCGCCTACAGCACCAGTTCGTGAAGAGCCAGTTTTAAAAGGTGTCGTTATGCCGACTACACCGGCTCCTCAAGCAGCACCTAAAGCTGAGCAAGCAACTCCTGCAGCTAAAAAGTCTGAAGGTGGTTTATTTGCTGCAATTGGTAAGTTCTTCAAATCGTTATTTAGTACTACTGAAGACGAAACAGAGAAAGAGCAAGAAGAGAAAAAGGCAGCACAAAGACGAAGCAATAATCGTCGCAACAACGATAACCGTCGTCGTAGCAACAATCAGCGCCGTCGTAACTCTCGTAACAAACGCCCTGAAGACGCACAGGCTAAAGAAGAAAATACAAATACTTCAACACCTGAGCAAAAAGAAGGTAACGAAAATCGTAACAAGCGTCGTCGTAATTCTAACAACAGAAAGCGTAATGAAAAACGCACTGATGATGTAGAGCAAACGACAAAAGAAACGGCACAAGAAACACAGTCTGAGCAACCAAAGGAAACTAAACCTAAGGTTCGTCGTCAACGCCGTAACTTGCGCAAGAAAGTTCGCGTTAAAGACGAAAATGCAGATGATGCGAATTCAGTACAAACTAATGAATCGGTAGAGCAAGCACCAAAAGCTGAAAAACCAGCTAAGCCTGCAAAAGAATCGGTTGCAGTTGAGACTGAACAAGCAGAGCAACCAGTTGCTGAATCACAAGTAAAAGCTGAACCAGTGAAAGCTGACGCTGAGCCAAAACAAACAGAGCAAGTTGAATCTGTAGTTGAAGCATCAACTGATGAAGAACAAGCTCAACCTCGTACTCGCTCTCGTCGTTCACCTCGTCATTTACGTGCCGCTGGTCAACGTCGTCGTCGCCCAGAGCAAGACGAAAAATCAAGTGATGCGAAAAGTGACGCTCCTGCGTTTATTCCAGTTGCTGATCAAGCCGCTGCAGAGTATGAAGCTGAGTTAAAAGCAAAGCAGTCACAAACTGAACAGCCAGTACAAGCTGAAGAATCAGTAAAAGCTGACGAACCAGTTAAAACTGAAGAGCCAGTAAAAGCTGAAGAACCAGTTAAAGCTGAAGAGCCAGTACAAGCTGAAGAACCAGTTAAAGCTGAAGAACCAGTTAAAGCTGAAGAACCAGTACAAGCTGAAGAATCAGTTAAAGCTGAAGAACCAGTAAAAGCTGAAGAACCAGTTAAAGCTGAAGAACCAGTTAAAGCTGAAGAACCAGTTAAAGCTGAAGAACCAGTTAAAGCTGAAGAGCCAGTAAAAGCTGAAGAGCCAGTAAAAGCTGACGAACCAGTAAAAGCTGACGAACCAGTAAAAGCTGACGAACCAGCACAAGCTGAAGAGCCAGTTAAAGCTGAAGAACTAGTAAAAGCTGAAGAGCCAGTTATAGCTGACGAACCAGTACAAGCTGATGAGCCAGTACAAGCTGACGAACCAGTACAAGCTGAAGAGCCAGTTAAAGCTGAAGAGCCAGTACAAGCTGAAGAAGCTAAACCAACACCTAACAATGAAAAAACAATGTTAGTTAAAGGTTCAGCAAGCGCAGCAATGGCAAAACCAGCGCCAGTTGCAGACAGCGAGCCACAACCTACTCCGGCGGCTATGGCACATGATAAACGTGACGCTATTCCTGATAGTGGTCTACGCCCAGGTTCAATTAAACCTGCAGGTAGAGCGCGAGCAGAAATGACGAAAACATTATCTACTGACTAGTTGATAGCTATATAAAAAAGCCGCGTTATGAAACGCGGCTTTTTTGTTTTAGATGTACACTAAATCTCGATTTTTTGTGTGCCGATGGCACTGGCGTATCCGCCCACTAACACTTTTCTTACGCCCTGCTCATCCGAGTAAACACTTGTAGAAATATGTGAGCGACAGCCCATTGCTCGACCTTGTTCAAACTGAAAATGGTTTTCTTGCTGAACAAATACATGTTTAGTTAAATAGCAAGCAAGCGCACCATTGGCACTCCCCGTTGCTGATTCTTCAGGTATACCTACCAAAGGAGCAAAATTACGACAGCTTGCTGTTAGCCCACTTTCGCTCTCTAAAAGCTCAAATGCGTGAACACCGATCACTTTATGTTGTTGACAAAATTCGCTCAGCGCTGCTTCATCAATAGTCATTTTATCTAAGTAGCCATTAGGCACAGCAACGATAATATCAGGCAAGCCTGTGGTTATTATGTCAATTGGTAAACCTGTTGCTGCAAGTATAGTTTCATCAAGCCCTAATAAGCCTGCAAGGTCACTGTAAGAAAAGCCACCAAGATATTTTGGTAAGGCTTGCTCCATAGTAATTTTGCCGTCTTCGGCAATTGTGACGCCTAACAAACCCGCTTTTGTTCGCTGAGTATAATAACCTGGTTTTAATAAACCCTTTTCATAAAACGTAGCGAACACAGCAAGTGTTGCATGGCCGCAAAAATCAACTTCTTCTGTTGTCGTGAAAAATGATACTGCAAAGTCAACTTCATGATCTTGGGCTACAAATGCCGTTTCTGAAAAGCCAACTTCTTTTGCAATCTTCAATTTTTCTGTATCTGAAAGATTGTCAGCATTTAATACCACACCTGCAGGGTTGCCACCTGTTCCCTCTGCGGTAAATGAATTAACTAAAAATGCAGTTATTGTCATTACTTTTTCCATACTTAAGTTAAAAACTAGGATCACCGCACAAGCTTAAAATATATCGTTATGCCACTAGTGCCTTGTTAGTTGAGATCCAAATTGGCTGATTTTTATATATTACCTGAAATAAAAACACGAGTATAAGCCAAATAGTAAAAGCACAAAAACACTAAGATGCGTAGCTTTTTTAAGGTTTAATTCTTACAGTTCTGAACCTGATATCGAAATTATCGCTACACCCATACATCATTTGTGGCAGTCAATTGCCCACCCGCATTACCTGTATTTACAACCCCTTTGGGTTCAACAAGCATTATTTTGCATTCGCTGTTTGCTTTTGGTTTATGCTCAACCCCCTTAGGAATTACAAATAACTCACCAGCTTCCAAAGTCACAGCGCCATCCCTAAACTCAATTTCAAGTATCCCTTCAATAACTATGAATACTTCATCAGTATCAGGATGATCATGCCAAACAAACTCTCCTTCAACTTTAGCGAGTTTGAATTGATAGTCATTCATTTCGGCAATGACCCGTGGCGACCAATGTTCAGTAAATTTAGAAAACTTATCTTTAAAGTTAACTGCTTTGTAAGTCATCGTTACTCTTCTCCAAAAGGCTCTTTGCGTAAGTCAAATTCATAAAACAACATATCATTTACCACTTCATCTTGCTGAATAAATGAAAGTTTATTTAAAAGCTTAACTGACGCGGTATTTGATTTATCAACACCAGCGATAAGCCTATGCCATTGTGGGTGGGTGTAAGCCAAGTTGATAAAGCCATGCAGTAATTCAAATGCAAGGCCCTTCCCCCAATATTGCTCAGCTAATAAGTAACCAATGTGGGCATTTAGGTTATCGCTATATATAAACAAGAACCCTATAATTTCACTTTCAGAAGACTGCAGCATTAATAAATGGCATTCTTTAAGCATTTTATTAAGCCACTCCTCAGCCGCTAATTTAGATTCTATGCCTTGAAAATAACTCGGTAAATTTGCAACTACAGCGGGGGTTAATATCGAAGGTAAAGCTTTAACTAGAGCAGTACGCTCTGATTTAGCTGCATTAGAATTTACTTCAATGACATTTAATCTTGCAGTGTTAAATGAAAGAGTCATTTACCCTCTTTTTAAATTTTAGCTTAAAAGAATACCCTAATGGATTTACCAGCATTGAGCCAGATAAATCATAGTTAGATAAAAATTTCGACTAAATAGCACATGTTTGAGAAGCTTATAAATATCAAAGCAAGAAGTGATTTTCGTAAGAATTAAAGCCTGTGTATTTGCTTTTTTAGGGGGCACCATGACCAAAAGCCACTGTGAAACATACATTAGAAATACATAAGAGCTGGCACACACTGATATTGATAAACATATTATCGATATAAAAAATTTAAATTTAGTTAATTAGCTGCCAAGTTTAAGGCGACTCATCTGATTTAAAAATGACCCACCCTTTACTAAACCATATTAAAGAAAACACAGCACTAATCAGGCTAACAATAAACACTATTGTTGCGCTAAATTGCATATGCGCTAACCCTTGCTCTAAATGTGATGCTCCCTCTTGATTGTTCGGAACATAGTTGAAATACCAAATCAAACTAATAAATAGGCTTATGATATGTAGGCCTATAATTGTATAAAAAAATGGCTTAGATACTTTTACTTTTGGATAGAGCGAGTTTAATAACGCGAAAACAACAGGCCAAAGCATCGTCATAATATAACGCTGAACTTCAACATGAAAATACATTAAAATATCTTGTGGTTGCTCTTGTGCAGTAAGAATTGTCACACCATATTCTGGGCGTGTTGTAGCCAAGCTTCTCCCTAACAGCACAATACCTAGCAAAAATAACAAGACTCGAATATTTTCAGGTTTTAATAATCTAAGGATTCTATCCATATATCCCCCAAATAGCGCTAAAGTTAAGAGACCTAGCCAAGGCACTGTTAAACCAAATTTACAGTTTTAACTTATAATCTCTCCAGCTTTTCCTTTATTTATTCTCTAACAACCTCGTATAAAGCAGGCTGCCCGACTAAACCTTCTACTCTTTCGCTGTTAAGTGCTAATTGCATCTTTTGCACTGCAGAATTAAAGGCGTCTTGGCTTTCCCACTCAGCTACATTGATTAGTTTATATTTGGCTTCACCCAAAAATGATTGTGTTTCTAATGAACGGTGTAACTTAGTTGATATATACCCCGGTTGCGTTTTTAAAAAATCTCGATGGGATTCCCAGTATTTGATTGATTCTTCTAACTTGCCTTCAGGAACAATAAATGGATTAATTAGTACAATACTTGATGGCATTCCTTTACCCTCGATATTTAAAATGCTGCTCAATTAGATACTAAGCAGCTATTGTGAGCTCATACTCAAAAATACGACTTATTCTTGAATATCCATTTCTATTGTTATCACTTTATTTACGGCTTTAGAATACTAAAAAACAACGTATCTCACTTTAAAACCAACCATAAAGGACCAGTTCACACTCTTCTTATTTAAGATAATTGCGATAATTTTCAACGTGAGTCCAAATAGTAAAAAAAGCCCAGCTAAAGCTGGGCTAAATAAGAAAGGTTGCGGTAGCTAAGAAAGTTAACTTTCTTCTTGCTCCATAAAGCGCTGTAACTGGTCTTTAAGATTAGGTGGAATACCTTTAATAACAAGTGTGTCTGTTGTTTCGTTGTAGGTAACTCGCTCACCTAAATGTTTGCGTTCGAAGCTCACACTAACACCGCCGCCCATACCTGAAAACTTAACCATGCTGGTAACTGTTTTCTTATCAACAGGGAACGACTCTTCTAAGTCATAATTTTGTTCTTGGCAAAAGCTTTCAAATGGGCTGTCGTCACTTTTTGATAATGTCGCCGAAAGTTCTTTAACATTGGCATCTTCACCTGTAGTCACACAATCATTACAGTAATCAAAAACTTGTTTGCGTAGCTCATCTTTTTCTGACTTATCGTATTGTTGCTCAGATAAGTAATCTTCTACGGCATTAAGCATAACTTGGCTTTGCTGTTTCGGATCAATGCCCTCTTCACAACCTAAAAAGTCTAAGAAGAAGTCTGCTACTTTACGACCGGCACGACCTTTAATAAACGACACATAGCGATTATCTTCTGGTTGCGCATCCCACGCTGTTAAATCTACACGTGCAGCTAATTGCATACGCGAAATATCTAAATGACGTGATGACGCTAGATCAAGCTCAGAAGTAATTGAGTAGTGCTCTTTAATATTAATCATGGCAATTAACAAAAAGTCACTCGCAACATACTGATAATGGCAAAAAACTAAATAACCCGTTTCGTTGAAGGCATACTTATTTAGCTCTTCTTTTAGCACATTTGTCGCTTGCTCTGTCATGTGCCAAAAACCAAGCTCATTATTACGGTAGCTTTGCATAGCTGATGCAACAATACTGTTTTTCTCGCCACTGAATGCGCAATAACCTTTACCCGGCTTACCATTGTATGCATGGTGTAGCTGTTCAATAAAAACGGCTACTTTATCGTTAACAACCATCTCATCATTGCGTAAATGAATATCTGTGTCGTCATCTTTTTTGTCTACATAATGAACGACTAATTTTTTAACATCTATTGTCATCTTTGTTTTTCACGCCTCTGGTGTTAAAATACGGGAATATAACTCTTTTTACCGAACCAACTGATGCCTATCATATCAAAATATTCTAATGAGCAAGTAGAACAAATCGTTGATCAGCTGATCGATGTACTAACAGAGCACAAAGCGCCTGTTGATTTAAGCCTTATGTGTTTAGGAAATTCTATCACGCATATTTTAAAAGAGCATGTACCATCAGAGAAAAGACAAGCGGTTGCCGACAATTTCGCCAAAGCATTAGCTCAGTCGGTTAAATAAGATTTATGAATTTATCGCAACAAAGTCAATTCTCATCAAAAGTAAGTCAGCTTCTAAGTTGGGGACATTGGTTCACCTTTGCAAACATAGGCTTAGTGCTATTTATTAGCGTAAGCTACTTAGTTGCAGACAGTGCACCAACCACCTTTATGGGCTATTTATACATGCTCGTAACTTGGTTAAGCCACACCAGCTTTATTACTTTTATTGCCTTTGTTTTGACGATATTTCCATTAAGCTTAGTGTTTCCATACCCTCGGCATATCCGAGGGATGGCGGCTATTATCGCAACGCTTGGTGCTTCATTATTGACACTTGATGCCTATGTGTATTTCAACTTAGGTTATCACTTAAATACATCTGCACTACCCGAAATTGTGTCTTTGCTTTGGCACCGCTTAACAAGCTCACCTGCTCTTACCACGATTCTAGCGGGTGGTATTGTACTTTTAATTTTAGCGTTTCAGTTATTAGTAAGTAACTATACATGGCACCACTTAGCACGCTTAAAGCAATATAAATTTCCGCGTTATGCGACAAGCACGATTCTAATGTGTTTTGCACTGAGCCACAGCATTCATATTTGGGCTGATGCCAACTTAAAGTTCGACATCACTAAACAAGATAATGTCTTGCCATTGTCTTATCCAACAACGGCAAAAAGCTTATTAGCTAAAAATGATTTACTAGATATCGAAAGCTATAAAGAAGCGCATGATGTTAGATTAGATCCACACAACATAGATTACTTAGCACCTACTCCACTTGCTGAATGTAAGGCTGACTCAAGTGCCACAATTGATATTTTGGTATTTGAAAACAATAACGCTCTTGAGCAATTTGTTAGCACTGAACCTGCACTACGTAAGACAGACTTGTTCTTACAACCTATCGAAGCTGAAGACACGTTATTTAGTTTAGTGTACGGCCTACCAGCATTTTACAAAGCCCCGATTCTAGACAAACAGCAGCTCCCTGTTTGGCTTGGTGATAATCGCTCAATACAAATTAATGGTTTTGAACAATTCGAATTTATTAACAACGAAGATATAAATCCGGCTATTCGTCTTATTCGCGCGGATGAAACTACACGCCCACGTGAAGCAGCAAATGCCGTTTTTGCCTTTAGTTTAGCTAATAACAGCAATGGAATTGTCACAGCCTCACGCTTATACAGCTCAGACAAAAAAGTGGTGCAAACTGATGGTCTTATCCAACCAAGCGATATCATTGCCACAAGTGTTGGCCATTATTTCAGCTGTAATACGCTCGCAAAGCAAACTATGCTGGGAAGCAATCTATATAAACGCCATGATGATACCGGTGTTAACTATTCTCAAGATGTTTTTATTGCCTTTAAGAAAGACCGAATTACTCTGATTGACTCTGATGGTAATTTTAAAAATATTTCTGCTGCACAAGGTTTTGCGATTGAGCAAAGACTTGATGTCCCGTTTTTGGTGCAAAGTATTAAAAAACTAAAACGTTATACGCCTTAGTGATTATTGATAAATCATTATTACGAGCTAGTTTTAAATATACCCACACACAGCCCTATTACTGATTTAGGAGACATGGATGTCATGAAAACTATAATCACTTTTTCAATAATAGTTTGTTTGTTGACTTGCTCCCTTTCATCACTTGCTGCAACAACTGAATACTATAAGTGCGTCACAGACAGAGGCACCGTTTTTAGTGAATACCCCTGCGGTAACCGTGCAACCAAGCACAAAATCCACGTTACCGATCCCGACATTAAAGCACCTAATAATTATGTTAAAGAGCTGAATGAATTAGAGCGCCAGCAAATTATTAGAGATCTCGAAGCTGAGATCCGTAGTTATAAGTATCGTTTAGATATTTTGAGTCGCGATCGAGATAGAGCGCAATATCAACAAGAACAACGCTTAAATAAAAGGTTGTCAGATAAAAAAGCGAAAGAAATTAACAAAGACATAAATAAACAGCTTAAAGCAATTAATAAGCAATACGTGCGAGACGTGAAAAACATTAACAAAAAAATCGTAAACTTAGAGAAAAAACTCGCTCGATATAATTAAATACACTTTACTATTGGGTTTAAAGAATAAATAACATATTCTTAACACCTATAGAGTTATTGCTCTATGTTGGTATAAGTAAGGAGTTTATATGCAGCCACAACACATTGCAGAGTTAATTTTATCTGGGTTTCGCAATCACTATAAACTCTTTCAAGCAATTACTGCTAAAGCGCCACTCGCGTTTGCACAGCGTGATTGGCAAAAAATAAATGAAATAAGCAAACTCAGAATTAGCCATTACGATGATCGGGTTAACGAAACCATTGCTAAGCTCAAATCGCTTAATGAACAGCAAATTATTACCTTAGACCAAACCTGCTGGCTTGAAACCAAACAACTTTATCAGCAATTTTTGCGCTTTCACCCTCAAGCAGAACTCGCCGAAACCTTTTACAACTCAGTTTTTTGTCGTTTATTCCATCGCCGTTATTTTAATAATGACTTTATATTTGTAAAAGCAACGCTAGCAGATGCCCCAGCATTGCCAATGGAAGCCGAATACCGTAGTTACCACCCGGTTGTTGATGGTTTAAGACCTACTATTCGCAAAATTATTAACCAGTTTGATTTTAAAGCCCCCTTTGTTGATTTAGAACGGGATATTCGCTTGCTGGTAAAAGCCTTTTATAAACAAGCACCCGATACACATCATCAAGCATGGCAAATGCGCTTTGATATACTGCAAGCCCCGTTTTACCGTAACAAAGCCGCTTATATTGTTGGCCGGGTCGTTTCAGAAAGTGGCGTACAGCCATTTATTATTGCGGTATTGCACCACGAAGACAAAGGCCTATACCTCGACGCCCTACTTACCAAATCATCACAAATGCGGGTTATCTTTGGTTTTGCGCGCGCTTATTTTATGGTTGAAACCCATGCACCATCTGCGTTAGTACGCTTTTTAAATCAGCTTATGCCTAATAAAACACTGGCAGAGCTGTACAACGCCATAGGTTTTCATAAACAAGGTAAGACCGAATTTTATCGTGAGTTTTTAAGTCATTTAGATCATTCAAATGACCAACTCGTTATAGCCCCCGGTACACCTGGTATGGTAATGATGGTATTTACACTGCCCTCGTTTGGCTATGTATTTAAAGTAATTAAAGACACCTTTGGTGAAAGCAAACCCTTTGGCCGCGATACCGTATTAAAACGCTACCAATTAGTAAAAAGTCATGATCGTGTTGGTCGCATGGCCGATACCATAGAGTATTCGAACGTCGTATTTCCACTTGCTCGATTTGATAGTAAATTACTTGAAGAGTTACATAAAACGATTGGTTCTTCGATGATTATTGAAGGCGAATGGCTAATCATCAAGCATTTATATATTGAAAGACGGATGACACCGTTAAATCTTTATCTTGAAAATGCCAGTGAGCAACAAGCTTTTGAGGCAATAGAAGAATATGGCCAAGCCTTAAAAGAAATGATCGCTGTTAATATTTTCCCAGGCGACATGCTGTTGAAAAACTTTGGGGTGAGTAAACATAATCGCGTTATTTTTTATGACTACGATGAAGTTCAGTATCTAACCGATATGAATTTTCGTGCCTTACCTAAAGCCAAAACGTACGATGATTACCTAACTAATGAGCAAAGCTACTCTGTAGCACCACAAGATGTGTTTCCAGAGCAATTATGTACCTTTGTGACAGCAAACCCGGTGTATAAGCAATACTTATTGAGTACACACCCAGAGCTTGAAGATCCAGCCTATTGGCGACAAGCACAATACAACTTTAAGCAAGGTGTAGTAAGCCATATTTACCCATACCCTGCTGCACAACGATTTATCCATTATTGGTAAACACCAAGGACACAGAATGAATATTAGTAAAATAGATTTAAACTTACTTGTTTACCTAGATACTCTTCTCAGGGAATGTAATGTAACCAAAGCAGCTAACCAGCTTAGCATTACCCAGCCAGCAATGAGTAATGGCTTAAAACGCTTACGTAATTTATTTAACGACCCTATTTTGGTGCGTACCAGTGAGGGTATGGTACCGACAGAGCGTGCAAAAGAGTTACAGCCAGTGATCCGCGGCATATTAATGACCCTTGAAGAAACACTTGCACCAAACCGCGAGTTTGAGGCATCACAAAGTAAACGTGTTTTTCGTATCATGGCCAGTGACTATGCAGCAAGTACCCTTGCCCCACGCTTGTTAAGTAAATTACACGAAGAAGCCCCTGATACCACACTCGATATTTTGACCCCAAGTGATGTAACCTTCCACGATGTTGAAAACGGTAAAGTGGATATGGCTATCAACCGCTTTGAAAACTTACCGCAATCGTTTCACTATAAGCAAATTTGGAAAGACAGCTTTTGTTGCCTAGTGAAAGCAGATAACCCGATTATTAAAGACTTTAGCCTCGACAGCTATTTAAAAGCGCGTCATATCTGGGTAAGTAAAACAGGCTTTGGTGTAGGCGTTGGTATGGATCCGAAAGATGTGCAAAAGCTAGGTTGGGTCGATGAGGCGCTCGCTCACTTTGGTAAACACCGTAATATTGCCACCTTTACCCGTAACTACCACGTTGCCATTCACTTAGCGAAAGAGCAAAACTTGGTTGCAACATTACCCTCAAAAGCTGCAAATATTTATTTAGACGATCCGGGCCTTAAAATTCTTGAGCCGCCATTCCCTATTCCGCCGTTTGAGCTCGATATGATTTGGAGCCCGCTATTACACCGTGATGCAAGCCATATTTGGTTACGCCAAAAGGTTGCAGAAGTGGCCGACGAGCTTAAGTAAGATTTTACCCACCAAATTGTAATTATTGCTGATAAGCAAAGTATTAGCTTAGCTTATCAGCAGTACCCCTCCTATTAAAAACCAACAACCACCTGAAATAAATCAACTTTATATTTAAGTAATGAACTGGAATATGCTTTGCAAGTATCTAATTGCATTGTTTTTAATATTCAAAAAGAGGTCATTATGAATACTCATCAAGGACAAGACGTTCATCATATTGCAGATATCATCCAAGTTATGAATAGCGGTATCGATTTTTATGAAAAAGCTCAGGAAAAAGTAACCGACCCAAGCATTATTGCCTTATTTCAACGTATGATAGATGCGCGTAAAGTAAGTGTTGAGCGCTTACAACCTTATGCTATTAACGAAAATGGCGAGCGCGAAAATGGCTCTGACTTTGCTGTAGAAGCACGTAAAGCCTATACATCACTAATTACTAAACTAGGTGCCGACAAAAACGCCACATATGTTAGCGAACTTGAAGAAGTTGAAGATAAAACACTAGCTGAAATCAAACATGCGCTTAAAAAACCACAACCCCATGATTGTGAAGCCGCGTTATCAAAAACCTTGCTGACAATTCAAAGTTGTCATGCTGAAATGAGTAAAATGAAAAAGCATTAAATTGTGAGAGTGCAAAGCCCAGTTAAGCTGGGCTTTTATCTGTTTAGATTTAGATATTACTTCCAACTTTTGGCACTCAAGCCTCCAGTTACAAGTAACGCCCTATTGAAGTGTTGGAATAGCAATACCGGTTTGTCGAACACCAAATTAGTCATTAAAATCAGTACGTGGAAAAAATGTCACGAATTGCGAATAGTTTTTTAGGTTAACGTCGTTCACATAGAAGACCATTGCTTATTTAACCCTATTAAATGAACTATGCCTAAAGATAGGCAAATTATCGAACTCCAAACCCAAAACTCAGGTGAGCGTCCCATAGGTGAGTTTATAAAGAAAAAGCCTGCTATCCCACGAACAAAATAAATTAACGTTATTAATATAAGAACAGTCCGAATTAACGGGAGTTTAAATATTACTCCAGCAGCTGAAAACGCATACATTGACCAGATGGAGAGTACAAAGAAAATTCCAGTAGTAATCAAAGTTGGTTCTATACTCCCCTGCTCAGAAAGTAACGCCATTCTCTCCCCCGCCCCAAAGAAACGATACCATGGTGCACCAAAATAAATACAACCTAAATGAAGAATGGCAGCTAAAGCATTTAATGCACCCGCAATAATCAGAAAAATATTCATACCTTATGGAACCTCCATTTAAGTCTCTTTTACCAACGCCGTAATCGACAGAAAGAATAGCAGGCTAAAAAATTAAATACGTAGGAGGGCAAGCCCGCTGTTTTATATCCTTTGCAGCTAAAGCATTTATGATGCTTACAATACTCCAACCAGACCTAAAACCCCAATAGGTAACAATAAAGTCCATTGCGGCAACTTTACGAATGTATGATACTTAAAAAAATACCAACCCACAGTTATAAAGACACAAGAAAAAATGACAAAGCTTATCGATATTCCAATGACAATGTTTTGATATAACCCTAAATTGAACCAACCAATATATGATAAAACAAAACCTGAGATAACGAGGATAGTTGATACAATGTGCCAACACCCTAATAGAGTTGCTTTAGGAATGTCAGGAAGATTAGACTTTAGAAAAGGTTTAACTGGATCAACTTGACCTGCGAAGATATGCACAATCGAAGTAAATATACATACGATTCCTGCTGCAAATACCCAAGTATTCATCGTACACTCCTTGTAAAAATAATCCCACATTAAATCGTGAGCAATACATTAAAATATTTAAGCACGCTCCAAATCACTCAACTAAAAAAAGATAAAACACCACGCATTATATTTCTTTTAAAAAACTTATGTGCACTTATTTACTGTAGCTAAACCTAGATCTATATTTGAAACTATATACCCATACTCTTTTTTCGTTAAATTTTTAGACTGATATTGCTGCTTAGCTAGTTCGTGTGTCCAAGCCTTTTCACACGGAGCTAAGGGAATAGCTGTATCAATCGATAAAAGATGCTCTTCCTTTATTACACCGCCTTTTTTAACAATATTTTTGGCACAAAGGCTTAAAGCATATTCAACAGCAAATTTATCGACACTAGGCATACCAATAAATTCTACGTCGTAAGCAAGCTTTTTATGACCTTCAGTATCAACATAATAAAGCTGACCCGATGTAGTACAGCCTGAGCTAAAGAAAATAATGATAATCAATAAAATATGCTTAGTGCTCACTTTGCTTCCTTTAAGTAATTTATTATTACTATTACTAAACCTTGCTCCATTAGCCTATACACTGCTGTAATACTCACTGAAAGCTATGTAAGAAACTAATTTTAGAGATTTCTATATTAATCACTTAAGACATAACGACATCATAGAAAATGTAATAATGTTAGCTAAAATCACTGAGGGACAAAAATCTAATCACCTTTAAGACAGATTTATCATTTTTTATCTTATTATGTCTCAATTACCCATGATGTCGACGAATGTGTTTGATTAAGCCTAATTGATTAAACTCAAGTGAAACAATATTGGTTTTATTGTACTTGATAGTTTTGTCTAAATGAGCTGGTTTAACTTTACCTGATTCAGTCATTTTTACCAAAACTACGTTAGCACCAACCATAATCTCATTTATTTCTATTGAACTATAAATAACTTCATCATTTAGCTTACTTATCATATCCTCGCGAAGTTTTGATTTATCTGAATAAACAAATTTATATTTGACGTGTTCATCAATGAAATCATCAGCTAGTAACGAGATAAAGTAGTCTACTTCTTTAATTGTTGTGTCGGGCTGCTGACGCGCATTTTTGCCGCTACAAATGCTTTAGCTTTCTCAATTAATTGCTCTGAAGTGAATTGGTCATTTGCATTACTGGTAAATGAAAAAAGAAAACAAATGAACACTAATATAGATTTTTTCACGAAACTCTCCTTGTATACCTAACATTATGGTATTTATACGACACGTTGTTTGCGTTGCATAATAGTTTGTTGAGCTGAGTTGCTACATGCTCAGTTGGTTAAGTGGGTGTTGTTTATGCTACAGCTCCCTGTAATGCTCAGCGCTTGTAATGTATCCATACACATAAATTTGGCTACATTAATAATTATATTTTCACGCTTAAAAGACCTTTAGCCTGAACAGTGAAAGAAGTTAACTAATTGACTTTATACAGTTGCATTAGCCGCTTAGTAATTCGCATTTATTTAGTCACTGTTCGTTCTCTACCGAAGTTCGTCTAACTGCCAATTATAGGCAATCAAGTATGATTCGTAACTGCCACGCAAAGGGTTATTTCAAATATTTTAAGATCTGTTTCGAGCGATAACCAGTCATCGATATTTACTAAAATCAGTTTGGTTAGCTAATATAATAAATAAAACTTGCTTCGATAATTTTTTACAATTAACTTATTAAGCACCAATGAAAACTCATCATTTACAAAAAACAAAATTTTGTTAAAAATAAACCCATCATAAAAAAGCTTTAAATCAAAATCAAAACGCAATATTATAATTATATTTTTATGGATTTATATATTATGGAATACAAAACTAATAACAACTATGGATTTACCAAGCTTTTCTCTAGTTATTTTTGGCTAGGTTTGGTTTTGGTTTTATTTTCTGTTATTTTAGATTTAAAGTTTCCTAATATGCCTTTTTGGGCATTAGCATGTACAGGACTTCTAGAGTCTGTAGGTATAGCCATTTTAGTCGCCTCAATCTTTACTTATGCATCAGGAACCTCTGAATTTGTTAATAAAATCAAGTCACTATTGCAAGATATTGTAGTAAGCAGGAATTTTTTAGGGAATATTGATTCTGAAAGTAAACGGGACGCATTAAGCGCGTTAATAAAACCATCGATAGAAGAAAAAAGAATTTATTCAAATATCGAAGATTACTTAAATACATATATCATTCAAACTATGGATGTAACAAATAAATGTGTAAGAAGTAATTACAATGTTCACGCAAGAGCTTATTTAAATAAAGAACACAATACTATTTGTGTAGACTCAAATATTAGCTATCGTTTGTACCCGACTAAAGATGGCTATAGTGATATTAAAGTTGGTTTTTTAGCTTCGGAAATACTTTCCACATGTAATCAAATTGTAGTAAATACGCCACATGGTGATAGAGAGGTATTTGAAACGCTCGAATTTAAAGAAGTTGAAATTGATGTTGGTAAAGCTAGAATTGCCACTATAGATTTATCAAAACACGCTAAAAAATGTTCCCATTTAGACATTTCTCTTGATATGACTGAATCAGGATCGGACCATTGGATTATGTTATCTTTTGGAGCAATGATGCCAACGGATGGTTTCAAACATAGTTTACGTTGTGATGATGGCTTAAAAGTAAATAGTTTTCATACTTTCATTCATGGCGCTCAATTTTATACTGACAAGCCATCTGATACAGAAATGATTACTTCTTGTAATGAATGGATAAACGAGGGTACAGGTCTTTCAATACTTGTATCTCTTCCGCACGAAATGGCTAACAAACCAATCAAACAGGACTAAAAAGTTTACTTAGTTTCGCTTATCTACACTTTTTTGCAAATAAATTTTAGTCGTATATTAGGACCTAAGCCCATAAAAATTATTACCAGAAACTCATCTAATACTGCCGACAAACTAAATTCCCCCTACTGTCTCTTCTAACACATATACACCTGTCAGGTTTATTAATTCCTTTTAAACAAACCTGACAGATACAATTAAGAGTTATTGCCCCGTTAAACGCTTCGCAAATGAAATTGCATAAGCTGTTGAGCGCAATTTAAGTACTTTGTCATCACTTGGCATAAAGCCTTTAGATAGTAGATTTGGGTCATAATTAGTAAGATCGCAGCCTGACTCACCTGTCGATTCTATGGTGAGCTTTCCTAAATTTATTGTTTTGCGATCCGCAGGCCAACGGACTGAAGGGTCAGTTAATGCATCACCGGGCTCGGCTAACTCTGCTTGAAAACGATAATGCACCTTCCCTTTCGCTAAATCCTCTTCAAGTCGATTAGCCAGAAATGATTTAGGGAACGTTTTCATTTGCTCTTCAGTTAGCACCTGTTCTGGCTCTTCTGGCACCATGGTCCATCTAAAGGCATGCTTAGCGCCCTTTTCATCAACCATGTAAAAGGTATGCACACCAAAATAACGCGAAGACACATACGATGCTGGCGGGTTATGGCTTTGTAGCCAATTAAATTGCCCTAAGGTACTTGGGTTTTGTTCTCTGTATGCTTTTACTTTAGCAAAATCGATTTGACCTGTTTTTTCGTCAGGTACTAAGGTACTAAGCAAGCCAAAAAAAGCTTCTGGGCTGTTACCTGCAAATACTGGCGTAGTAAGCCCTGCAATATTATGCACATCACCATTTTCTAGCACAAACTGCACCCCCATTCCACGCGGCGAGCGTGATGTTTCATCAGCATGAGGGTTACCACCGCCCATAGAAAAGCGAATATTTGCTTTTGACGCTGCGTTAAATAAAGGGCTGATTGAATACTGTTTTGCTGCTTGATTAGGTGTAAATGTGCCAACAGTGCACACCCCTTTGGCGTGACCTTTTCTGATACCGGGCTGCTTACCTGACAGCTTCTCAAATAAATTTATGAAATCTTGCCCGTTTACTGGTTGTTCAGCAAAACTTGCTGTTGGTAATACAAGGCACATAGCACAAACTAAAGCCTTAATTTTTAGCATTTATCCATCCTTTAAACTTAGTTCCAACAAAAATGACCAGACAAACTTCAAAATGATTTCATCAAAGCTAATAAATATTTTTACCAACAAAAACGCTACAAACATTTAATAAACTTAGAATATTTATTTAACTACCATTTTTTTAAAAGCTGCTAACTTTAAATTTAGGATCCTAAAAACTGCTGTGGCGCCCAGCATTTTAAAAATAATCCGTGGTATTAATCACGACTATGGCTAGTCACTTAATCGTAAATTTTGTGGCTTGGTCAAAAACAACAAGGACCTAATTATGGTGAAACAACATAAAAAAACCACTGCAAACGCTGATGTAGATATGACTCCTATGCTCGATATTGTGTTTATCTTGTTGATATTTTTTATTGTCACAACCTCGTTTGTTAAAGAGCGCGCTATTGAAGTGAATCGCCCTTTAGCAAAACCAAGCCTTGAAAACCCGAAAAAACAAGCGCAATTTACTATTACTGAAAACGACAGTATTTACTTTGCAAACCGGCTTATCACACCAGAGCAAATAATCGCTAACCTTGCGTTATTTGCCGCACAGTTTGAAATGACCAATGTGCAAGTAACGGCAAGTGAACAAAGCAGCCACAAAACCTTGGTCACCTTGCTTGATAAAATAAAACAATATCAAGATGTGCCAATTTCTATAAGTACGTCTTTATAACTAAAAAAGGGCCAAATGGCCCTTTGCAAAGTTAAATAATAAAAGAATCTAAAGGGAGTTTAGAACTTATACTCTGCACCTACGTAATAGTACGCACCGTTAAAACCAAATGGTGCTGAACGACGTGAGTAAGTGAATACACCTGGGCTTGAAACAATTGTGTTGCCGCTTGCATCAACAATCGTACCCGAGCGTGAATTACCAATGGTGTTCTTATCTGGGTAAACATCAAATAAGTTATTTGCACCAATGTTAAATGACAGATTTTCGTTAAAGAAGTAGTTAACTTTTACATCAGTTAAGATTTCAGCACCGTATGTTTGACGACCACCGTCTTCAACTGTGTATTCGCCGTAACGGTTTAGTGATAGGTTTACAGTCCAATCTTCTAAACGGTAAAGCGCACTTAAGTTAATGCGGTCTTCTGGTTGCCATTCTTCAATAATTGATGTTTCTTGCGCAGAAAACACATCTTCTACCGGAATAGTCTCAAGGCCACTTCCTGATGGCGTAAATAAATCAACCACATCTGTTTTAGTGAAGTTAGCAGCAAAGGTGAAATCAAGCGTACCGCCTAGGCCTTCTGTGTTCCATGTAGCAACTAAATCAACACCTTCTGTTTCTGTGTCTGCACCATTTAAGAAGAACTGACCCGCACCTGCGCCTGAGCTTTCAAGTGCAGCATCTAGCGTATCTGATAAACCTTTACCTAAACGGTTAGAAATAACGATACGGTCGTCGATATCAATCGAGTAGTAGTCAATGGTTAAATTGATATTGTCGGTAACGTTATACACAATACCTAAACTGCGGTTTTGTGATTTCTCTTCTTTTAGCTTAGGAATACCAATTGATTGCGCTAAGGTACTGTCGTTTCTGAACGTACCGACTTGCTCAGCGACTAAGCTGCCATCATCACCCACAACAAACTGTGTACTTACGTTATTAAAGTAAAGTTGTTGCATTGAAGGCGCTCTAAAACCTGTGCTTAGTGCACCACGTAAAGACACATCTTCAGTAATTGACCAGTTACCCGCTAGCTTAAAGTTAACTGTATCGCCAAAGCCTTTGTAGTTATCGTAACGAACCGCACCTGAGATGATGACATCATCGATAACATAGGTTTCTGCATCCATGTAGAATGAGATCACATCGCGCGACTCATCAACTGATGATGCCGGATCTGAGCCACCAAAACCTTGCGTACCACTTGCTGCATCAACACTACCAACACCGCCATTTAGGCCTGAGTAAATGCTAACGCCATCAACTGTGTCGTAATCACGGTATGCGTATTCACTACCTTCAAGAATGCGGAACTCATCAGTACGTAGCTCAGCACCCAGTGCTAATGAAAAATTGTCGTAGTCTTTAGTGTAATCAAGGTTAAGTGTTTGAAGCGATAATTCAAGGCCATATGCATACGCTGAACGCGGGATAGTGGCACGAATTTCATCAGCGCTTAAACCTTGGTTATAACGAAGGTAGTTTGCGTATGAACCATTGATAGTGTCGCTTGTTGTGTAATCAATGCTGTTTTCACCGTAGGTGTAAGATAAATCAATGCTTGAATCATTATCAAACGACTTTTTAAAGCCCACGTTGTAAGACACGTCATCAATGATGGTATTAATCTTAGGTAAGAAACCCATAGGAATGGTTGCATCGCCATCTTGTAATACTGGGTTACCATTTGCATTTGCGTTATGACGGAAAAACGCTGCTGATTCGTTTTCACGATTTGAATAGGTGATAAAGCCATATAATTCACCACCAGCTAATTCGTAGCCAGTATTAATCGTTAAAGCAAATTGCTGTGAATCTGCATCACCGATTCTAAATGTATCACGAGGTGCTGTTAACTCACGCGGATCGCCAGCTAATAGCGTACCGTCATCAAGTTCTGTACAGCCGTAAAATTGACAAGAACCATGAAGGCCTGCACGGTTAGTTGGCGCACGGTCACGGTAATTAATTGTGGTGTTAAGATAACCTTCATCACCTAAAGCAAAACCTTTGTTGAAATCAACAGTAACCGTTTCACCATCGCCTTCTGAATACTCACCGTAGTTGATAGCAGCTTTACCGCCTTCTTCGGCGTCTTTTAATACGATATTGATAACACCTGCAATCGCATCTGAACCATATTGTGCAGCAGCACCATCACGTAATACTTCGATACGTTTGATTGCAGCAGCAGGGATAGCGTTCATGTCAGTACCAGCCGTACCACGACCTACTGACGTATTGATGTGGATAAGGCTCGCTTGATGGCGGCGTTTACCGTTGATAAGCACTAAGGTTTGATCTGGTCCTAAGCCACGCAATGTTGCTGGGCGAAGTGCATCTGTACCATCACTGATAGACGAGCTTGAAAAGTTAAACGATGGAGCGATTGCTTGAAGCATACGGCCTACTTCTGTTTGGCCTGTATTCTCAAGTGCTTCGGCACTTAAAATATCAACCGGAACCGGTAAATCTTCAACCGAGCGTCCTGCTACACGGCTACCGACAACGGCAATTTTTTCGATGTTTTGTTCTGCTGCTTGATCTTCTGCTAATGCTTGCGTATTGGCGGCTAGCAGTAATGGCACGACTGCAGCGCTGACCCCTGATACTTTGATCATGTTGTTATCTTTCCTATCTACTTGTTTGAGTTTTATCCTCAGCAAGCCTTGTTGATCAACAACCGCATCAAGCTCAGTACCTTCTAGCATCGCATTCAGTGCATCGAGTTTAGTGTAAAAACCAAATAACGATTGTGCCTGATATTGCTTCGCTAATTCGAAAGAAAAAATGACTGTTTGTTCGGTTTGCTTTGCAAATTCGATTAAAGCCAAATCAGCTCGTTGCGCTTTGATGTCAAATTGCAGCATTTGTTTTTCAGCTGCAATTGCTGTTTGGCCGACGGTAAGGCCATAAACAACAAATGAGGCTGGTAACAACTGCAATTGCTTACTGTGCAACTTAAACAAACAGGTGAGGGAAAAAAATCCACTATGTAAATTTAACTTTTTTTTAATTAATTTTTTGTGACGAGAAAGTGGCGCACAATTAACATCATAATATTGGCGTATTCTCATAGGCAGAACTAACCTTTTGCAGCGAACGTTAAGCTAACACGATGCTCACCCAAACGTTGATGATTTACTGACAAATTTGCCTGTAGTGAATCAAGTAGGCCTTTAATATCGCCAGCTTTAAACACACCTGCTACCTTCAAAGATGCAAGTTCAGGATCGCTAAGCTCAAATCTCGTTGCTGTATAACGACTAACTTCTTGAAGTGCCTCGCTTAATGGTTCACCACTAAAGATCAGCATTCCATGTTGCCATGCAAGATCGCGTTGCACATCATCTGCTGAAAGCTGCTTGATTGGCTCGGTTTTACTGTGTTTAATCAGCGCTTTTTCACCAGATATAACAACATTCGCTTTTAGTTTTTTTATGTCAGAGCTGTTATCTGAAGCACTTTTTAATCTGTCAAAGTCACTTGCATCAACATGAGTATTTGGATCGGCAATCATTACTTTGCCTTCAGTGACCACTAATTCTAAGTCTGATGCAGTATTTCGCTGAACATTAAACACTGTACCAAGTGCAGTAAAAGATTTATCACCCGCGATCACTGTAAATGGACGGCTTGCATCTTTAGCAACGTTAAAACGCCCTTCGCCACGGTTTAAAATTAACTGGCGACGAGTTCCCGTATAAGCCACTTCAAGTTTTGTATTGGTATTAAGTTGTACAATCGTGCTATCTGGCAAGACGAATGTAGCTTGCTCACCCACTTTTGTCCGGTAAATTTTGTTAAACTTCGCGTAATCGTTCTCTTCACTTTGCCAATAACTAGAATAAATCAACATAATGCAACCAAACAGCATCACAATTAAAAAGCTGGCGGCTGTTGCCATGCCAAATACTGCGGGCTGTTTTTGTGGTGCTTTGTAAGGAAACAGGCTACTTAGCTCGTTAAGTACACTCATTTCATCCCACAAGGTTGCAAGCTCAAAAAGTGCTTCTTGGTGTGCAGCACTTTGATGGGCCCACATATGTAATTGGCTTACTTCATCTTTTGATAAACCACGGTCAATGGCGCTTATCCACTGACTCGCCTGCTCTTGAATCATTTCTTTTGATGAAAACGGGTGAACATTACTCATTTGTTCACCTCTTTAGCAGCGAACTCTGTGGTTGTAGGGTGACTGTGGGTTTGAACGTCGTGAGATTTCATTGCTCGGTGAACATGTAATAAGCCTTTGGCTATGTGTTTTTCAACAGTGCTTTCGCTGAGTTCCATTTTAGCAGCAATTTCCTTTTGGCTTAGGCCGTAGACTTTCTTTAAAATAAAGCATTTTTTTACTTGCGGACTTAGTTCGTTAGTTACCCGGCAAAAAAACAAAAAGCGTTCTTTTGAGGTCACTTCATCTTCTAAGGCCATTGAGCGCATTTGATGCTCAACTTGTTGTTGCTCATCTAACGACTCTTTATATTTATTATCCCATTTAGCAATATGGTTTAGTGCTAAATGTTTTGCCGTTTTCAGCATATAACTATGAGTGTACTCTATATTTTGTCTAAGATCGGCCTCATAACTTTTGATAAACGTTTCTTGCACAATATCTTCTACATCATCAGGGCTGACGATACGTGATACAAAGCGCCTAAGCTTGCTCGATATCTCAGTAAAAGCAGTGATCACACCTGTTCTATCTGTCATCCTTTACTCACATTTATTATATTTTTATTGCTTTAGGGTACGAGATTTCAGTTTAATTACAAGCCATTTGTTAAAATTTTGTGCCTCACGTTAATACACCCAAATAAAATCATATTTATACCTTACATTTATTTAAGGAAAGCTGCTGATTTTAGTACATTTGTATAACCAACTTACCATCACAGCAAATCTAATAAACAATAACTAACCAAGCCTCAAAAGTAGATAAATATGATTTCTACTGGTTTACTTTGCTAACTCGTTTTAATAATCCTCATTAAAGTAGTTTTTTGTATCGATATAATCCGAGCAAAAGTAAACTAAAGGGTGTACCTTTTGCTATTTTGGGTATAAACTAATCGGACTTTAAAATTGCATAGGACTGCCTTTGAGTTTTGGATGGCATTTCTTTGCTTACTTGCTTAACAATTGGACTGTGGAGTAAACATGCGTCTGCCTTTCGCACCTGCCAAATTATCTTTATCTGCTTTATTATTGGTTACTGCACCTATACTTTTATCTGCTTGCTCTAAAGCACCGGAGCAGCAAGGTCAAATGCACCCAGCTGCGGTTGCCACAATGACCATGAAAACTGAAGATGTGCCTTTTACTATCGAGCTGCCTGCAACGTTATCTGGTTCAAAAGAAGTCGAAGTTCGTGCTCGCGTTACCGGTATTCTTGAATCACGTAACTTTGAAGAGGGCCAACGTGTAGAGCAAGGCCAATCATTATTCACTATTGATCTTGAACCTTATCAACTTGCGGTTGACCGCGCTCAAGCAGCACTCGATGGCGCAAAAGCAGCTTTAATTCAGGCTGAGCGTGATGTAAAACGTTTAGCAAAGCTACGTGCCGAGAAATCTGTTTCGCAACGTGACTACGATAACGCAAGTTCAGCCAATGATATTGCAAAAACAGATTTAGCCGCAGCAAAAGTTGCCTTAAAAGAAGCGCAACTAAACCTTGAATATGCGCAAGTTAAAGCCCCTGTCGCAGGTGTAATGGGTCGTGAGTTTGTTTCTGAAGGCACTTATGTTTCTGGCCCAGATTTATTATTAACGCAAATGACTCAGTTTGACCCGATTCGCATTCGTTTTGGCTTATCTGAGCGTGAACAATTACAAATGCGTCAAGATGTTAAAAATGGCTCACTCACTTTACCTGAGCAAGGCCACTGGCAAACACAAATCAAATTACAAGACGGTTCTTTATACAGCAAAACCGGTGAAGTTAATTTCTCTGATGTCCGTATTAACCCGAACACAGGTACCAGTGAGTTTCAGGCAATTATCCCTAACCCTGATTTCCAACTTCGCCCGGGGCAATTCGTTCGCGTTGAGTTAAGTGGTGCAGTTCGCAAAAACGCTTTCATCGTGCCACAACGAGCCGTGCTTGATAACGGCACCGGTAAGTTTGTTTATGTAGTAAGCAAAAACGAGCAAGGTATGGATGTTGCGTTACCTGCCCCTGTCACTGTAGGTGAATGGATCAAAAAACCAGAAAACGAGCAATACCAAAATTTTTGGTTGATTCGCAGTGGGTTAAAAGAAGGCGACCAAGTTATTGTTGATGGCATGGCACGTATTTTCTTCCCGGGTATGCCAGTCAATGTTGGCAAACCAACCACTAACTCAAGCCACGCAGAATAAGCACAGGGAGTCTTATGTTTTCTCGTTACTTTATAGACAGACCCATTTTTGCGTTTGTTATATCTATTGTTATTGTGCTTGCGGGCCTTGCTGCGATGCGTAGCTTACCAGTTGCGCAATACCCTGAAATAGCACCACCGGTTGTACAAGTCACCGCGGCCTACCCTGGCGCATCTGCAGGAGTACTCGAACAAACCGTTGCTACACCGATAGAAAATGCCATTACCGGTGTTGAAGGCATGATGTATATGTCATCAACATCAACCAGTGCTGGCTCAACCACAATCGAAGTTACTTTTGAAATTGGTACTGATGTTGACCAAGCCGCTGTAAACGTAAATAACCGTGTAAAACAGGTTGAAGCACGTTTACCTGAAGAAACACGCCGCCAAGGTGTCGTGGTTCAAAAAGGCTCTTCTAGCTTTTTACAAGTGCATGCCTTTTACTCACCAGATGGTACACGCTCGAGTTTATGGACATCTAACTATGTCACTATGAACGTGCTTGACCGTATTAAACGAATTCCTGGTACAACGAGTGTACAAATTTTTGGTGCTAAAGATTATGCTATGCGTATTTGGCTACGCCCTGATGTAATGAGCCAATTAGGAGTTACGGTTGAAGAAATTGCCGGCGCAATCCGCGTACAAAACTCGCAATACGCAGCAGGTAAAATTGGTGCCACACCTACTACGCAATCTCCACAAGAGCTTGTTTATAGTGTTACAGCACAAGGCCGTTTATCTGAGCCTGAGCAGTTTGAAAACATCATTATTCGTTCAAATACTGACGGCAGTAGCTTACGCTTAAAAGACGTTGCCCGCGTTGAGCTCGGTTCGAAGGATTACAACTTCAAAGGGACGATTAACGGTAAAGAAGCGGTACTGTTAGGTATCTTCTTGCAACCTGGTGCTAACGCCCTTGATGTAGCCGAAGAAGTAAACAGTGTTATTGAAGAAATGAAAAGCCAGTTCCCTACCGGTCTTGCTCATTTAACCTCGTACGACACAACCCGCTTTGTTGAGGTATCTATTCGTGAAGTAGTAAAAACACTGCTTGAAGCCATGGTACTGGTATTCTTAGTGGTGTATTTATTCTTACAAAACTGGCGCGCAACGCTTATTCCGACTCTTGCAGTACCGGTTTCACTACTAGGCACATTTGCTGGCATGTATATGCTGGGTTACTCAATTAACTCACTCACCTTATTCGGCATGGTGTTGTCGATTGGTATTGTTGTTGATGATGCCATCGTGGTACTTGAAAACGTTGAACGTATTATGCACGAAGAAGGCCTAGGTGCTCGAGAAGCTGCCGTTAAAGCCATGGGCGAAGTAAGTGGCCCAGTAGTGGCCATTGTTTTAGTACTTTGCTCTGTGTTTGTGCCAATTGCATTTTTAGGTGGCTTAACCGGTGAGTTATTCCGCCAGTTCGCTATTACTATTTCGATTGCTGTGAGTTTATCGGGTATCGTTGCGTTAACGATGACGCCAGCTCTTTGCGTGCTTATTTTAAAACAAGAACACAAACAAACCGCCCGTTTTTTCTTATGGTTTAACGACATGTTTACCAAGATCACTGGCCGTTATGTCGGTGCTGTTGGCTTTATGGTGCGCCGTGGTCTGTTAGGTGTGATCTTAATGACAGGTATGGTTGCTGCTACAATTGGCCTTTGGCAAAACACCCCAGGTTCACTTGTACCAGATGAAGACCAAGGTTATTACATCTCTGCCATCTTCTTACCAGATGGGTCATCACTTGAGCGCACCGAGCAAGTAACACAGCAAGTTGTCAAAGCCGTACAGTCAAACCCAGCGAACGAAAACGTGGTGGCGTTTACAGGTTTTGACTTTATTGGCGGTGGTTACAAAAACAGTGCTGCAACCTTATTCGTGACTCAAAAGCACTGGGATGAGCGTGAAGTTGATACCAAAGCGCTAGTGCAAGAGCTCTTCATGAAAACAGCGGGTATTAAAGAGGCGCTTGTACTTGCCTTTAACCCTCCTGCTATTTTTGGTTTAGGTAACACTGGTGGTTTTGAATTCTACATTCAAAACAAAGGTGATAGCGACCCAGATAAACTACAACATGCAATGCAGTTGATGACAGCTGAAGCCCAAAAAAGCCCTATCATCAGTGGCTTGCAAACACTTTGGCGCCCTGATGCACCACAGCTACGTGTTGATGTGGACCGTGAGCAAGCGCGTGCTATGGGTGTCGAAATTGATGACGCGTTCACTGCCCTTGCGGGTAACTTAGGGACTTATTACGTTAACGACTTCAATAAATTTGGTCGCGCATGGCAAGTACTAAT
Source organism: Pseudoalteromonas sp. PAR1 (assembly GCF_947311895.1). Lineage (NCBI taxonomy): Bacteria > Pseudomonadati > Pseudomonadota > Gammaproteobacteria > Alteromonadales > Pseudoalteromonadaceae > Pseudoalteromonas > Pseudoalteromonas sp. PAR1. The sequence goes on along the minus strand of NZ_CAMZMY010000021.1, from coordinate 22,734 downwards.
GTCTGCAGACGCTGAATTTAGAATGAAGCCTGATGACATTGGTCGTATCTATGTTAAAAACAACCAAGGTACTATGGTGCCGCTTTCAGCCTTTACCACTATCGAGTATAGCCGTGGCCCTGAAAACCTTAACCGTTATAACAACTTACCAGCAGTTAAACTGATGGGTAATGCAGCACCGGGTTACAGCTCGGGTCAAGCCATTGCTGAGGTAGAACGTATTGCACAAGCAGTACTACCACCTAATATGACCTACGAATGGACAGGCTCTGCATTCCAAGAAAAACGCAGTTCAGGTACCACGGGCATTGCCTTAGGTCTTGCTGTGATCATGGTATTTTTGATTCTAGCAGCTCTTTATGAGCGTTGGTCACTACCGCTTTCAGTCATGCTTGCCCTGCCATTTGGTACATTTGGTGCGCTTATAGCAGTATGGGTTGTCGGTATGACAAACGATGTGTATTTCCAAATTGGTCTTGTCACACTACTTGGTCTTGCCAGCAAAAACGCGATTCTTATCGTTGAATACGCCTTGATGAAACATCAACAAGGTTGGAGCGCAAGTACTGCTGCACTTGAAGCTGCACGTTTACGTTTTAGACCAATTATTATGACCTCTCTAGCCTTCATTTTAGGTGTTGTGCCGTTAGTACTCAGCTCTGGTGCAGGTGCGGGAGCTCGTCATAGTGTTGGTACGGGTGTTATGGGCGGTATGATGGCTGCAACATTCCTTGCGGTATTTTTTGTGCCACTGTTCTTTTATTGGTTAACGGCGCGTAAGTTAACTGAAAAACGCTCAAGACAAGAGCTTGCTGATGAGATAGCAAAACATCACCAGCAAGAACATGTCAAAACCCAAGAGGGTAACCTGTAAAAAATGAAGGGCAAACAATGAGTTTGCCCTTTTTTTTGATTATTTGATTACTAGCAATTTACTGCTTCGAGCGCTAGTATTAAGGAAAGATGTGTGGAGTGCAGCATGAATAATCAAAAATTAGCCGAATTTGAACAATTTTTTCAAATCAACGAGAGCAATCGCGTCAATTTATACGCCGTTGAACCTGAAGCTGTGCCAAAAACCAATGCTGAACTCGAAGCTGATATCCCCGCTTTATTTAAACTTGCTAACGAAGTAAATGAGCTTGAGCAAGCAACCTTACGCCCGCTTAGAAACCTAGGTGATGTTGCACAAGAGCTAGCACTATTTTTACAAGCACAATCACGTAAAATTGATTTAATTATGAGCCATATTTTAGCCTCTGAACAGCCAGAAGATGACGCTAACTATTGCGATAGCTATGGCGGTGGCGGTGTAAAATTAACCTCATCAGAAGTATATGAACTTGGACAGACATTTCGCACTAAATTATTCTTACAACACGAAGCATCTGCCATTTATTGCTATACCGAATTAGTCGCCATTGAAAAATGTGATGATGATAAATACCAATATACCTTATTGTTTACGGCGATTCGTGATGCTGACCAAGATTTAGTCGTAAGAGCGGCCTTACATGCCCAAACTCGCCAACTAAAAAAACGTCAACAAGAAAACAATTCGCAAGACAGTTAAAAATCACGCTTTATCGCGCACAAAAAGCTGACATCTATGGCTAAAATGCTAAACTAGCCCCACCTTAGTTTGTTTATTACCTTCATGAAATTTAGACTTTTACCTGAATGGGCTGAGCAAGATGCCGTCATGCTTACTTGGCCACACCAAGATACTGATTGGGCAGCAAATTTAACTGCTGTTGAGCCTGTGTATGTAGCACTTTGCCAAGCAATAAGCCAACAACAAGATGTTGTTATTGTGGCTCATGATAATGCGCTTAAAGCACATATTGCCGGATTACTTGAAACCGCAAATGTTGATACTAAACGCATTCACTTTGTGGTGACACCCTGTAACGATACTTGGGCACGCGACCATGGTCCATTAACCTGTGCGAATATTGATGACGCAACAGAATTAAAAGTAATGGATTTTATTTTTAATGGTTGGGGCAATAAGTTTGCAAGTGAACTTGATAACCAAATTAACCAAGTGCTTGTAAAGCAAGTTGCAAACCCTAAAAATGGTTATCAGCAAAGTGAACTGGTTCTTGAAGGCGGTGGCGTTGAAATCAACGAACACGGTGTGCTACTTACAACGAGCGAGTGCTTGTTAAACCCAAATCGTAACCCAGAACTTACAAAAGCAGATATAGAAAAATCGCTGTTTGAGCAACTAGGCGCTACGTCGTTTCTTTGGGTTGATCACGGTTACCTTGCGGGTGATGATACCGACAGCCATATTGATACACTGGTACGTTTTGCTCCAAACAACACCCTCGTTTATGTACAGTGTGATGATAAAGATGATGAGCACTTTGCAGCCCTTGATGCAATGGAAAAGCAACTGCAATCATTTAAAACAGCTGAGGGTGAAAACTACTCACTGATTGCCTTACCTTGGCCAAAAGCGGTGTTCAATGAAGATGGTGACAGACTACCTGCCACATACGCTAATTATTTAATTATCAATAAAACCGTTTTGGTACCAATTTATGGTGATGAAAACGACCAACTTGCGCTTGGTCAGGTTGCCAAAGCATACCCAGATCACACTGTGGTGGGTATTAATTGTGTGCCAATTATTCACCAATTTGGCAGCTTACACTGTATTACAATGCAATTACCGCGCGGCTTTTTAGCAGGAATAAACAATGACTAAACCAACGCATTTAAAGGTTGCTCTTGTTCAGCAATCAAACACCGATAATGCTCAAGACAATATGGCAAAATCTATTGCTGGTATTCGTGATGCAGCAAGCCAAGGCGCTAAGCTTATTGTTCTTCAAGAGCTACACCGCAGTTTATATTTTTGCCAAACCGAAGATGTAGACGTTTTTGATTTAGCAGAAACAATTCCAGGTCCAAGCACAGACACCTTAGGCGCACTTGCCAAAGAACTCAATGTGGTGATCGTGTCATCATTATTCGAAAAGCGCGCTACAGGGCTTTATCACAATACTGCTGTGGTACTTGAAACTGACGGCAGCATTGCCGGTAAATACCGTAAAATGCATATTCCTGATGACCCAGGATTTTACGAGAAGTTTTACTTCACACCAGGTGATTTAGGTTTTGAGCCTATTCAAACCTCTGTCGGTAAATTAGGCGTATTAGTGTGTTGGGATCAATGGTTCCCAGAGGCGGCACGCTTAATGGCAATGGCTGGTGCTGAAATTTTAATTTACCCAACAGCCATAGGTTGGGACCCGCGTGATGAAAAAGACGAACAAACTCGTCAAAAAGACGCGTGGGTTATTTCACAACGCGCTCATGCAGTTGCCAATGGTGTACCGGTGATCAGCTGTAACCGTGTTGGCCACGAAAGTGATCCAAGCGGTCAAAGTGAAGGTATTCAATTCTGGGGTAACTCGTTTATCGCGGGCCCTCAAGGTGAAATTTTAGCCGAAGCGAACAACAGCGATGAGCAATTATTGTTTGTAGAATTAGACCAAGCACGTAGTGAAAACATACGTCGAATTTGGCCTTACCTTCGTGATCGTCGTATCGATCACTATCAGGACTTAACGAAGATTTATCGAGACTAAGCAGTAAAAACAGTTTAAAGGAGTAGTAAATGGCGTTTGCGCAATGGGCAGCATTGCCTTGGGTAAAATCTGAAAAAGATAAAATTCAATGGGGACAACTTACCGGTAGCGGGCTTAGCATCGCCATCGCAGAAGGTGTAAAACAACACAACGAGCTGGTTGTGATTGTCACCCCAGATACGCCAAGCGCCCTACGCCTTGAAACTGAACTCGAATTTCTATTGCCTGAAAACCCAGTCATGGTCTTCCCTGACTGGGAAACGCTACCTTATGATCATTTTTCGCCGCATCAAGATATTATTTCAGCGCGCTTAGCCACCTTAAATACCTTAAAAAAAGAACAACAAAGCGTATTAATCGTGCCAGTGTCGACCTTAATGCTGCGTACTGCCCCTGCTTCGTTTATATATGGTTCGACCCTTAACTTTAAAGTGGGCGATACCTTAGATACCCATACACTGCGTGAAAACCTTGAACAAGCAGGCTATTTACATGTACAACAAGTGATGGAGCATGGTGAATACGCGATTCGCGGCTCTATCGTTGACTTATACCCTATGGGTAGCCCTCACCCATTTCGTTTAGACTTTTTTGATGATGAGCTCGACAGCATTCGTTTATTTGATGTTGAAAGCCAACGTTCAGATGAAAAGGTCGACAAAATTGAGTTACTGCCAGCTCACGAATTCCCAACTAACGACGCTGACATTGAGCGTTTTCGTATCAATTATCGTGAACAATTTGGCGCAAGCTCAGAGCAAGACTCAATTTATATGCAGGTTACCAAAGGAACCTGGCCTGCCGGTATCGAATTTTATATGCCACTGTTTTTTGATGGATTGGCAACCATCTTCGATTACTTACCAAGCAATACAACGTTTATGCATTTTGGCGATATTGAACATGCTGCTGATCAGTTTTGGCACGATGTAAATGTTCGCTACGAAAACCGCCGTGTTGATCCACTCAGACCACTTCTTGAGCCAATTAAGTTATATCAAAGCGTTAATGAGCTGTTTGGGGAATTTGCTAAATACGCACGTATTCGTTTATCGCAAGCCAAGTTAGGCACCAAAGCGGGTCATACAAACCTGGCTAGTAAAGAGCTGCCCAATGTTCGTATTGATCATAAGTTACATGAACCGTATCAAGGTTTAATAAACTACGTTACTAGCGAGAAAAAACAAAAAGGCCGCGTACTGCTCTCGGTTGAATCGGACGGCCGCCGCGAATCATTACTTACCTTGTTAAAACCAAGTGGTTTAAAGCTCAAAGAGTTTGAAACTTTTAGCGATTTTACCAATAGTACAAGCGATGTGGGCCTCATCGTTTCGCCACTTGAACAAAGTGTGGTGTTAGACGGTAAACCGCGTTTAACCATTATCACAGAGCAAGAATTATTAGGTATTAAGGTATCGCAGCGTCGACGCCGTAAACACAAATACGAAGCCAGCCAAGATGCGCTTATTCGTAACCTTGCTGAGCTACGCGAAGGCCAACCGATTGTGCACCTTGATCATGGCGTAGGCCGCTATCAAGGCCTTGAAACTATCGATGCTGCCGGTGTGATCACTGAATTTGTTACGATAATCTACGCTAACGAGGCAAAGCTATACGTGCCCGTTTCTGCATTACATATGCTTAGCCGCTATTCTGGTGGCGAAGAAGCCAATGCCCCGCTCCATAAATTGGGCTCCGATGCATGGGAAAAAGCCAAGAAACGTGCCGCTGAAAAAGTCCGTGATGTGGCTGCTGAACTGTTAGATATTTACGCAAAACGCCAAGCTAAACCGGGCAACCAGTTTAAGCTTGATGGCAGTGCATATCGTCAGTTTAGCGACAGCTTCCCATTTGAAGAAACTGACGATCAACGCAACGCCATTGAGTCTGTGCTCGGTGATATGCAAAGTAAGCAAGCAATGGACCGTTTAGTGTGTGGTGATGTAGGCTTTGGTAAAACTGAAGTAGCAATGCGTGCAGCATTTGTAGCCGTAAACGATAACAAGCAAGTTGCGGTGCTGGTACCAACAACACTGCTTGCTCAGCAACATTATGAAAACTTTAAAGACCGTTTTGCTGATTTACCAATTGAGGTCGGTGTTTTATCGCGCTTTAACTCAACCAAAGAGCAAAAAGATACCCTAGATAAAATGGCTGAGGGTAAATTAGATATCGTTATTGGTACACACAAGCTTATTCAACAAGATATAAAATTTAAAGATTTGGGCTTATTAATTGTTGATGAAGAGCACCGCTTTGGTGTGCGTCAAAAAGAAAAAATCAAAGCATTACGTGCCGATGTTGATATTTTAACACTTACAGCAACCCCTATCCCGCGTACCTTAAACATGGCAATGAGTGGTATGCGTGACCTGTCAATTATTGCCACACCACCTGCAAAACGTTTAGCGGTTAAAACCTTTGTTAGACAAAGGGATGCAGAACTAATTCGCGAAGCAATCCTGCGTGAAATTAAACGTGGTGGTCAGGTGTATTTCTTACATAATAATGTTGAAACTATCGACCGTGTTGCTGAAGAAATCAGTGAATGGGTACCCGAAGCCAGTGTTACAACGGCACATGGTCAAATGCGAGAGCGCGAGCTTGAGCAAATTATGAGTGATTTTTATCACCAAAAATATAATGTCATTGTGTGTACCACCATTATCGAAACCGGTATCGATGTACCCACTGCCAACACCATTATTATGGATAGAGCAGATAAACTAGGACTTGCACAACTACATCAGTTACGAGGGCGTGTTGGCCGAAGCCACCACCAAGCGTATGCATACCTTCTAACAGGTAATCCTAAGTCGTTAACAAAAGACGCTGTAAAACGTTTAGAAGCGATAGAATCGCTTGAAGATCTAGGCGCTGGCTTTGCACTTGCTACCCATGATTTAGAGATTCGTGGTGCGGGGGAATTACTTGGTGACGACCAATCAGGGCAAATGCAAACCATTGGTTTTAGTTTGTATATGGAAATGCTTGAGCAAGCCGTTAACGCATTAAAAGAAGGTAAAGAGCCAACCCTTGAGAATCTACTAGGTCAACAGACTGAGGTTGATTTGAAACTACCAGCCTTATTACCTGAAGATTATATTCATGATGTAAATGCTCGTTTAGGAATCTATAAACGCATTGCAAGCTGTGCTAACCTCAACGATATGGACGAATTACAGGTAGAGCTAATAGACCGCTTTGGTCTGCTACCTGATGCCACTAAAAACTTATTTAGTTTGCAGCAATTAAAACTGCAAGCAAGCAATATTGGCATTAAGAAAATTGAAGCAAATCCGAAAGGCGGTTATTTTGAGTTTAGCCAGCATACAAAGGTTAACCCTAGCTTCATTATAGGTTTGATACAAAGTGCACCGCAGGTGTATAAAATGGATGGCGCGAATAAATTGCGCTTTGCGATTAGTGAGGCAAACCCTCGCGAACGCTTAAAAATGGTCACTGCAATGATTGCAGATTTCGAGAAAAAGGTTAGCCATTAATGTTGTTAAGAAATAGTTTTTTGTTGCTGTGTTGCTTATTTACAAGCTCATCGTTTGCAACGAGATGGTTTGAAATTGAAGTACTTATCTATAAACAACGCCCAGCACCTTATTTACAAGAAGATTTTTCTTTAAAGCATGATGAGATTACTGCTAAGCGCGAAAAAGATCTGCTTACTCCAGCTTATACAGCGCAAGCCAGAGAAGAGTGCTTAAATGGCGACAGTCGATTTCAGACTACGACATTTGCAGATGCTATTATTACCTCGAATCCCCACTCTAACGTGTGCGATGAAAGTGTTGATTATTTATCTAGTTATGACGAATTACCCGTAACACCCGTAGTCGAAGCTCGCGACGACACGGATGAAATTTATCTACTCGCGCCCGAGCAGCTACAGTTTATCGAACAAAAAAAGCAACTAGATCGTAAAGGTCTCACGCCGATACTTCACACAGGTTGGCGTTTTCCTGAAATGAGCGAGAGTAAAGCCCCCAGTATTAGATTGTTTTCAGGTGATCACTTTTCACAAGCGCTCGATAGCCAAGTAACTACTGATAATGACTTTATTAATCTAGTTAGCCCTGTACAGCAATATATTCCCGAACAGTTACAAACGATACCGAAGTGGGAATTAGAAGGCTTGATGAAAATATACGTTCGCCATTACCTGTTTATTCATGCTGATTTTGATATTAGTCAGCGTTTAGAGAGTGGCGACTATGAAAAAGCACGTTTTTCACAATTTAAGCGTGTAATAAGTAATGAAATTCATTATTTCGATCACCCTCGCATGGGGATGATTGTACAAATAAGACGTTATAACCATTAATGGAAACTATTATGAAAAAATATATGGCAATTGCTGCTGCAACGGTAGCACTTACTTTAGCTGGCTGTTCAAAAGTTAACTTAGAAAACTATGAAAAAATTAAAATCGGTATGGATAAAGCTGAAGTTGAAGCGATTTTAGGCTCAGCGGATAAGTGCGAAGAAAAAACACTTCATACTAATTGTATTTGGGGTAGCAAAGACAAAAATATCGAAATTACATTAGTTTCAGATAAAGTGTCGCTGTACAGCAAAACAGGTTTAGACGCTAAATAAACCTATCAGGGTGGTAATGTACCACCCTCGTTTCTCTTTATTTAACTGACGTCGAATATATCCTTTCAATATTAACAATTTTGCTGCGATTTAAGGTGATTTTGTAGCGCTGCATCAGTGTTTTTTCATCGTTTTGTGAAAAAACCAATACCATATTTAGTTGATACCTACGCTCAACTGCTTGCTTAGATATTTTATTGCTTTCAAGATGATAAAGTTTACCTTCACCGCGTTTTAAATAACGTGCGAATGGCGCTAAACTAAATTGCATCGTTTGTTGTAGGGTATCGTAACCCGGTAAAAACTCTTTAGCATTAACGTGTGTTTCACTAGCAAAATGTAACCATTGAGAAGCCTGCTTGTTCTGATGGCGACGCTTAGAGAAGATTTGTCTAACCTCTTTGGGAATACGCTTAAAAGCTTCGTATTCTAGCCAAATATACTGACTAGCAATGCGGTCTTTAGTAATACTATTTCTAAATTGAAAACGCCATTTTGGCCGCCCTCTTACTATTGCTCGCCATATAACGCGGGTAATATCCTCTTTGAATATCTCTCGCAGCCCATAAATTACACCTAAAATCAAAATTAAGGTTGCAGTTACCTCAGTAAAGGTTGAACGGGCGTTTAACACAACTAACATTACAAAGGCCATTATAACAGCCGTAACAGATCCCTTCACAATGCGCTTTAAATAGCTATTCAAATGTCGGGTATGACGAGTTAAAACCACACCATGTTCAATCAAACGTTGTAACAGGCGCATTTTATTAGTGATTCGATTGGCATCTTCAAGGGTTGATTGCGAGTTATACTCCTGCTCGTCACGGTAACTATTTTCAGTTTTACAAAACTCTAAGAGCTCGCTGCGCTCTTTTGCAAAATCGCTACTGCGTGGTCCTTCGTCTAGCAACTTTAAAAATGACTGTTCAACATGCCAACTTAAATAGTTATCGGCATTTTTATAAAATGGCAGTAGTTTTTCATCATCTGGTGTGTAACGTCTCAGCTTTTTAAGCAGCCCTTTGGTTTGCTCACATAATTCAATGGCTGCAGGATAAAACTCTTCAGCTTCTTGGTATTTTAAGGTGTCTTTAATATCAGCATTAAGCGCTAAACGAACTTGGTAGCAATATAAGTTTAAATTTTGTCGATAATCTTGCTGCTCACCTTTGTTTTTACTAACAAAGCGACTTCTCACCAAGGGTAAATGAATATTGTTGGCGTTATAAGCTAAATGTGATTTGAAATGGTTATTAAAAAATGACTCTTCACTAAGTGTTTGTGGATTAACACTCATCTCATTAGGGATTGAGAAATACAGATCTAAGCGCTGCTCTGCACGGGGAGTGAGTTCAGGCTCAATAATAAAAGATAGGTTTTCGTCTTGTTTAAGCAATATCACCTCGTTTGTTAAAAGTACCTCTACAGTTTACGCGTTGATAAGCTTTCAGACAATAAAAAAGCCCCGTAAAACGGGGCTTTAATAATCATTTCAAACTAGATTAGAACTTAACGTTCACACCAGCGAAGAAACGACGACCTAGTACATCGTATGTGTACGGGTCAGTGTTTGAGTCATTGTTACCTGAGTAGTAAGGTGCTTGCTTATCGAATAAGTTGTTAACACCTGCAGAGAATGACACTGTGTCGTTCATGATGTATGAACCACTGATGTCGTGGTATACAACAGTACCAACGCTTGGTACTAGACACTCGCTGTCGTCAGCAAGACATGCATAGCTGTCTAGGCCGTCGATCATACGTGCTTGGTATTGTGCATCCCAGTTGTCGCCAGACGCGTTAAGAGTGAAGTTAGACTTAACTTTCGCGTAGCTACCGATACCAGAAGTTACAAGACCTGTGTAATCGATTGTGCTTGTGCCTGAATCAACGATGTACTCATCAAGGATAGTTACATCAAGACCTGTGCGCCAGTTAAGACCTGCAGCTTCAAATGCATACTTGAAGTTTACGTCGTAACCTTTAGTCGATTCGTTACCAATGTTTTGTAATTGGTTGTTGAAGCTAATACGACCAGTGCTTTGGTTGAAGTTGATTGCAGAAGACTGACAAAGTGCAGTATCTTGGTTTTTGTATGAACCTGTAGCAGCGTCAAGACAGTTCTCAACGATGTATTGGTTGTTTACGCTTGAAATTGAGTTTTCGATTTCGATTTCATAGTAGTCAACAGTCATTGAGAAACCATCTAACCACTCTGGAGCGTATACGAAACCAGCTGTTACTGTATCAGCAAGCTCTGGCGTTAATTGGTCATTACCACCCACAGTTACTTCAGCTTGGTCTTGTGCACCAGGGAAGTTAACTTGTTCGAATGAAGGTGATTTACCTTGGTAAAGCTCAGATACTGTAGGAGCACGGAATGCAGTTGAACGAACAGCACGTAGCATTAGTTCGTCGTTTACACGCCAAGTTAAACCTAGTTTCCAAGTCTCATCTGAACCAAATGTGCTGTAGTCAAATGCACGTACAGCTGCGCTTAAGTCAACCATTTGTGCAAATGGTGCATCAGCTAGAAGTGGAACAGCAAATTCTACGTATGCTTCGTTAACGTCGAAACGACCACCTGTTGGTTCAACACGTGGGTCATTTGCAAGACCTTGTGAAGTTAGTGAATCTGGAACGTACCATGCTTTTTCTTCACGACGCTCGATACCTGCAGCGAAACCAACGTAACCAGCAGGAAGTTCCATTACTTCACCATTAAGGCCAGCTGAAAGAACTAATAATTGGCTACCACCTGAGTTGTTTTCAGTGTAGTTGTACTGTGCAAGGTTGCCAGCAGACCAGTCAGCTTGGTTTAGTGGGTTAAACTCACCTTCACCGATTGCATCTTGGATTGAACCCATGTTTAGAAGGTTTGTTGCACGGTCAACTGAATCGTTACGACCGAATACTACTGAAGTATCCCAGCCCCAACCGTTGTCGAATGAACCGTCTAGACCGATTACTGCACGTACTGTGTCAACAACTTGCTCATAACCGCGAGGACCTACGTCTGTCATACGACGACCGTAAGAGATATCTTCTCCGTCAGCAACACCATGAGAAAGAAGTGAATCACCCATAGTTTCTGCATCGTATTTGAAGTCAAACCATACTGGCTGTGGAGCCATTTGTTGAGTTGACCAACGCTTAGAGTAAGTGAATTCAGACACTAGACGCGTTTCATCAGTTACGTCAAAGTGGCCGATACCTGTCAGGTTTAAACGACGCATTGGCGTGTATAGGTAGCTTGTTGCTGAGTAGTTGTATGCATCACCAGCAGCAGTGAAATCATGCCAACCACCATCTGCTTGACCTTGAAGGTCTGCATTTTCAGCCCAAACGTGGCCGAAAGGTGTATAAGAAGAACCACCACAGTAGAAGCTACCGTTGTCGTAATCTTCTTCGATAGGACAATCAGAGAAATCACGATCTGCTTGAGAAGCATCGCCACGGTCAGTGTATTGTAAACCGATTACAACGTTACCACGGTCAAAGCTTGAACCCATTGTGATATCGAAAGACGTTTCGTCTGCATCGCCTTCACCAGTGATAGCACCGTTAAGGTTCATGTCTAGACCTTCGAAGTCGTCTTTTAAGATGATGTTAACAACACCCGCTACCGCGTCAGTACCGTAAACAGCAGATGCGCCGTCTTTTAGTACTTCAACTTGCTTGATCATTGATACTGGGATTGTGTTTAAGTCAACAGTAGATGCTGCACCAGTACCAGAGTTGATCATACGACGACCATTTACTAGTACTAGAGTACGTTGTGCACCAAGACCACGTAGGTCAACACGTGCGTTACCACCTGAACCGTTGTTCACAGCAGGGTTAGTCATTGCACCGCTTGCTGCAGTCATTTTTTGTAAAACGCCATCGATGCTTGATGCACCCATTGCTTTGATGTCATCTGCACCAATTAATGTTACAGGACTAGACGTCTCCATATCGGTACGCTTAATGCGAGAACCTGTAACTTGAATCTTTTCGATTGAATCTGCCGCATCTTCAGCAGCTAATACTTGCATGCTTGAGAACATTGGGATTGCTGATACAACAGCTAAACCAAGAATTGATTTTTTCATGTGAAAACCCTACTTGTTGGAAATTTACCTTAGTTAGGTAGCGCTCGTTATTATTCGAATCACGAGTCAGCGGCAGGCAACTTAGGCCCAGTTAACTGAACGAAAACTGAATGATAGAGCAATAAAAAAACAACCTAAATTTTCAGTTTCCAATTGGGGTAATAAGGTTTCACGATGTATCAATGTTAACAGAAAAAAACACTATAAAATCAGTTTTCTACAATACTTTACAACCAAAAAAAATACGATTGAAATCAATTGCACGAACTTTGTAATCAAGTGTAACTAAGGCCGTATTGAGGCTACAAATGAAATTTTTACAACTTGATCACACATCGTTATAAAAACCGTAAAAGCTTGGTAAGACTGCTAACCATAGTTATTCACTAAAATTAACTAATTAGACAAAGTTAGTCGGTTAATCGCTGTATTGGAGGATGTTTTTTTAGATTTGTTCCAAAACTTTGTGGTTTTCTTGGAATAAGTTAGTTAAATGGCGTCGTTATGTAGGAAAACTAATTTGATGGTGTGTATCACTTAGTCAAATAAACAGTTACTTGGTGATACACATATAAATGTTGCGATATTAAGGTTGGATAGAATCGAAATAATAAAAAAGCGTGTGTGTTTTGTTACTAGCGTCTTGATAGGTCACGGTCATCTTCCATGTCATGACGGGTTCTGAACATGCCCCTACCATTGTATTAGCAGTCCATATTTGTTCAGTGTTAGTAAACTGAACTGGGATGAACCCCATATACATAGATACACCTTCAAGTTTAGCTGAGGGATTTTTGGCATCATCTGGCAACTTCAAGTTAATTGTAAAAGGGGTTTCTGGGCTAACTTTAGAATTACTTAACCAAACTTCTACATTATTAGTAAATTGACATCGGCTATTATTTTCACAGCTTGTACTTGCGCCACCCTCTTCTATACTTTGGTAATCACACGCAGCAGTAAAAATACTGATCAGGAAAACTGGGAGTAAACTAATTCTCACTTTCTTTGCCTGTATAAAATAAAAGCGGATACTAGTCAGGTCATAGATAAAAGACAACTATCCTCGATGGAATAAGCTAATAAAAATACAATCACTGACAAAAAATAACCAACAAAACATCAAAAATTGATTGATGTCATAATTTTATGCAATTGACCTATCTTTTTAAGGTCAAAAATTTTATCATTTCCATCGCAAAAATAAGGGTTTCTCGAGTTTGTTTTCTGAAGCTAACACCTTTTAGCTAGCTTTAGGTAACACACTTGTGAAGTAATAGTAGGCCCCACTTTTATCAAGTGGGTAATTCATTTCTAAAACGCATTAATTGCAGCGGAAGCCAGAAAATGAGCCAAACAGTAGCATCACAAACTGAGTACAATTATAAAGTTGTACGCCAATTCGCTATTATGACAGTGATTTGGGGCATCGTTGGCATGAGTGTTGGGGTTCTGATTGCTGCCCAATTAGCTTGGCCAGCACTTAACTTTGATACACCATGGTTAACTTACTCTCGACTACGTCCGTTACATACGAACGCAGTAATTTTCGCATTTGGTACAAGTGCTCTTTTTGCGACGTCTTATTACGTCGTACAACGTACGTGTCAAACGCGCCTTTTCTCAGATAAACTAGCAGCCTTCACCTTCTGGGGTTGGCAACTTGTTATCGTACTTGCAGCGATCACCTTACCTTTAGGTATCACAAGCTCAAAAGAATACGCAGAACTTGAATGGCCAATCGATATTCTTATCGCCGTTGTTTGGGTTACATACGCAGTTGTATTCTTCGGTACGCTAATCAAGCGTAAAGTATCGCACATCTATGTTGCGAACTGGTTCTACGCTGGTTTCATTATTACTGTTGCCGTTTTACACATTGTAAACAGCATGGCAATTCCAGTTTCACTTACTAAATCATACTCTATCTACGCAGGTGCTGTAGATGCAATGGTTCAGTGGTGGTACGGTCACAACGCTGTTGGTTTCTTATTAACTGCTGGTTTCTTAGGTATGATGTACTACTTCGTACCAAAACAAGCAGGTCGCCCTGTTTACTCTTACCGTTTATCGGTAGTTCACTTCTGGGCACTTGTTTCTTTATATATCTGGGCAGGTCCTCACCATCTACACTACACTGCGCTTCCAGACTGGACGCAAAGCTTAGGTATGGTTATGTCAGTTATCCTATTCGTTCCATCTTGGGGTGGTATGATCAACGGTATCATGACGTTATCAGGTGCATGGCATAAACTACGTACTGACCCAGTACTTCGTTTCTTAGTTGTTTCTCTATCTTTCTACGGTATGTCTACGTTTGAAGGCCCAATGATGGCTATTAAGTCTGTTAATGCGCTTTCACACTACACTGACTGGACTGTAGGTCACGTACACTCAGGTGCACTAGGTTGGGTTGCAATGATTTCTATCGGTGCTATCTATCACCTAATCCCTGCACTATTCTCACAAGGCCGTATGTACAGTGTTAAACTAGTTAACACGCACTTCTGGTTACACACTGTGGGTGTTGTTCTATACATCGTAGCAATGTGGATCTCAGGTGTAATGCAAGGTCTAATGTGGCGTGCAGTGAACTCAGACGGTACGTTAATGTACAGCTTTGTACAGTCATTAGAAGCTTCGTATCCGTTCTATATCATGCGTTTCCTAGGCGGTGTATTCATCGTAACAGGTATGCTAATTATGGCTTACAACGTTTATCGTACTATTGCTGCGAAGAAAGATTCGCTTCAATTAGACGCTGACGCACAATTAGCATAATGGAGTAGCACGATGAGCAATAATAATTCACAAAACAAACACGAAATAGTCGAAAAGAACGTTGGCCTTATGGCTATCTTGACTGTTTTTGCTATCAGCTTTGGTGCATTGGTAGAGATTACACCACTTATGTTCCAAGACGATACGACTAAACCTGTTGATGGCTTACGCCCTCTTACAGCGTTAGAAATGGAAGGCCGCGATATCTATGTACGTGAAGGTTGTTACAACTGTCACTCACAAATGATTCGTCCTTTCCGTGACGAGGTTGAGCGTTATGGTCACTACTCTGTAGCTGGTGAGTCAGTATGGGATCACCCATTCCAATGGGGTTCTAAGCGTACTGGTCCTGACCTAGCTCGTGTTGGTGAGCGTTACTCAGACGATTGGCACCATGCTCACTTAATGGACCCACGTGCTGTGGTTCCTGAGTCAAACATGCCAGCGTTTCCTTGGTTAGATGAAAACAGAGTCGATACAACCCATACTCTTAAAAAGCTTCAAATATTCCGTGATAGCTTCGGAATTGATAAATCAAGCGACCGTTACGACGGTAAAGGTTATGGTAGCGACGAAGAGTTAAAAGCTGACATTGCGAAAATTGAAGCCATGAACGATGGTAAAGGCGCGACTGAAATGCAAGCTCTTATCGCTTACTTACAACAGCTTGGCACACACTTGAAGTAATTATTATGGATTACGGAACATACAGAGGCATTTTAACTCTGGTAATTTTAGTACTGTTTATTGTGATTGTTGTATGGGCATACAGCAAGCGTAGCAAAAGTCGATTTGATAATGCTGCTAATGCCATATTTGAAGATGAAAAAAAACACAACAACACAATCTCTAACGAGGAAAAGGAGTCTGAGAAATGACTAGCTTTTGGAGTATATGGGTTATTGTATTAACCCTTGCGTGTCTTGCTATCATCTTCGGCCTACTTCTGTGGAACTTGAAAAACTACACAGGTGTTAAAGAAGGCGAAAGCTGTGGTCACGAATTTGATGGCATTGAAGAACTAAACAACCCACTACCAAAATGGTGGACTTACATGTTCTTCGCGACATTTGTATGGTCTGTTTATTACCTTGCAGCTTACCCAGGTTTAGGTAATTGGGAAGGTTTAGGTAAATGGACAAGTTCTAACCAAGGTATTACTTCTTTAGCTGAGTCTAAAGAAGCAATTGAACAAGCATTAGCTAATGGTGAGAACGTTCAATTAGACCAAGAGTTTATTGCAGCAGATGAGCGTTTTGGCCCAATCTTTGAGTCATACGCGAAGCAAGATATTGAAGCACTTGTAAAAGACGAAAAAGCGCTTGAAATTGGTCAACGTTTATTCTCTCAAAACTGTGCTCAGTGTCATGGTTCAGATGCACGTGGTGGTTTAGGCTTCCCTAACCTAACTGATAAAGATTGGTTATATGGTGGTACACCAGACAAAATCAAAGAAACACTTCTTTATGGTCGTGTTGCTGCGATGCCACCTTGGGGTGATGCACTTGGTGAGCAAGGTATTAAAGAAATGACTGCTCACGTACTAAGCTTATCTGGCCGTACTGTAAACCAAAAAGATGCTGAAGCAGGTGCTGCGAAGTTCGCAATGTGTGCAGCGTGTCACGGTGCTGACGGTAAAGGTTCAGTTGCACATAACTTACCATTTGGTGCACCTAACCTAACTGATAACATCTGGTTGTATGGTGGCTCTAAACGTGCTGTTGAAGAAACACTTAGAAATGGCCGTGCCGGTGTAATGCCAGCATGGAAGGACATTCTAGGTGAAGATAAAGTACACCTATTAACAGCGTACGTTTACAGCTTATCGCAAGATAAATAACCACGTCGTTAATAAAATGTATAAACAATTAATCTTTTAATTCAATAGATTAATTAAGATCAAAAAAGCCTCCATCTGGAGGCTTTTTTTTAGTCTTTTGCTTTTAGATCCGATAAAATGCGTACAACATTTTTTAAGGTATAAGTACTATGAAACCGACTCCTTGGTATAAAAACTTTTGGCCATGGTTTTTAATCTCCTTCCCGCTTGCTGCAATTATCGGCTGTTTTGGTCTAATTTATATGGCTATTGGCAATGGCCCTGATATGGTTGTTGATGACTACTATAAAAAAGGCAAGGCAATTAACCTTGAACTCAGTAAATTCAATAAAGCCAAAGCACTATATCTGCATGGTGATTTAGACGTAACTGATGATAAAGTTAGCTTTAAGTTTACTAAAGGTGATGCAAGCCAAGTTCACTCTTTAAAAATGTCATTTTATCATCGCACCATTAAAGCCAATGACTTCAATGTTAGTTTAATGAAAAACGCTCATGGTGACTTTACAGCCCTACTCGACACTCACGTTGACGGTGCATACACAGTGTTTATTGAACCTATCGATAATAGTTGGAAGTTAAAAGAAGACATTACTCTTCCTACTGATAAAACAATTTCGATTAGCCCTGAATATAAGTAGTAAACTCAAATGTCCGATAATTGCTTTCATTGTCTTGAAAGTGTGCCAAAAGGCTTTAATGCGACTGTCGAAATAGACGGTAAGGCACAACCTATGTGTTGTATTGGTTGCCAAACGGTTGCTGAGAATATCGTCGCCCAAGGCATGACCGATTACTATAAGTTTAGAACTGTGCGCTCTGGTAAAGTAGAACAACTTGTTCCAGAGCAGCTTGAGTTAATTAAGAGCTACGATAACGAAGATATACAAGATGAGTTTATTTCAGCCACAAATGACTTATCAGAAGTGCTTCTTACCGTCGAAGGTATCACCTGTGCTGCCTGTGCTTGGTTAATCGAGAAACAATTACTCAATTTAAAAGCAATTAAGCGTGTGGATGCAAATACATCGACTAATCGTGCGATGATCCAATGGGATAAATCGGTTACTCCACTTAGCCAAATTATCACTTCATTACACGAAATCGGCTATAAAGCTTACCCGTTTCAGGCTGATCTTGAAGCGAGTCAAAAACAACAAGCCGCTAAAGCCTATATCCGCCGATTAGGTGTTGCAGGTCTGATGACTATGCAAGTAATGATGTTCGCTTTTGCCATGTATTTTGGCATGTTCTCGGGCATGGAAGAAAACTTTGAACAGTATTTCCGCTGGATAAGCTTAGTTCTTGCTTCGCCGGTTATTTTATACAGCGCCCTGCCGTTCTTAACCAATGCAATTAATGGTTTAAAAGCCAAACAGCTCAATATGGACTTACCCGTATCTTTAGCGATTTTTGGTGCTTATGGTGCGAGCTGCTATGCCACATTAATGTCGGTTGGCGAAGTTTATTTTGAATCTATCTGTATGTTTACCTTCTTATTATTACTGGGTAAATATTTAGAATTTAGAGCCCGTTTAAAAGCCAGTGAATTTACTGCTAACTTACAAAAACTTTTGCCTTTAACTGCACGAATTATCAATAGCGATAATCAAGAATCAATTATTGCTGCTAAAAAGCTTAAATTAGGCGATGTTGTTTTAATTAAAGCAGGCGAAACCATTCCTGCTGATGGTGTTGTGATCAAAGGTAAAACAACTGTTGATGAAGCCATGATGACAGGCGAGCATCAGCCAGTTAATAAATTTATCAGCCATCAGGTTTACGCTGGTACTATTAACCACGATGGCGTGATCAGTATTGAGATCAACAAAATCGGCCAAAATACGCTGCTTAATCAAATTATTAAGTTACAACACACAGCATTAACCAAACGCCCTCGATTAGTTGAGATCACAGATAAAGTCGCGCAGTGGTTTGTTGCGTGTTTATTACTGTTTGCCTCCATTACAGCGATTGGCTGGTATCAAATAGAGCCTGAGCATGCTTTTTGGGTTACTATTTCGGTGCTTGTTGCAACCTGCCCTTGCGCCCTTAGTTTAGCGATTCCAACTGCCCTAACCTGTGCCGTAGCCAGCCTTACAAAGCGTGGCATTTTAATTAAACAAGCCCATGTTTTAGAAACGCTACCACAATTAACAGATATCGCCTTCGATAAAACAGGTACTTTAACGCAGGGTCGTTTCACTATTGAGCGTGTTGAAATGGTCAGCAGCCATTATAGTGAAGCTGATGCATTACGATTAGCAGCGCAACTTGAAAGCTTCTCAGAACACCCAATTGCTAATGCGTTTGCAACTTACAACGACACGGTTAACCCTATCGAAAATGTCACAATCGAACCGGGTAAAGGTATTACAGCAGAGCTTAATAAACAGCACCTAGCGATAGGTAAAAGCGGCTGGTTTGATACCGAAAAAGCAGATGCACAAGCAACCTTGTATGTCGATAAACAAGTAGTTGCGCGCTTTTATCTCGCCGATAGCTTACGTAACAACGCAGAAAAACTAATCACAGAGCTGCACTCTCAACAAATAAAGTGTCACATGTTAACGGGTGATGCATCAAACAGTGGTGAGCGAATCGCAAAACAGTTAAATTTAGATACCGTGCATGCAGCATGTAGCCCTCGCGACAAACAAACTCATGTTGAAGCACTCGCAAACAAAGGCGCCATCGTTGCCATGGTGGGTGATGGAGTAAATGATAGCCCAGTATTTGCCAGTGCCCATTTATCTATTGCAATGGAAACAGGCGCTGATATTTCCAAAAATAGTGCTGATGTGGTATTACTCAATAGTGATCTAACCGCCATCGAGCATTTGCTCACAGTGTCGAAAAAGACGCGCCGTATTGTTAAGCAAAACTTGGCACTATCACTTATTTACAATGGTTCGATTTTACCACTGGCAGCCCTTGGGCTTGTTGCTCCTTGGATGGCCGTCATCGGTATGTCTGCAAGCTCCATTTTGGTTATTACCAACTCATTAAGGTTATTAAAACTATGAGTATCATCTACATGCTTATCCCGATTGCCATATTATTTGTGCTAATTGCTATTGGGGTGTTCTTTTGGGCTGTAAAGAGCGAACAATTTTCTGATTTAAACAAACAGGGCCACAGTATCCTGTTCGAAGACGATAAAGAGCAGCACAACAAAAGTAATGATTGATCCGCTGTTTATTAGTGCATTTGTAATGGGTTTGCTAGGCAGTGGTCACTGTCTAGCTATGTGTGGTGGCATTGCCAGTAGTTTACAACTTGCTGCTAACAAAAACCGCGCAGTCAGTTTTTCTGTTGCTTATAATCTAGGACGTGCGCTTAGTTACATGCTTGCAGGTGCCTTAGTCGCTGGAATTAGCAGCCGCTTTGCAGCGCAAAATACCACTATTTCTATAGCATTATCGTTTTTAAGTGGCATTTTTATGCTCCTTGTTGGGGTTTATATTATGCGCCTAGCGGCGACCCTACAGTGGTTAGAAAAACTAGGAAAAACCCTAGTATGGAAGCATTTAGCTAAGCTCAATCGTTATTTATTACCGGTCGATACAACACCTAAAGCCCTACTCTATGGCGCTTTATGGGGTTGGTTGCCCTGCGGATTAGTTTATTCAGCACTGACTTGGGCTCTCACCAGTCCATCAGCACTACATGGGGCTGGGGTAATGTTATTTTTCGCGTTAGGAACCTTTCCTGCGATGATAAGCGTAGGTCTAGTCAGTCAAAAAATAAACGCTATTTTCAACCATGTTTGGACTAGGGTTATTCTAGGCAGCGTAATAATATGGTACGGTATATACTTATTAATTATAGCAACCGATAAGCTAGTTCATTAATCTTACGCGTTGTTAACTTATTTGAATGGATTTGATGTATGGACTTCTCACAAAACAAGTCAAAAGGCTTATGCACAATTAGCTGTAATAATTGCAGTATTAGCCAGCTATGTTTGCCATTTTCATTAAACGGTCAAGAAATGGATCGTCTTGATGAAATCATCGAGCGCAAAAAACCACTGCACAAAGGTGACTTTTTATTTGAGTCTGGTGAAAGCTTAAATGCGATATATGCGGTGCGCTCAGGTTCGTTTAAATCTTACACGTTATCTGAGCAAGGCGATGAGCAAATTACTGGTTTTCATTTAGCTGGTGATTTAGTCGGTTTCGATGCAATTAACAAAATGGCTCATCAAAGCTTCTCGCAAGCACTTGAAACCTCAATGGTATGTGAAATTCCATTCGATACCCTCGATGATTTAGCAGGTAAATTACCAAAGCTACGCCAACAAATTATGCGTTTAATGAGTAATGAAATTAACTATGACCAAGAAATGTTATTGTTACTCAATAAAAAGTCAGCTGAAGAGCGCCTAGCGAGTTTTATCTATAATCTTGCAGAGCGTTTCGGTGAGCGCGGTTTTTCGCGTAAAGAATTCCGTTTAACCATGACACGTGGCGAGATCGGTAACTATTTAGGCCTTACTGTTGAAACAATTAGTCGCCTTTTAAGCCGCTTCCAAAAAGCTGGTTTTATTAAGGTTGAAGGTAAATTTATCACCATTTTGGACCAGCAATCACTTGCAACAACAGCAGCGATTAAATGTAAGTAGAGTTTGATTTAAAGCAACTTTCTATTGTTTGCCCCTTTAACTGTTCTAAATTTAGGTTACACTCAAAGTACTACTTTTTGCGGAACAGTTAAGGAGCAGCACATGGACGCAATTAAACGAATTTTAGCAGTTATAGACCCAACCAAAGAGCAGCAACACAGTTTAAGCCGCTCAATTGATCTAGCCAAAAAATCTGGCGCGACCATCACCGCTTTCCTCAGTATCTACGACTTCTCTTACGAAATGACCACGATGCTTTCTGCTGATGAGCGTGAAGCGATGCGTGAGGCAGTAATCAAAGATCGCCAAGCATGGCTAAACGAGCAAATTGCACTTTATCCTGAGCTTACCATTGATAGCTGTGTTGTTTGGCATAACCGTCCTTACGAGGCAATCATTAATACTGTTATTAATGACGGCTATGATTTAGTCGTAAAAGGTACCCATCAACACGATACGCTTAAATCAGTTATCTTCACGCCAACTGACTGGCACCTAATTCGCAAGTGCCCTGCTCCAGTTTTACTTGTTAAAGAAAAAGAGTGGCCAGCACAAGGTAATATTCTTGCAGCAGTGAACGCGGTAAGTGAAAACGAACAACACCTTGAACTTAACAAACGTATTATTAATGATGCTCGCTTCATTTGTGATTTAGCGAATGCCACTCTTAACCTTGTGAATGCATACCCTGCAACTCCGGTTAACATTGCTATTGAAATTCCTGAGTTTAACCCGGGTGTTTATAACGAATCAGTTAAGAAACATCACTTTGAATCAACGCTTTCGTTAGCTGAAGGGTTTAATATTGATAA
Organism: Pseudoalteromonas sp. PAR1; assembly: GCF_947311895.1. Taxonomy (NCBI): domain Bacteria; kingdom Pseudomonadati; phylum Pseudomonadota; class Gammaproteobacteria; order Alteromonadales; family Pseudoalteromonadaceae; genus Pseudoalteromonas; species Pseudoalteromonas sp. PAR1. The sequence continues at coordinate 364 of NZ_CAMZMY010000021.1, read as the reverse complement.
AGCTCATTGCCACATTGAAGAAGGCTTACCAGAAGATGTCATTCCTGATGTTGCTGCACGGTTAAACAGCGAATTAGTTGTGATTGGTACTGTTGGTCGCACCGGGTTAAGCGCGGCGCTTGTCGGTAACACTGCAGAGCATGTCATTGATAGTCTTGATTGTGATGTATTAGCGTTAAAACCAGACGGCTACGTCAGTCCTCTTGCTAAATAACATTTTTAAAACGCATTAAAAAAGCCCCATTTCGGGGCTTTTTTTATACCAATTCGCTTAAGTATTATTGCGGATTAATGGAATGGACTCTCTCCACTCCCCAACGGCGTCATAATGCGCCATAGTAGTTTGGGGTAAGTTTTAGCTTAA
>NZ_CAMZMY010000020.1:0-77184 GCF_947311895.1 Pseudoalteromonas sp. PAR1 | reverse complement strand
GATCATCTGGTGATACAGATGGTTCACTCATTAAGCGGTGAACAGCGCTTCATACGACTTCACGTCGCACGCCCCAAAACGTGTTAAGGCGAATTACTCAAAAGAGCGAACTTCGGCCATCCAAAATTGCTTTTCTATTTCGTAAAAGTATATTGCTCGCATAGTCAAGAAAACGACCCAATCGCTCGTTTTTGTTCCGTGACAAAAGCTAAAACCACTGTGTTTTAGTAGTATTGGCAATTAGTTAAGAAGTTTGTTACAAATGAGTCATTCTGAAAATCGAATGACGCTGCGGTAGAAAAACGCGCGACTTGCTTGCTATAAACATGTTTGGATTTACAACAAAAATTAACAAGGATGACGAAATGGTAAGGTTTTATCTAATTCTTACTGTGCTAGGTGTATTGCTACCCTATGGAGCGTTTGTTCCTTGGCTAATAACCAATGGCTTAGATATAGGTCTTTTGTTCAGTGAAGCGGTCGCAAACCCGATTAGTATATTTGCTTGGCTTGATGTCTTAGTTACGGCGATTGTTTTGTTAGGTTTTGTCATAGTAGATGGCCAAAGACATAAAGTGAAGTATCGATATTTTGCCGTGCTGGGAACTTTATTAATTGGAGTGTCGTTTGGGCTCCCAATGTATCTTTACTTCAAAGAAAAACAATCTCTTCAACCACAGCCCTAACTTCGAGTCAGTCGGATCTGGGTCGGAACATTTATTCCTATTTCCTTTTAGATTCATTACACAGTTCAGAGCATAGTACTGAGTTTTAACAAACATTTTTACTATTAGTTGAAAGCTTGTACGCAATTCATCCCAATTTAGTGCATCCTCCATAGTACAACCCGCTGCCTCACTTTTGTACAAAGACTTGCTCAGCCAATCACCTCCTCTAAAAAGTGGTTCAGACAAATCATTTTTATTGACATCTTTCTTTACTTATCAGCCTCTATCTAAACTTGCTTGGTGCTTTAAATGATCAATAAACACCGAGACCTTTTTTGCCAAGTATTTTCTGGAAGAGTAAAAGGCATACAAAACCAAATCTTCGGGCTCATATTCCATTTTCACTACTTCCAGAGAGCCAGAATCTATCTCATTACGACAGGATTCGGTTGGCAGTATAGCAAAGCCCAGAGCTGCCAATGTGCCAGATTTAGCAAGATGCCCGCTATTGACCTTAAATGAAGACTGAACTTTTTGAGTAATAAGCTCACCTTTAGTATTTTTGAAAACCCAAGGTACTCCATTTAACGCAGTAAAAGTATTGATACACGGGACGTGCTTCAAGTCGGTAATCTGAAAAGGTCTAGGATAGGTCTTTAAGAGTTTTGGCGATGCCACAACAGTACTTGGCCAACGTTTTAACTCCTTAGCTACCCAATTATTATCTTCGAGCTTTCCTCGGTGAAAACTTAATATGATGTCAAACCCATCAAGTAAATCCTCTTTCGGGCTGATACTTGTATCGCAACATAGTGAAATTGAGGGATGCTTGGTACAAAAAGACACAACTGCTTGAGCTAAAGCAGGCGAGTCTGGCATTAAAACTCTAAGCTGCCCTATGGCTTCATGAGAGTGCAGTTTCACTTCCTCAAGAGCATCATTAAGTTTGTCAAACAAAGGCTGTGTGCGTAAGTAGAGATGTTCTCCTGCATCTGTTGGAGCGATTCGGCGTGTGGTTCGGTTGAATAGCCGTATATCTAGTCGTTCTTCCAGCAAAGCAACATGACGACTGACATTTGATGTTGGCAAACTTAAAAATTCAGCAGCCCGTTTAAAACTGTTGTTCTCATAGACAGAGTGAAAACTTTTTAGCCACTGCTGGTCAATTTTATCAAGCACCATATTTTAATCCCATTTTGTTGGATTATAAAAACAATAAAGCACACTTTATTACCAAAAATAGGTCTATACAATACTTATCACTAAGGTTATATGAAAAGGTTTCCGATGAGTTGGTTAGAAAAACTATTAGATAAGAAGAATATAATCAGTACACGTAAAGCTTCGATCCCAGAGGGAATTTGGACTAAATGCCCATCCTGTGTTCAGATCTTATATCGCATTGCCCTCGAAGAAAATTTAGATGTGTGCCCAAAATGCAGTCATCATATGAGAATGTCGGCATGCCGCAGCTTAGACAGCTTTTTAGATAAAGGAGAGCGAATTGAGATTGCGAGTGAGCTTGAACCGAAGGACTTTCTGAATTTTAAAGATCTTAAACGCTACAAAGAACGCCTAGCTCTAGCCCAGAAAAGTACTGGAGAAAAAGATGCCTTAGTAGCGATGAAAGGAAAACTTATGGGCTTACCTGTTGTTGCCTGCGCATTCGAGTTTTCTTTTATGGCAGGCTCGATGGGCTCAGTTGTAGGTGCACGTTTTGTTCAGGCAGTTGAAGCTGCTGTAGATGCAAATTGTGGATTAGTTTGCTTTTCAGCGAGTGGGGGCGCTCGTATGCAAGAGTCTCTGATATCGTTAGTGCAAATGTCAAAAACTAGTGCTGCGTTAAATCGTTTATCCAGTAAAGGCTTACCATATATTTCTGTATTAACAGACCAAACACTGGGTGGCGTTTCAGCGAGTTTAGCCATGCTAGGGGATATTAATATTGGCGAACCGAAGGCAATTATCGGCTTTGCTGGACGACGCGTGATAGAACAAACCGTTCGGGAGAAATTACCCGAGGGCTTTCAGCGGAGCGAGTTCCTCTTAGAGCATGGCGCTATAGATATTATTATAGATAGGCGTGAGATGCGTAAACGAGTTGGTGGATTGCTGGCTAAAATGACAAATACAACTATTCCTTTAAAGCCATAATTTATAGGTTCTGTAACGAAGCAGAGCTAGCTAACTGGATAAAGCTCACTCCAATATGTATAAAACCATTTAGAGGTATTCAAAGTTATAAAGCCATTTATGCCTAGAACTTTCTATTGCGACCACCGCTAATAAAAGTAGTCTTAGACGTTTTTGGATACAAAAAGTTACCTGAAAGCAGGATTGTAGAGCATTTACGTTAAGTCGATTCTATCCAAAAACGAGTTTACTCAACCTCCTGATTCTCGCTTGTAGATAACCAAGAGTATTTTTCAAACTACCAACAAACAAAAAGAGCATTGTATATAGCGCGATATAATTCTCGCTTACAATGCTCTTTAAAGACTATTTTAAAATAACGAGGTTATTTTAGTGAATCGTTAATTTCTTTTAGTGTTGCAACTGGGTCTGCCGATTGGGTAATTGGGCGACCTACAACTAAATAGTCGCTACCATCTTCTACGGCTTGTTTTGGTGTCATGATGCGCTTTTGATCACCTGCATCGCTGCCTGCTGGGCGAATACCAGGGGTAACCAGTTTAAAGCCTGCGCCAAGTTCTGCTTTTAGCTTTTTCGCTTCTTGGGCTGAGCACACTACCCCATCAAGGCCTGACTCTTTAGCAAGTTTTGCTAGGTAAATTACTTGCTCTTCTGGCGTTTTATCTACACCTAAACGAGTAAGCTCTGCGGCATCCATACTCGTTAGTACAGTTACTGCAATCAGTAACGGTGCGTCATCACCAAACTGTTCTAAAGCTTGTTTTGCTTTAGTCATCATTTCAACGCCGCCAGAGGCATGCACGTTAACCATCCATACACCCATTTTTGCAGCAGCGGTTACAGCTTTAGCCACTGTGTTTGGAATATCGTGAAATTTTAGGTCTAAGAATACATCAAAACCTAAGTCGATTAGTTCCTTAACAAAGCTAGGACCAAAATACGTGAACATTTCTTTGCCTACTTTAAGGCGACACGTATCAGGCGATAATTGCTTTACAAACGCAAGAGCTGTTTGTTGATCATCGTAATCAAGGGCAATTAATACTTTTTTTGAATCTTCGACAGACATAACTTTCCTAAAAACTAATGGACTAATATGAATTAAAAACCGTCTATGCCACGGCTTGGAACAATTGTTTCCCAGTGCTTACACGATGGACATACCCAATAAATGGTATGACTGGTAAAGCCACAGTGTTGGCACTGAAAATCGGGTTTAGTTGCAATATAAGATGTTACTAGCTTATCAATTTGATCGAGTACATCTTTAATATCGTTGTTTTGTTTGGCAAGTAGCTGTAATAAAAAGCTAAAGCCACGAATAGTCGGATGACGCTTTAAACTATCCGTTAAAAATTTAATTGCTTGCTCAATATGGCCTTGTTCAAGTAAAGCTTGGCAATGTTTTATTTTTATTAATACACCACCTTTATCGAGCAACTCGTTGAGTAACTCATGAAATTGGTGGGTTAAGTTTAATTTTTGATAACTAACTGCAAGCTCTTCAATAAATACCGGCGCAAAAAATGTAAATTGGCTAATAAGCTCGCGCCAATAATAAATTGCTTTTACATAATCTTCATTGGTAAAGGCACTGTGGCCAAGCTCATACAATGGGCGAATGGCTTTATGGTTTAAGCTTATGGCTTTACGCATAATTTGCGTATCGTTATCTTGTAAGGCTGCTTCGCAGTAAAAATTAGCAATGGCTTTCACATGCTGAGGTTTAGTGAATAAATCACTGTGCGCCTCGAACATGTTAATGCCCTTTTCCCATTCACGAGTTTGTGAATAAAGGTTAATAATTGGCTCTAGTGCCTCTTTATGCCCTGCCTTTACAAGCCACACTAAATGCTCTTCTGCGCCGTCAAGCAAACCTGCCATAATATAATCTTCAGCAAGTTCTAGTCGACTGGTTGCAGCTTGTTGTTCATCAAGGCTTGGATGTTTTAATAGCAGCTCATGAATTTTAATTGCGCGGTCAAGCTCGCCGCGGCGGCGAAACATGGTGGCCAATGTTGAATAATGCTCAACTGAGTCAGCTGCAACTTCGAGTAGATTAATAAGGTGTTCTAAGCCTTGGTCTTCTTCTCTGTCTAAGAGAAATTTAAGGCCTTTAGAATATTCAGAGGTAATTTGGCGGTTAAGCTGATGAGCTTGGTTTTTAGCGCTGTTTTTGCCCATTATCCAACCGTAACCGGCTGCAACGGGTAAAAGTAAAAACAGAAGCTCAATCATGATTAGGTGTCTTTATTAGCAACAAGCTTTTTATTGTTTTTTTCAGGCGCTAATTTCTTCTTTAAGCGATAATTCTGCCACTTTAACTGAGAAAACAGTGTAAAGCTTATAAAACAACCAATTGCGACACCTAAAATAAAGCAGATACTTATTACAACAGCTAGGGGTAAAGTATTACTGGCGATTAAATAATTGATTTGCACCAATTGTGGATTCTGTGAACCAAGTACAAACGCAATAAATAAACACAGCGCAATTAATACAATTTTTAATACCCTAAACAAGTAACTACTCCTGTATAAAACTAGGCAATACTCGCATTTACGCGGTCACGTAATTCTTTACCTGGTTTAAAATGTGGTACGTGCTTACCGTCTAACTCAACTGTTTCGCCAGTCTTTGGATTACGACCTGTGCGAGGAGAACGATAATGCAATGAGAAACTTCCAAAGCCACGGATCTCGATGCGATCTGAGCTAGATAATGAGCCGGCCATTTGTTCAAGAATTTCTTTAACGGCATTTTCAACATCTTTCACAGGGATGTGTGCGTGTTGCTCAGCAAGTTGTTCTATCAATTCTGACTTAGTCATAGCGTTTCCTTAAAGAGTGGTAAAGGAAGGGCAAAGCTGCCCTTCCAATTTAAAAAGACTAGATATTAGTCTTTTTGAGCATTTTTGAATGCTGCAGCCATAGCGTTTTCGAACGCTGGCTCTTCTTTCTTAAGCTTCTCTAGTACTTCTTTCTCTTCTGCTTCGAAAAGAGCTTTAACAGATAAGCTTAAAGTGCGGTTCTTACGATCAACACCAACGTATTTCGCTTCGATTTCGTCGCCTACAGAAACTACAGTAGTAGCATCTTCAACGCGCTCTTGAGCGATATCAGCTACACGGATGTAACCTTCAACGCCTTCGATTAGCTCAACAGTTGCGCCTTTCGCATCAACTTCAGTCACTTTACCTTTAACAATAGCACCTTTTTTGTTTGCGTCCAGGTAGTTATTGAATGGGTCAGCTTCGATTTGTTTAACGCCTAGAGAGATACGCTCACGCTCTGGGTCAACTTGTAATACGATAGCAGTGATTTCGTCGCCTTTCTTGAATTCACGTACAGCTTCTTCGCCTGGTGTGTTCCAAGAAATGTCTGAAAGGTGAACAAGACCGTCAATACCGCCTTCAAGACCGATGAAGATACCGAAGTCAGTGATTGATTTGATCTTACCAGTAACTTGATCGCCTTTGTTTTGTAGACGAGCAAATTCTTGCCATGGGTTAGCAATACATTGCTTAAGACCAAGAGAAATACGACGACGCTCTTCGTCGATTTCAAGAACCATAACTTCAACAGTGTCACCTAGTGAAACAACTTTTGAAGGGTGGATGTTCTTGTTAGTCCAATCCATTTCAGAAACGTGTACTAGACCTTCTACGCCTTCTTCGATTTCAACGAAACAACCGTAGTCAGTAAGGTTAGTTACACGACCAGAAAGCTTAGAACCTTCTGGGTAACGACCAGCGATAGCTGCCCATGGATCTTCGCCAAGCTGTTTAAGGCCTAGAGATACACGAGTCTTTTCTTTGTCGAATTTAAGAACTTTAACTGCGATTTCGTCGCCAACATTAACGATTTCTGAAGGGTGCTTAACACGCTTCCACGCCATGTCTGTGATGTGTAGTAGACCGTCAACACCACCAAGGTCAACGAACGCACCGTAGTCAGTAAGGTTCTTAACGATACCTTTAACTTCTTGACCTTCAACAAGGTTAGCAAGAAGCTCTTCACGCTCTTGTGAGTTTTCTGATTCGATAACTGCACGGCGAGAAACAACAACGTTGTTACGTTTTTGGTCAAGCTTGATTACTTTGAACTCAAGCTCTTTACCTTCAAGGTGAGTTGTGTCACGTACTGGACGAACATCAACAAGTGAACCAGGTAGGAAGGCACGGATTGAATCAACTTCAACAGTGAAACCGCCTTTAACTTTACCGTTGATAACACCAGTAACAGTCTCTTGCTCTTCACATGCTTTTTCTAAGCGGATCCACGCTTCGTGACGCTTCGCTTTCTCACGAGAAAGGATAGTTTCGCCGAAACCGTCTTCGATTGCGTCTAAAGCAACATCTACTTCGTCGCCAACAGCAACTTCTAGTTCACCAGCAGCATTTTTGAATTGCTCAGCAGGGATTGCACTTTCAGATTTAAGACCAGCATCAACAAGTACGATGTTGTTCTCGATTGAGATAACTGTACCTTTAACGATAGAGCCTTGCTCTGCTTCAAAACCCTTTAGGCTTTCTTCAAATAACTGCGCAAAATTTTCTGACATTATACGTCTCTAAATAATTAAATAACCAATTAGCAACCATGCTGCATGGGGTTGTTAAAATCGCGCTAGCATCCTGCCGGCACCTTATAAATTTACTTTTTAGCTTTTGGAAGCTTTCCTGCAAGTACTGCTTCGTCGAGTAAAGTTACTACTTTATCAAACACTTGCATCGCATCAAAATCGCTAGTATCGATTTCAATGGCGTCTTCTGCAGGCACTAATGGCGCAACCTCACGTGTCATATCACGGTGATCTCGCGCTTTTATGTCCTCAAGTAGACCACTTAGTGTAACATCAAGACCGCGTTCATTCAACTCAGCAAAGCGACGACGTGCGCGCTCTTCAGCTGTAGCAGTTAAATATATTTTCAACGGTGCATCAGGAAACACAACAGTGCCCATATCACGACCATCAGCAATTAAGCCATTTTCTGTACGAAATGCACGCTGACGTCGTAATAATGCTTCTCTCACTCGTGGTAAAGCTGCTATTTTCGATGCAGCTGCACCCACTTCTTCATTACGAATCGTGGTTGTGACGTCTTCGCCTTCCAACACAATTTTCGATGTGTGAGTGTGGCTATCAACCAAAAACTGCACATCTAAGTTTGCTGCAAGTGGTACTAATGCATCTTCATTATCTAATTCAATCTGATGGTGAAGCGCAGCAAGTGACAGCACACGGTAAATCGCACCGCTGTCTAATACATCCCAACCTAATTTCTCGGCTAACAAGCGACATACAGTTCCCTTACCTGAACCGCTTGGACCATCGATGGTGATTACGGGCATTGATAACGCCTGCATTTATAACCTCCTGCAATGCACACCAAAATAAAACCGGAATATTATACGCCAGTTATTAAAATAGATCCGCACTTAGAGTGTAACTTTTTATATTTTCTTCTGTTTTATTGACTTGAGACAGACTCTAGAACTTTGAAAAATGTAGGAAACGTTTTATACGTACACTTAGGATCGTTTATGGTTATCGGCTTGCCACCCACTGCAACCATCGCAAAACACATTGCTATACGGTGATCGTTATAGGTATCAATCGCAACATCATTAAATGTGTCAGGTGGAGTAATTTCGATAAAATCTTCACCTTCTACAACCTCTGCACCTACTTTTCTCAGTTCGGTTGCCATTGCATATAAACGGTCAGTTTCTTTAACACGCCAGTTATAGATGTTACGAATCGCCGTTTTACCCTTTGCAAAAAGTGCTACAGTTGCCAGTGTCATGGCCGCATCAGGTATTCCGTTAGCATCAATATCTACAGCATTCAGCTCGCCTTTGCGAACCACCAGCTTTTCATCGTACCAATCGATTTTTGCGCCCACTTGTTCCATAACTTTGGCAAAGCCAATATCACCTTGAACAGACGCCGCACCTACCCCATTAATTTCAATTTCGCCGCCCGCTATTGCAGCTGCAGCAACAAAATAAGAAGCACTTGATGCATCACCTTCAACCATAATACGCTCAAGTGCTTGATACTGCTGACAGCCTTTTACATAAAACGTTTCGTAGTTATCATGGCTTACAGTAACACCGAAACGCTTCATCACATCAAGGGTAATATCAATGTAAGGTTTAGATACCAGCGTGCCTTTAATGGTAATTTCTGTGTCGCCATTAAATAACGGTGCAGCCATTAATAGCGCTGTTAAAAACTGGCTTGAAATACTGCCATCAATGGCTACTTTACCACCATTGATTTTACCGCCTTTGATAGCCAGTGGTGGATAGTCGTTATTTTTTAAGTAAGTTACATCACCACCCAGTGCTTGCAATGCATCAACCAAATGGCCGATTGGGCGTTCTTCCATGCGTGGCTCACCAACAAGCTCATACTCACCTTCTACAGCAGCAAGTACAGCTGTTAGCGGGCGATATGCAGTTCCAGCGTTACCTAAAAATAACGGTTCAGATGGTGTATTAAATTTACCCGCTACACCTTCAACAGTCGCCACTGTTTTGTCTTCATTAAGCGTAACATTAACACCTAATAATTTTAGTGCACCAAGCATATGACGGATATCGTCGCTATCAAGCAGGTTTTCGACCACTGTCGTACCTTTAGCAAGCGCAGCTAAAAGTAAAATACGATTTGATAAGCTTTTTGAGCCGGGTAAGGTTACGCTACCATTAACTTTTGCAATAGGTTCAAGACGTAGTTGTTCCATTTAACTATTCTCCTTTGCAAACTTAGCCATAAAATCAACCAAGGCTTGCACGCCTTCAAGTGGCATTGCATTGTAAATACTTGCGCGCATACCACCGACAATACGGTGACCTTCAAGGGCTAATAAGCCTGCTTCTTTTGATTCACTAATGAATTTATCATTCAGCGACTCATCATTTAACCAAAACGGAACATTCATACGCGAACGGCAATGCTTAGCAACTTTATTGCTATAAAAATCTGAGCTATCAATATAATTGTAAAGTAGCTCGGCTTTTGCGATGTTTTGCTCTTCCATCGCTTTAACGCCACCATTTGCTTCTAGCCATTCAAACACTTCAGCGGCTAAGTACCATGCAAATGTCGGTGGTGTGTTGTACATGCTGCCTTGTTTCGCTTCTAATGCGTAATCAAGAATACCCGGCTTTGCAAGACCTTCACGTTCAAGTAAGGTTTTACGGATAATTACAATAGATAAACCAGATGGGCCGATATTCTTTTGCGCACCAGCGTAAATAAGATCAAACTGATTTACATCAAATTCGCGCGATAAAATAGTCGACGACATATCAGCAACAATCGGTGCTGATGGGTGTGATGGTACGTCAAAAATTTCGATGCCATCTACGGTTTCATTCGGGCAATAGTGAATGTATGACGCATCAGCAGGTAATTCCCAGCTGCTTGCAGGCTTAATTGAAAACTGACCATTTTGCTGTTCATCATCACGTACGTTGATACTTTGAACTGTGGTGAATTTTGCCGCTTCTTCTGTTGCACCTTTCGACCACACGCCATTTTCACAGTAAATAGCTGGCTTACCATCAAGGTGAAGATTCAGTGGCACAGCACTAAATTGACCACGACCACCGCCATGCATAAATAATACTTCAAACTCATCGCTAATATTCATTAAGCGACGCAGGCTTGCTTCACATTTAGCAGTAAGCGCTAAAAAGTCGCTGCTGCGATGGCTAATTTCCATCACAGATACACCTAAACCTTGCCAATCAATAAATTCTTTTTGTGCTTTTTGCATAACTGCCGGCGGTAGCATTGCCGGTCCTGCACAAAAATTATATTTAGTCATTACTTTGCCTCATTCCAGTAATTATAGTGCGGATAAAAAAAGCGGCCGAAGCCGCTTTTTAAATCAATGTTATTCTGAAGGTGGGTTATCACCCGCTTCTTCAGGATTAGTATCGACTAATTCAACGGCCTCGCCTTCGATGGCTGCAAGCTCATCAACTTCGATTTCTTCGATACGTTGTAAACCAACTACTTGCTCTTCGTCAATAGTTCGTATCAAAATAACGCCTTGAGTATTACGACCAACCGTAGAAACCTCATTTACACGAGTACGTACAAGTGTACCGCGATTAGAGATAATCATGATTTCGTCGTTTTCATCAACCTGTACTGCACCAACCACAGCGCCGTTACGTTCGCTAACTTTGATTGATACAACACCTTGTGTTGCACGGCTCTTCGATGGGTAATCTTCAAGTGCTGTACGCTTACCGTAACCATTTTCTGTCACAGTTAGGATTGCACCATCTGATTTAGGAACGATTAACGATACAACGCGTTGATCGTCTGCCATCTTAATACCGCGAACACCTGTTGCTGTACGGCCCATTGGACGTACGCCTTTAAAGCGGATTTCCGGGTTACCGTTTTCATCAAGTACTGGGTTGCCGTTTTCGTCTAATACTTCAGACTCTTCAGCTTCTTTAAAGCGTACAACTTTACCAGCATCAGTAAATAGCATGATTTCATTCGTGCCATCTGTGATATCAACCCCAATTAGGCTATCGCCTTCGTTTAGGTTAACAGCAATGATACCGCTCGCACGTTGGCGGCTATAAGCTGTTAATGGTGTTTTCTTAACTGTACCAAACGCAGTAGCCATGAAGATATATTTATCTTCTTCGTACTCACGTACCGGTAAGATAGCAGTAATACGCTCATCTGCTTCAAGTGGTAATAGGTTAACAATTGGCTTACCACGCGCTGCACGGCTTGCTAATGGTAACTGATATACTTTCAACCAGTATAAGCGCCCTGCAGTTGAGAAGCACAGAATTGTATCGTGTGTATTAGCAACCAATAGACGCTCGATGAAGTCTTCATCTTTCATCTTCGTAGCTGACTTACCTTTACCACCACGACGCTGTGCTTCGTAGTCAGATAATGGTTGATACTTAACGTAACCTTCGTGAGAAAGCGTTACTACAACGTCTTCTTCATTGATTAGGTCTTCAAGGCTAATATCGTGAGCAGCAGCGCTGATTTCAGTACGACGCTCATCACCATATTGTTCTTTAATTTCTACTAGCTCATCACGGATAACTTCCATTAGACGATCAGGGCTTGAAAGAATGTGTAAAAGCTCGGCAATTAGATCAAGTAACGTTTGGTACTCGTCTAAGATCTTCTCATGCTCAAGACCCGTTAGTTTGTGTAAACGTAGGTCAAGAATTGCTTGTGCTTGTTGCTCAGATAAATAGTATTGACCATCACGAATACCTAAGTCTGCAGCTAACCAATCAGGGCGAGCAACGTTATCTTCACCTGCTTTTTCAAGCATAGCTTTAACAGTGCCTAGCTCCCAAGGGCGAGCTGTTAGTGCCACTTTAGCTTCAGCTGGTGTTGGTGACTTACGAATTAGTTCGATAATTGGGTCGATGTTCGCAAGAGCAATTGCTAAGCCTTCAAGCGTATGAGCACGGTCACGGGCTTTACGTAAATCGAATACAGTACGACGTGTAACAACTTCACGACGGTGAATGATAAACGCTTCAAGCATTTCTTTAAGGTTAAAGCACTTAGGTTGGTTGTTATCAAGTGCAACCATGTTCATACCAAACACAGTTTGTAACTGAGTTTGTGCATATAGGTTGTTTAAGATTACTTCACCAACATCACCACGTTTGATTTCGATAACGATACGCATACCATCTTTATCTGATTCGTCACGTAGTGCACTAATACCTTCAATTTTCTTATCTTTAACTAACTCAGCGATTTTTTCGATAAGACGCGCTTTGTTAACTTGATAAGGGATTTCGTGAACGATGATTGTTTCACGACCGGTTTTTTCGTCAACTTCGATTTCAGCACGAGCGCGGATATATACTTTACCACGACCTGTTAGGTACGCTTGCTCAATACCTTTTTTACCGTTGATAATCGCCGCAGTCGGGAAATCTGGACCCGGGATATATTCAATTAGATCAGCAATTGACATATCTGGGTTTTGAATAAGCGCTAAACAGCCGTTAATAACTTCTGTTAAGTTATGCGGAGGAATGTTCGTTGCCATACCAACCGCAATACCTGATGAACCATTTACTAGTAAGTTAGGTACTTTAGTAGGTAATACGTCAGGAATTTGCTCAGTACCATCATAGTTAGGTACGTAATCAACGGTTTCTTTTTCTAAGTCAGCTAATAATTCATGTGACATTTTCGCCATACGGACTTCCGTATAACGCATTGCTGCCGCAGAGTCACCGTCAACAGAACCAAAGTTACCTTGGCCGTCAACAAGCATATAGCGTAATGAGAAAGGCTGCGCCATACGAACGATGGTGTCATATACCGCGCTGTCGCCATGTGGGTGGTACTTACCGATTACATCACCAACAACACGTGCTGATTTCTTGTAAGGTTTATTCCAATCATTATTGAGTTCGTTCATTGCAAATAAAACACGACGGTGAACTGGCTTTAAGCCGTCACGTACGTCTGGCAATGCACGTCCAACGATTACACTCATTGCGTAATCAAGGTACGAATTTTTTAATTCATCTTCAATATTGACTGGCAGAATTTCATTGGCGAGATCAGTCATTTGATTTCACATTCCTTCAGTATTGACTCATAAAGAGGCACAATGCCGTCTTAAGAGCTTTAGTTATTATTTCCAGACCATGCTATCACAATTTATTTAGATTTACAGGCGCTAAATCTTTGCGATTTAGTAATTTCCCCCTATATAATGGCCTCAGATTGACGAGGAAGTTTTTTATGACCGAACATCAAAATGTAGATAATGCAGAAATTGCAAAGTTTGAAGCCATCGCAGAACGTTGGTGGGACCGCGACGGAGAGTTCAAACCTCTTCATGAAATAAATCCTCTTCGCTTGGATTTTGTCGCCGATAAAGTAGGCGGCTTATTTAATAAGGAAACCTTAGATGTTGGCTGTGGTGGCGGCATCTTAAGTGAAAGCATGGCGCGCATGGGCGCTAAAGTAACCGGCATCGATATGGGCCAAGAGCCACTCACCGTTGCTAAGTTACACAGTTTAGAAACAGGTGTGCCTGTTGACTATATAAAAGTACCAGCAGAACAGTTTGCGGCTGAGCACCCTGCTCGCTTTGACGTTATTACTTGTATGGAAATGCTTGAACATGTTCCAGACCCTGCGTCTATTATTCGTGCTGTAGCAGAACTTGCTAAACCGGGCGCAGATGTCTTCTTTTCAACACTAAACAAAACACCAAAGGCCTACTTGTTTGCCATTGTGGGTGCAGAAAAGCTTTTAAAAATGGTGCCTGAAGGTACCCATGACCATAAAAAGTTTATCAAACCTGCACAACTTATTGCCTGGGCTGAAGAAGCGGGATTAAAAGTAAGAGCCAGCACAGGCCTGAACTATAACCCGTTCTCTAAGCAGTACAGTTTAAATGATGATGTAAGTGTTAATTACATCCTGCACTTTGAGAAATTAGCCTAATGAGTGGTGTAAACGCACCCTCTATCGATTTTGATGCTTTTATTTTTGATCTCGATGGTACGCTCCTTGATACCGCCGATGATCTGGGTCATGCATTAAATCGTGTATTAGCCGATGCAGATATCGCCCCAGTCGCTGAGCATATTTATCGTCCCGCAGCTTCAAACGGAGCCAATGCACTATTAGAGGTTGGTTTTGGTGATAAGTGGCCTGATGTAGAACAACTGGCTTTACGACAACAGTTACTCGATTATTACGCTGATGATATTGCCGTACACAGTAAATGCTTCAACGGCATCGAGCAGCTTTTAATTGCACTTGAGCAAAACAATATTAAGTGGGGCATTATGACCAATAAGCCCGGCTTTTTAACTGAGCCCTTAGTGCAAGCGATCCCATCTTTAAGCAATGCTCTAGCCGTTGTCAGTGGCGATACATTAGCTGTTTCAAAACCATCACCGGATCCACTGTTACATACAGCTGAGATCTTAGCGGTTGATCCAACTCGTTGTTTGTATATCGGTGATGCTGAGCGAGATATTCAAGCTGCAAAAGCAGCTAATATGTACAGTGCAACGGCGCTTTGGGGTTACATACCGAGTGTTGACGCTGCGCTTGGCTGGCAGGCAGATTTTAATTGGCATTCGCCAATTGATGGCTTTAACCATATATAGTGTTATTTATTATCTAAAACACCATATATTGTGATCTGATTCACTTTTGAACATTCTTTGATGATAAAAAAATCAGTCGAAATTTATTTTTTAAAACGGTAAATTTTCTGGATCTTGAGTTGATTTCTACAAATTTCGTCGTCTGTGAATGTTCAAAGGTTAATGG
The DNA here is from genome assembly GCF_947311895.1 of Pseudoalteromonas sp. PAR1. Lineage (NCBI taxonomy): Bacteria > Pseudomonadati > Pseudomonadota > Gammaproteobacteria > Alteromonadales > Pseudoalteromonadaceae > Pseudoalteromonas > Pseudoalteromonas sp. PAR1. Next base: position 62,026 of record NZ_CAMZMY010000020.1, on the reverse strand, counting down.
TCACTAACACAATGCGCTTATCCAATAGTTATCCACAAAATGGGGCAATTCTATCCCTTGCAAAACAGCGCAGACCACACTATCTTGTGATCTGCAATTTAAACAACACCAGATATTGTGGCTAAATGTTATTCAATTAGCTGCATATAGTGTTTAATAATAATAATTACATAAAGAATACCTTTGTCTTTACAACTAAAATTTCCCAAGGAATACAGGCAAAACTATGAACCAACAGCTATCTGTAAGCAAACGTGACGGCCGTAAAGAGTCACTCGATCTAGATAAGATCCATCGCGTAATCGCTTGGGCCGCAGAAGGTCTGAATAATGTGTCTGTCTCACAAGTTGAATTAAAATCACATATTCAATTTTATGATGGCATTCGCACCGACGACATTCATGAAACAATCATCAAAGCGGCAGCGGATCAAATCTCAAAAGATACGCCTGATTATCAATACCTAGCTGCTCGCTTAGCTGTATTCCACTTGCGTAAAAAAGCGTATGGCCAATTTGAGCCACCACGTTTATATGATCACATTACAAAATTAGTTGAAGACAAACGTTACGATCAGCATTTACTTGTCGACTACACAGAGCAAGAAATCGATGAGTTAGACTCATATATTGATCATAATCGTGATTTAAACTTCAGCTACGCTGCTGTAAAGCAACTTGAAGGTAAATATCTAGTTCAAAACCGTGTTACTGGCGAAATTTACGAAAGTGCACAGTTTTTATATATTTTAGTTGCGGCAAGCTTATTCTCTGATTATCCAAAAGAGACACGTCTTGATTATATCAAGCGTTTTTATGATGCAGTGTCTACATTTAAGATTTCATTACCTACACCAATTATGGCCGGTGTTCGTACACCAACACGTCAATTCAGCTCATGTGTATTGATTGAATGTGGTGATAGCCTTGATTCTATTAATGCGACATCGTCTGCGATTGTTAAATATGTTTCGCAACGTGCTGGCATTGGTATTAACGCGGGCCGTATTCGTGCCCTTGGTAGCCCTATTCGCAATGGTGAAGCTTACCACACAGGTTGTATTCCGTTTTATAAACACTTCCAAACTGCGGTTAAAAGCTGTTCACAAGGTGGTGTTCGTGGCGGTGCAGCAACGTTGTTCTACCCACTTTGGCACTTAGAAGTTGAAAATCTTCTTGTCCTTAAGAACAACCGTGGTGTTGAAGACAACCGTGTACGTCATCTTGACTACGGTGTCCAGTTCAACAAATTAATGTATAGCCGCTTAATCAAAGACGATTACATCACATTGTTCAGCCCGTCAGATGTACCGGGTCTATATGATGCATTCTTTGAAGACCAAGAGAAGTTTGATGAGCTATATGTTAAGTACGAACAAGACGAGTCAATTCGTAAAAAACGTATTAAAGCAATTGAGTTATTCTCAATGTTTGCTCAAGAGCGTGCGAGCACAGGTCGTATTTACTTACAAAACGTTGACCACTGTAATACACACAGCCCGTTTATCTCGACTGTGGCGCCAATTCGTCAATCTAACCTATGTTTAGAAATCGCATTACCAACTAAGCCACTTAGCAATGTAATGGATGAAGAAGGTGAAATTGCACTTTGTACGCTATCTGCATTTAACTTAGGTGCGATTGAGTCGCTTGATGAGTTAGAAGAGCTTGCTGAACTTGCAGTACGTGCCCTTGATAACTTACTTGATTTCCAAGACTACCCTGTTCCTGCGGCTAAAAACGCAACGATGGGTCGTCGTACGCTGGGTATAGGTGTAATTAACTTCGCATACTACCTTGCTAAAAACGGTAAACGTTATTCTGATGGTAGTGCTAATGCCCTAACTCACAAAACGTTTGAAGCAATTCAATATTACCTAATGAAAGCATCAAACGAGTTAGCGAAAGAACGCGGTGCGTGTCCTAAATTTAACGAGACAACGTATTCTCAAGGCATCATGCCGACAGATACTTACAAGCGTGACCTAGATCAGTTCTGTAATGAGCCACTTCATTTAGATTGGGATTCTTTACGTGCGAGCATTAAAGAGCACGGTATGCGTAACTCTACGCTATCTGCATTAATGCCATCAGAGACATCATCACAAATCTCTAACGCAACAAATGGTATTGAGCCACCACGTGGTCATATCAGCGTTAAAGCAAGTAAAGATGGTATCTTAAAGCAAGTAGTTCCAGATTATGAAAACCTGAAAGACAACTATGAGCTACTGTGGGATATTCCATCAAACGATGGTTACCTACAGCTTGTTGGTATTATGCAAAAATTCGTTGACCAAACGATTTCTGCAAACACTAATTATGATCCATCTAAGTACGAAGGCGGTAAAGTACCTATGAAGGTGCTATTAAAAGACCTACTGACTGCTTATAAACTTGGTGTGAAGACCTTGTACTACCACAACACACGTGATGGTGCATCGGATGCTCAAGATGAGCTAACACCAGAGGTAGAAGATGACGGTTGTGCAGGCGGCGCTTGTAAAATCTAATTAAATTAATAACATAACAAAAGCGGGCTCATTTGCCCGCTTTGTCCTGACTGTTTTTTGAGAAATCACTATGTCATATACAACTTTTAGCCGAAACCATAATAACCAATTACAAGAACCGATGTTTTTCGGCCAAACTGTAAACGTGTCACGTTACGACCAACAAAAGTACCCTATCTTCGAAAAGCTAATTGAAAAACAATTATCGTTCTTTTGGCGTCCTGAAGAAGTTGACGTAAGTAAAGACCGTCTTGACTTCCAAGCGTTACCGGACCACGAAAAACACATCTTTTTAAGCAACTTGAAATATCAAACCTTGCTAGATAGTGTGCAAGGTCGTTCACCTAATGTTGCGTTACTACCCATTGTGTCTATTCCTGAGCTTGAAACTTGGATTGAAACATGGGCGTTTAGTGAAACAATTCACAGCCGTTCATACACGCATATTATTCGTAACGTTACGCAGTCTCCTGAGCTTATCTTTGATGATATCGTCAGTAACGAGAAGATCAGTGAACGTGCTGATGCGGTTACCAAATACTACGATGATTTAATCAATATGATTTCTGTTTACAATCTATATGGTGAAGGTAAACATGTGATCAACGGTGAAGAAGTAAAAGTCAGCTTATTTGACCTTAAAAAGCAACTTTACCTAGCTATGATGTCGGTTAACATTCTAGAAGCTATTCGTTTCTATGTAAGCTTTGCCTGTTCATTCGCGTTCGCAGAGCGTGAACTAATGGAAGGTAATGCGAAAATCATCAAGCTTATTGCCCGTGATGAAGCGCTCCACTTATCTGGCACGCAACACATTCTAAATATCATGCAAGAAGGCAAAGACGATCCTGAAATGGCAATCGTTGCTGCACAATGCCGTGAAGAAGCGATTCAGATGTTTGTTGAAGCTGCTGAGCAAGAAAAAGATTGGGCTGAATACTTGTTTAAAGATGGTTCTATGATTGGCTTAAATAAAGATATCTTATGTCAATATGTTGAATACATCACAAATGCGCGTATGACAGCGGTTGGCTTACCTGCACAGTTCGAAAGTAAGAGTAACCCTATTCCATGGATCAACTCTTGGTTAGTATCAGACAACGTTCAAGTTGCTCCACAAGAAGCTGAAATTAGCTCTTACCTTGTAGGCCAAATTGATTCTCAGGTTGATGCATCAGATTTTGGTGACTTCGATCTGTAATGAGCACTAACACTACTGCAGAGGTTATCCTTGCAGGAACAAACAGCCAGAGTCTCAAATTTGATTCTGGCTGTTCATCTCTCCTTGAATGCCTAGAACAACACAAAATAGACGTCCCCTACCAATGCCGTGAAGGTTATTGTGGAGCATGCCGCGCTAAATTAGTCGAAGGTGATGTGAGTTATAACCAAGAACCACTTGCGTTTGTACGCTCAGGTGAAGTGTTGCTGTGTTGTAGTAAACCCAACGGTAAGGTAAAAATTGAGCTTTAATGCCACACAAGATCGTTTGTTTGGTAGAAGTTTTCTTTGTCTGAGACACTCACTGTTTGTTGATCTATCGTTACATCCCACTGTAAGTTTTTAGTCAAATGGCTTGCCAATTGCTCAATAAAGTTTCCATCAAAGGCAATTAAATGGCTGTTATTTATCAGCTCTAATTGATGCTCATATTCTTGTAACCACTCATTGTTTAGCGTAGTTACAACCCATAGTTCGTCGACACGTTCAGCAATTTTACTCAATATTGTAAAATCAGGTTCTCCAACTGCTAGCCACATTTCATAATGCTCATCAAGGGCTTTAATTGACACATCTGGCTCACTACTTTTAAGCCGTGCGTTCATGGTTGCCATTTTATTATGAGAAAATAAGCAGTAGCTTAAAAGCTTTAACACAAAATGTTCATAGCTTTCTTGCCTATCACATGCCGTGGTGAAAACCTCTTGGTGATTTCGCTGTTCGCGCAAATCTGCAATAGTAAAATTGGCTTTAAAAACACGATTCTTATCAGACATAACGAATGTCCATCTAACTGAAACATTCTAAGTATAGTTTACGGTGTAAAATTCGCGACTTAGTTAAAAGTTATAGTATAACGTTATTGCAGATAAAAAATTGCAGTGTTATATTATATCACAACACTCAACAACAAACTTAGAAGTAGTAATAATGAAGCAAATTTCAATTCTTTCTAGTGCTGTTGCCGCTGCGCTGTTCTCTCAATCAACAATGGCTGCTGTGATCACAGGTCAGGTATTAGATAAAAATCAGCAACCTATCAGTAACGCTGAAGTTCACGTTCATGGTAAGTCACAAAGCGTTGTCACTGACAAACAAGGCCAGTTTAAAATCGATGTGGATAACAAAGGCCAATTACACATCAGCAAAGATGATTTTATCGATAAACGTGTTGAAATTAATGGTGATAATCAAAATCTAGTTATTACTCTCACGCCAACATCGGTAGAAACAGTTGTTGTCTATGCTTCTGCGCTTCATAAAAATAGTCTTGAAATGATCTCACCCGTTAACGTATTGGCTGGTGATAATCTTAAAAATAAGGCTAAGCCGACCCTAGGCGAAACACTAAAAGGCCTACCTGGTGTGAATGCTAGTTATTTTGGCCCAGTTTCATCAAGCCCAATCATTCGCGGCTTAGATGGTCCGCGTGTGAAAATCACTCAAAATGGCCTTGATAGCAGTGATGCATCACGTATAGGCCCAGATCACGCAACATCAAATGACAGCCTAGCCGCTGAACAAATTGAAGTGTTACGAGGCCCTGCTACCCTACTTTACGGCTCAGGTGCGATAGGTGGTGTGGTAAATGTTGTTGATAATCGTATTCCTACCGACAATATCGACACTTTAACAGGCGCTGCGCAATACACCCATGACACAGTATCGAACACCAATACTTATGCCGCAAAACTTGAAACCGGTAATGAAGGTTTCAACTTCCATTTTGATGGCACAAAGCGCAAAGGTCATGATTATAAAACACCAACATTCGAGCTTCCTGAAGAGCATGAGGAACATGAGGGTGAAGATCATGAAGAGCACGAAACCGCTAACCGCGTAGAAAACACCTTTATCGATAGCCAAAATGTTAATTTTGGTACGAGTTATGTTGGCGATCACCTAACACTAGGTGTGTCATATGGTCGTATCGAAACAGATTACGGTATTCCCGCTCATGAACACCATCATCACGAAGAGCATGATGAACACGAAGGTGAAGAAGAACACGAAGAGTCTGTCTTCGCGCAATTAGAGCAAGATCGCTGGCAAGGTTACATGAGCTATGCGCTACATGATAACTGGATTGAAAATATCTCACTACGTGTGGGTTACACAGACTATAAACATGCCGAAATTGAAGATGGTGCAGTTGGCACTGTGTTTTCTAACAAAACCACTGAAGCACGTGCAACCGTTGAACATAAATTAGGCCTTTGGCACGGTATGGCTGGCTACCACTACACAGAATCAGACTACGATGCTGATGGTGAAGAAGCCTTTACACCAGCAAGTGTAACTAAAACCAATGCACTATTCATGCTTGAAGAGCGTCAATTTGGTGATGTAACCGTTGAATTAGGCGCACGTATTGAGGATTACCAAATTGACTCGGCTGTTAGTATGGCAGAGCATCATCATGACCACGCTCATGAAGAGGAAGAAGGTCACGATGACGAAGAAGCAGAAATCATCAATTACAGCGAAGATTTCACAAATCTAAGTTTTTCTGCAGGTGCAATCTGGCAATATCAAGAAGGCCAAAGTGTTGCGCTTAGCGTATCTCGTTCAGAGCGCGCGCCTCTTAGTGCTGAACTACTTTCAAATGGTGTACACATTGCAACTGGCACATATGAGTTAGGCCTTGGTTATCATATCGAAGACGGCGAAATACACTTTGAGCCTGAAGATATCGATCAAGAAACTGCAACCAACTTTGATTTAAGTTTCCGCCGCTTTATTGGTGACTTTGGTTACACCGTTAACTTTTTCTACAACGACATTGAAAACTACTATTACCAGCAAAGTACTGGGCTCGTATTCGATGAAGAGCACGGTCTAGAGTCAGCAGCAGAGGCTGACGAAGACGCAATGGCGGTGTATCAATTTGCAAGTAAAGATGCAAAACTTTACGGTATTGAGTTTGACGTCCACTACCAAGTGTCACCTAGCACATTGGTTAAAGTGTTTGGTGATTCAACAACTGCTAAATTAAAAGATGGCGAAGGTTACCTACCACGTATTCCAGCAAACAAACTTGGTTCTGAACTACAGTATACTGTTGGCGGTTGGCAATTTAGCCTAGCAGGCACTCATTATTTTGAGCAGTCAGATATTACCGCTTATGAAACAAAAACTGACGGTTATACCCTGTTTGACGCATCGGCAAATTACCAACTTGATTTAGGCCCTGTCGATACGCAGCTGTACATTAATGCTGATAACTTAACGGATGAACTAGGTTTCGTTCACAGTTCATTTATTAAAGAAAAAGCACCACTACCTGGTCGCAACTTTAGCTTAGGTATTCGCGGCTATTTTTAATCACTTTTAATAGTTATAAAAAAACCCTTTCACTTTAAAAGTGAAAGGGTTTTTTATTAAGCTTAGAAACTTAAACAATTAGTTAAAAGTTTAGCCCTTTTGTTCAATCTTTGCCCATGAATCACGAAGACCCACAGTTTGATTAAATACTAGTGAGTCGGCTTTGTTATCACGACAGAAATAGCCCATGCGTTCAAACTGGAAGCCCTGCTCTGCTTGTGCATTAGCAAGAGACGGTTCAAGTTTCGCGTTAGCAAGAACCACGAGTGATTCTGGATTTAGCGTTGCATTGAAGTCTTCAGCAGCAGCTGGGTTTGGTACGTTAAATAAACGGTCGTATAAACGTACTTCAGCGGTGATTGACTCACTGGCTGATACCCAATGGATTACACCTTTAACTTTACGGCCATCGCTTGGGTTTTTACCTAGCGTTTCTGGATCGTAAGAACAGAAAATAGTGGTGATTTCACCGTTCTCATCTTTTTCAACACGCTCAGCTTTAATTACATAAGCACCACGTAAACGTACTTCTTTATCAAGTACTAAACGTTTAAACTTATTATTTGCTTCTTCACGGAAGTCTTCACGCTCAATATAAATCTCACGTGTGAAAGGCACATCACGACGGCCCATCTCTTCTTTATTCGGGTGATTGGCAACTGATAAAGTCTCTACTTTATCTGCATCATAGTTTTCGATAACAATCTTCACCGGATCAAGAACAGCCATTGCACGCGGTGCATGCTCATTAAGATCTTCACGGATACACGCTTCAAGCATACCCATTTCAACCATGTTTTCTTGCTTGGTGATACCGATGCGAGAACAGAATTCACGTACTGATGCAGGTGTATAACCGCGACGACGCAGACCAGCAATCGTTGGCATACGTGGGTCGTCCCAACCTTCAACATGACCATTAACCACTAAGTCGTTTAATTTACGCTTAGACATAATGGTGTATTCAAGGTTTAATCGTGAAAACTCGATTTGCTGTGGGTGACACTCAAGGCTGATGTTATCTAATACCCAATCGTATAAACGACGGTTATCTTGGAACTCAAGCGTACATAATGAATGCGTGATACCTTCTAGTGCATCTGAAATACAGTGCGTGAAGTCGTACATTGGGTAAATACACCACTTATCACCTGTTTGGTGGTGGTGAGCAAAACGTACACGGTATAAAATCGGATCACGCAATACCATGAATGAACTTGCCATATCGATTTTAGCACGCAGTACACACTCGCCTTCTTTGAATTCGCCATTACGCATTTTTTCAAATAGCGCTAGATTTTCTTCTACTGGCGTATCACGGTACGGGCTATTTTTACCTGGCTCTTTTAAAGTACCACGGTATTCACGTGCTTGATCTGGCGATAAGAAACACACATACGCAAGGCCTTTTTCGATAAGCTCAACAGCATAGCCGTATAACGCATCGAAATAGTTAGATGAATACTTAATTTCACCATCCCACTGAAAACCTAACCACTGCACATCTTCTTTAATTGAATTTACGTAATTGATGTCTTCTTTTTCTGGATTCGTATCATCAAAACGTAAGTTACAAAGACCTTGATAATCTTGGGCAATACCAAAATTTAAACAGATAGACTTTGCATGACCAATGTGTAAAAAACCGTTTGGTTCAGGTGGAAAACGCGTGTGTGTAGTCGCATGCTTACCGCTTGCGAGATCTTCGTCGATAAGCGTTCTAATAAAGTTACTTGGGCGATTCTCAATTTCCGCCATAGGAGCATAATCCTCAAAATATTGCATGGTGACAAAACTAATGCATTATTACAAAAACAAACCCTAACATACAGTAGTTGAACCATGTTTATTGAAGATAATAAGCCGATTATTGAATACATTGTTTACAGACGCTGCAAAATCGGTAAAAAAATTGTTCTAACGCAATAAAATGATCATTGACTAGCGATATAGTGCCGTCAGTTTCACTACCAATAAGGAAAAAAGATGGCTTCGCTCAATCAACATAGAGTCTATATTCCAAGCTCTGCGCGTGCTAACCAGTATGTGCTAGTTGAGTTTAAACCTACTGATGAGTTTTTTGCTCAGTTTAGTAATGTAAGCTGTGCTTATAAGCGTCTTGCAAGGGAGTTATTTGCACTATGTGATGAATATGAACTGCACAATGTACATCTGATCGCTAACGATAAGTTACCTGTCGTTCGTTACCATGATGAGGCATATAGTTTAGAAACCGCTAAGCAGATTTTATTTTTCTATAACCCACAATACCACGAAGCACATAATGTGTTTGCCGCTGATGAAGTAAAATGCAAAAAAATTCGTTTATTATTTTTGGCTACAGGTGAAGATATTCGTGCTAATGCAGCAAGTTTTCACCATAACGTACAGCGCGTAATAAACTCATTACAAGAAAAGCTATTAAGCGGTCAACCTCCACTTAAAATTCGCGATCACCAGCATCTTACTTATGATTTATTTGCTAAAGCAAAAGGTCACAAAGAAAGCTATGGCTATAAATTGCGTAGCTTATATCCACGCTATCTATCTCGCCAATGTCATTTACCAACACAGCACAGTGAAATGACTTATGCTGGGTTTTCTATTCCAGTAACCCGCGCGATTAAAACGCAATTTCAACATATGTTGAATGAAGAGAATTACACGCAATTTTATCAATATATTTTTGATGCATTTAAACGAGCTTGCGAAAAACGAGCGCTAACCCTTGGTGCTTTTATCGCTAATGGTACCCGCCCTATTGTTCGTAATAGCAATATTGATAACGCACAAAGTAACAGTGAACTGCAAAAGCTAACCTTTGATTGCAGCTCAGAGCAAGTGCAATTACAACATTATTGGGATGCAAATCAACTTGTTGATTCTTTACATTTTGTAATTGCCGCAGCCGATAAAGACAAGCATGACATTGGTTATGGTAAGTTTATGAATCAAGTGCAAAGCGCAATTAATGAAGTAACTGACGAGCTGGCCTTTAATCCAACGCGCCAAGATTTACGTGTGCGCTTTTATCAGCACATTAACTATGAGTATTAATTAAATACAATATATAAAATTAGAGGTGACGCACATGCGTCACCTTTTTTATAGCAACCCACTCAGTTGTACTATCAACGGTTTTTACTTAGTTTAGTAAGGTCCAGTCGCAGTACTTTAGAACGGCGCTCATAGTTATACAGTGCCTTTTTCTTCGCCGGTAACTCATCAACGGTCACCAATTCAAAGCTTTGTTCTAAAAACCAATGAATACTGCGTGTGGTTAAAGCGAATAAATGCGAGTAACCAGCACGTTTAGCTTTATTAATAATAAAACGCAGTAGGTAACTCCCTCTATCTGCATCTCGGTATTGTGGATGAACAGCCAGACTTGCAAACTCCCCCACTTGTTCTTCAGCAAATGGGTATAAAGCGGCACAGGCGATAATTAAACCATCACGCTCAATGACAGTAAATTGCTCTATTTCTATCTCAAGCTGCTCTCTAGAACGCCTAACTAAATAGCCCTGCTCTTCAAGCGGTCTGATCAGATTAATAATCCCGGTAATATCAGATATTGTTGCACTACGTAACTGTTCAGAGCTTTGCGGCGCGATTTGCGTACCAATGCCATCTAATGAGAAAAGCTCTTGTAATAATGCGCCATCTTCTTTGTAACTAACAAGATGACAACGATGTACGCCGCCACGACATGCATCAATGGCCGCTTGTAAGAATACCGTTGCACTTAAACATGAATCAGGTTGATTACGGTAGTTTGCTAAGACAGATTCTGCCTCATTTGGCATAAGCTCGGCAATTGCTTCACCGTTTTCATCCAAGATACCGGCCTCTTTACAAAAACCAAGCATTTTGTCGGCACGTAGTTTTAATGCAACCTGAGTTGCAATTTCTTCAGCGGTTAAATTAAAACTTTCACCTGTCACTGAGGCGGCAATCGGACCAAGGAGTACGATACTGTTATTGTTTAATTGATGACGAATCCCTTCAACATCAATACGTCTTACACGGCCTGAGTGATGATAATCAATGCCTTCGTCAACTCCTAAAGGCTGAGCGATAACAAAATTACCGCTGACCACATTCAAGTATGAGCCAGTCATAGGAGTACTACTTAGCGAGGTCGATAAACGTGCAGTAATATCGAACTGCATTGCACCCGCAACTTTCTTTATTACATCAAAAGTCGCGTTATCAGTAACACGTATTTCATTATGAAACTGACTAGTTATGCCAAATTCTTGCAGTGCCGCATTGAACTGTGGCCTTGCACCAAACACTAAAACAATTTTGATACCTAAGCTCGTTAATAATGCAACATCATTAATGATGCTACGACAACCTGGCTGATCAATTGCTTCTCCGCCGAGCATTACAACGAAAGTTTTACCTCGGTGAGCATTAACATAAGGAGTTGACTGGCGAAATCCATCTACCAATTCTGTGGTACGCACGTGATATTTACCTTTTTTAATAACAGCGTTTTATATAAAAACAAATAAACAAGGTATCAGTGTATGGAATTTTTATTCACAAATAAAGCATTATTATTCTCAATTTACAGCTAGAATTTTCGTGCACAAACTAGGAAACTCTCAGATACAAAAAAGGCCCGCATAAGCGAGCCTTTATTAAGAGATTAAAACTGATTACCAGCCTGTTTTCTCTTTAAGTGCAGCACCGATGTCAGCTAGTGAACGTACAGTTTTTACGCCAGCAGCTTCTAATGCAGCAAATTTCTCATCAGCAGTACCTTTACCACCTGCGATGATTGCACCTGCGTGACCCATGCGCTTACCTGGAGGAGCCGTAACACCTGCAATGTAAGAAACAACTGGTTTAGTCACGTTGTGCTTGATGTATTCTGCAGCTTCTTCTTCTGCAGTACCACCGATTTCACCGATCATTACGATTGCTTCAGTTTGCTCGTCTTTTTCGAACATTTCTAAAACGTCGATGAAGTTAGTGCCAGGGATTGGGTCACCACCGATACCAACACATGTTGATTGGCCGAAACCAGCGTCAGTAGTTTGTTTAACCGCTTCGTAAGTTAAAGTACCAGAACGTGATACGATACCTACTTTACCAGGCTTGTGGATGTGACCAGGCATGATACCGATCTTCGTTTCACCCGGAGTGATAACACCTGGGCAGTTAGGACCGATCATACGAACACCAGTTTGCTCAAGCTTAACTTTAACGTCAACCATGTCTAGTGTTGGGATACCTTCAGTGATACAAACGATAAGCTCGATGCCAGCATCGATAGCTTCTAAGATTGCATCTTTACAGAAAGGTGCTGGTACATAGATAACTGATGCAGTTGCGCCAGTTGCTTCAACAGCGTCACGTACTGTGTTGAATACTGGAAGACCAAGGTGCGTTTGACCGCCTTTACCTGGGCTTACACCACCAACCATTTGTGTACCGTACTCAAGCGCTTGCTCAGAGTGGAAAGTACCTTGGCCACCTGTGAAACCTTGACAGATAACTTTTGTATCTTTATTGATTAATACAGACATTATTTGCCCTCCGCAGCAGCAACAACTTTTTCAGCTGCGTCTGTTAGTGATTCAGCAGCGATGATGTTAAGGTCAGAATTAGCAAGTACTTCACGACCTAGTTCAGCGTTAGTACCTTCTAAACGTACTACTACAGGAACGTTTACGCCTACTTCTTTAACTGCGCCAATGATACCTTCAGCGATCATGTCACAACGTACGATACCACCAAAGATGTTAACTAAAACAGCTTTAACGTTGTCGTCAGATAAGATGATCTTGAATGCTTCAGATACACGCTCTTTAGTAGCACCACCACCAACATCTAGGAAGTTAGCTGGCTTACCACCGTGTAGGTTTACGATGTCCATAGTACCCATTGCAAGGCCTGCACCGTTAACCATACAACCAACGTTACCGTCTAGTGCAACGTAGTTAAGCTCGAAGCTTGCAGCGTGAGCTTCACGTGCATCTTCTTGTGAAGGATCGTGCATTTCACGGATTTTAGGTTGACGGTAAAGCGCGTTACCATCTACACCGATTTTACCGTCTAGACAGTGAAGGTTACCTTCGTCTGTAATTACTAGCGGGTTGATTTCTAATAGTGCGAAATCGAAATCGTTGAACATGTTAGCAAGACCCATGAAGATCTTAACGAACTGTTTCATTTGAGTAGGGTTTAAACCTAGTTTGAAGCCTAATTCACGAGCTTGGTATGCTTGTGGACCAACTAGTGGATCGATCTCAGCTTTGTGAATTAGTTCTGGAGTTTCTTCTGCAACTTGCTCGATTTCAACACCACCTTCAGTAGATGCCATGAAAACAACTTTACGAGAAGCACGATCTACTACAGCGCCAAGGTATAATTCGTTAGCGATGTCAGTGCAGCTTTCAACAAGGATTTTAGCTACTGGCTGACCATTTTCGTCTGTTTGGTAAGTAACTAAGTTTTTACCTAACCAGTTCGCAGCGAACTCTTTTACTTCGTCGATTGTTTTAACTAGCTTAACACCGCCAGCTTTACCACGGCCACCTGCGTGAACCTGTGTTTTAACAACCCACATATCACCGCCGATTTTCTCAGCAGCTGCTGCAGCTTCTTCAGGTGTATCGCAAGCGAAACCTTGAGAAACTGGTAAACCATATTCGGCAAAAAGTTGTTTTGCCTGATACTCATGCAAATTCATGATGCTTTATCCAATTTTTTATACTAAAAGAGCTGAATATTTATGCAAAATAAACAGCTATCCCAAATTGCGCACTTAGTATAAATCCCAAGGCTCCACATGAAAACCCCAGTTAGACCAAAGGCGCAAAAAAAAAGCTGTGAACAGGGTTCACAGCTTAGTTTTTATACAACCAAATTAAACATCTAGTAGTAAACGAGTTGGATCTTCAAGTAACTCTTTAATTGTTACTAGGAAGCCTACTGATTCTTTACCATCGATTTGGCGGTGATCGTAAGATAACGCTAAATACATCATTGGTAAGATTTCAACTTTACCATTAACAGCCATTGGGCGATCTTGGATTTTATGCATACCCAAGATTGAAGACTGTGGCAAGTTGATGATAGGTGTAGAAAGTAATGAACCGAATACACCACCGTTAGTAATTGTGAAGTTACCACCAGTCATATCTTCGATAGATAGTTTACCGTCACGACCTTTAAGTGCTAATTCACGGATACCTTTTTCGATTTCTGCCACTGATAGCTTGTCACAGTCTTTAAGAACTGGTGTAACAAGACCACGTGGAGTTGAAACCGCAATGCTGATGTCGAAGTAGTTATGATAAACGATATCATCACCATCGATAGATGCATTCACCTCAGGGAAACGCTTAAGTGCTTCAGTAACTGCTTTCACGTAGAAAGACATGAAACCTAAACGGATACCATGACGCTTTTCGAACACTTCTTGATACTGCTTACGAAGATCCATGATTGGCTTCATGTTAACTTCGTTGAATGTAGTTAACATTGCAGTTGAGTTTTTCGCTTCAAGAAGACGATTAGCGATAGTTTTACGTAAACGTGTCATAGGAACACGTTTTTGTGTACGGTCACCCATAGGTGCTGCTGGCGCTGCTTCAGCTTTTGGTGCTGCTGCAGGTGCTTTTAAGAATGTATCAACATCTTCTTTAGTCACACGACCGTTTTTGCCTGTGCCTTTGATTTTAGATGCATCAAGACCTTTCTCAGCGATTAAACGACGAACTGATGGTGTTAACACATCAGAGCTATCATTTGATTCGCTTGCAGTAGCCTCTTCAGCTTTTGCTGCAGGTGCTTTAGCTGGTGCTGCGCCCGCTTTAACTGTACCAATTACTTGCTCACCAAGTACTGTTTCGCCTTCAGCGTGAATGTGCTCACCCATGATACCGTCTTCTTGAGCAACCACTTCAAGAACAACTTTATCAGTTTCGATATCAACTAGGTTTTGATCGCGAGTTACCGCTTCACCTGGTTGAACATGCCAAGTAGCAATTGTCGCGTCTGCGACTGATTCTGGAAGTACAGGTACTTTAATGTCCACTTCTTTACCTTCTGATGCTGGTGCTGATTGCGCCTCTGGCGCGTCTTCTGATTTTGCTGGTGCAGATTCTTTGGCAGAGTCGTCACTTGCTGGTGCAGCATCTGCATCACCAAGTAATGCAATTACTTGCTCGCCAAGTACCGTTGCACCTTCTTCTTGTGAAATTTCAGTGATTACACCATCGTTTGGTGCAACAACTTCTAAAACAACTTTATCTGTTTCGATATCAACCAAGTTTTGGTCGCGGCTTACTTTGTCGCCAACACTTACGTGCCATGTTGCAACAGTAGCATCAGCAACCGACTCAGGAAGTACAGGAACTTTAATTTCTGTGCTCATTGCTTATCCTTTCTTTTCAATAGTAAGCGCGTCTGCAACGAGCGCTTGTTGTTCTTTATTATGCACTGACATGTAACCACACGCTGGTGATGCTGATGCTTTACGACCTGCGTAAGTTAATTTAGCACCTTCAGGAATTGCATCAACAAAATGATGTTGAGAACAATACCATGCACCTTGGTTTTGCGGCTCTTCTTGACACCAAACAAAATCTTTAACGTGTTGGTAACGTTGCATGATTGTATCCATCTCAGCGTGTGGGAATGGATATAATTGTTCTACACGAACAATAGCAATGTTATTTAATTCTTGTTTACGACGCTCTTGTAGTAACTCGTAATAAACTTTACCACTACAGAATACAACGCGTTCTACTTTATCTGCTGCAATATCATCGATTTCATCGATCATATTGTGGAACACACCTTCAGATAATTCTTCAAGTGTTGAAGTTGCCAGCGGATGACGAAGTAGTGACTTAGGTGTCATAACAATCAATGGACGACGTAAAGGACGTACAGATTGACGACGAAGCATTGCATAAACTTGCGCTGGTGTTGAAGGCACACACACTTGCATATTGTGATCAGCACACAATTGTAAGAAACGCTCAAGACGTGCCGAGCTATGCTCTGGGCCTTGACCTTCATAACCATGTGGAAGTAAACATGTAAGACCACATAAACGGCCCCACTTTTGTTCACCAGAACTTAAGAATTGGTCAAATACAACTTGTGCACCGTTAGCGAAGTCACCAAATTGTGCTTCCCACATTACAAGTGAAGTTGGTTCAGCTGTTGCGTAACCATATTCAAATGCAAGTACCGCTTCTTCAGAAAGTACTGAGTCGTATACTTCAAATGAACCTTGTTTTTCGCTGATGTTTTGCAGCGGCAAGTAGGTTGATGCATCTTTTTGGTTATGGATAACAGCATGACGGTGGAAGAAAGTACCACGGCCTGAGTCTTGACCTGTTAAACGGATATCTGTGCCCGCATCTACAAGTGAAGCATAAGCTAGCGTTTCAGCCATACCCCAATCAAGCGGTTTTTCACCTGATGCCATTAGCTTACGGTCGTCGTAAATTTTCTTAACACGCGACTGAGCTTTGTGGCTCTCTGGGTAGCTTGATACTTTTTCACCAAGTTCTTTTAGTTTTTCAACAGAAAGTTTTGCATCGTACTCAACATCCCAATCGTGACCAACGAATTTAGCCCAATCTGAAGAGTGAGATGTTTCTGGTTGAATTTCTTCAACAACACAGTTACCGCCATCAAGACCGTTACGGTACTCATCAGCAAGTGCTTTGACTTCATCTTCTGTAAATGAACCTTCAGACACAAGTTGGTCAGCATAAATTAGGCGTGGAACTGGGTGTTTTTTGATTTTCTGGTACATAAGTGGTTGAGTCGCATTCGGCTCATCCGCTTCGTTATGACCATGACGGCGATAACATACTAAATCAATTACAACGTCACGCTTGAATTGATTTCTGAAATCAAGTGCGATTTGAGTAACAAATGCAACCGCTTCTGGATCGTCAGAATTAACGTGGAAAATAGGTGCCTGAACCATTTTCGCAATGTCAGTACAGTATGGTGTAGAACGAACATCCGCTTGTTTTGACGTTGTAAAACCAACTTGGTTGTTTACCACGATACGGATACTACCACCACAACTAAATGCATTAGTTTGCGATAAGTTAAATGTTTCTTGAACAACACCTTGACCTGCGATTGCAGAGTCACCGTGAATAGTAATTGGTAATGCTTTAATACCTGACTTATCACCTAAACGGTCTAAACGAGCGCGTACCGAACCCATAACTACTGGGTTAACGATTTCAAGGTGAGATGGGTTAAACGCAAGTGCCATATGCACATTGCCACCCTTTGTAGCGAAGTCAGATGAATAACCCATGTGATATTTAACATCACCTGAGCTTAAAGTATCTTTGTGTTTACCAGCGAACTCATCGAATAATTCTGATGGGTTTTTACCTAAAACGTTCACTAGCACGTTCAAGCGACCGCGGTGAGCCATACCAATAACAGCTTCTTTTTGTCCGCTTTCACCTGCACGATGAATTAGTTCTTTAAGCATTGGTACCAACGCATCACCACCTTCAAGTGAGAAACGTTTTGCACCAGGGAACTTAGCCCCTAAATATTTTTCAAGGCCATCTGCAGCTGTTAATCCTTTAAGGATACGTAGCTTTTCTTCTTTAGAGAACGTTGGACGTGATTGCACTGATTCTAAACGCTGTTGTAACCAACGTTTTTCTTCAGTTGAAGTGATGTGCATATACTCTGCACCAACTGACCCACAATACGTGGTCTTAAGTGCTTGGTATAGCTCACCTAAAGGCATGGTGTCGCGACCTACGGCAAACGAACCCACATTGAATTCACGGTCAAAATCAGCTTCAGATAAATCGTGGTATTCAAGTTCAAGATCTCGAACTCGTTCGCGTTCCCAGATACCTAATGGATCTAGGTTAGCATTTTGGTGACCACGGAAACGGAAAGCATTAATAAGTTGTAGCACTTTGACCTGTTTAGGATCGCCAGAGCCACCCTCTGCTACCACTACTTCTCTATGCTTGTTTTTAGCAAGCTCCGCAAATTGTGAACGAACCTCTGAATGTTTTACGTCAACATCCACACCATCTACTTTTGGTAATTGTTCGAACACTTCTCGCCATTCTTCTGGCACAGAAGTCGCATCATCTAAGTACGCTTCATAAAGCTCTTCTACGTAAGCAACGTTTCCGCCGTTTAAGTGAGAAGATTCTAGCCATGCCTTCATCACACCTTCGTGCATTTATAAGCCCTTTTCTTTAGCGCAGAAATTAATTGTTGTAAAAACAAGGTGGTTAATCACTTAACCACCTTACATATTCAAGCTTTAAACAGCGCGGTTTAAAAGCATTGATTTGATTTGTCCAATTGCTTTAGTCGGATTAAGACCTTTAGGACACACGCTAACACAGTTCATAATACTGTGACAACGGAACACGCTGAACGCATCGTCAAGATCTGCAAGACGCTCTTCAGTCGCTGTATCGCGGCTATCAGCCAAGAAACGATACGCATGAAGAAGACCCGCAGGACCGATGAACTTGTCTGGATTCCACCAGAACGAAGGACACGATGTAGAACAACATGCACATAAAATACACTCATATAAGCCATCTAACTTATCACGTTCTTCGATAGATTGAAGACGCTCACCCGCCGCTGGCGTGTCATTAATTAGATAAGGCTTAACTTTTTCGTATTGAGTGTAGAACTGACTCATGTCAATAACAAGGTCACGTACCACAGGTAAACCAGGTAATGGACGAATTACGATTTTACCTTTGCCACCTTTAAGTAGCGTTGATAAAGGAGTAATACATGCTAAACCGTTTTTACCATTCATGTTGATACCGTCAGAACCACACACACCTTCACGGCATGAACGACGGAATGATAATGTTGGATCTTGCTCTTTTAATTGCATTAGAGCATCCAATACCATCATATCTTGGCCTTCTTGCGTTTCTAGCGTGAAGTCCTGCATACGTGGTGCATTATCAACATCTGGATTGTAACGATAAACGGAAAATTGTACTTGTGCCATCGTCTCGCTCCTAGTATGTACGTGCTTTAGGTGGGAAAGCTTCACGCAGTTTCGGCGCGTAGTTTACTTCACGTTTTGTCATTTCATCTGTAACTGGGTTAAAGATAGAGTGACATAACCAGTTATCGTCATCACGATCTGGGAAGTCAAAACGAGAATGTGCACCACGGCTTTCTGTACGGAAGTTTGCAGCTACTGCAGTTGAGTAAGCTGTTTCCATTAAGTTGTCTAACTCTAGACATTCGATACGCGCAGTGTTGAACTCTGTTGACTTGTCGTCTAGACGAGCGTACTGCAGACGTTCACGAATTTCTTTAAGTTCTTTAAGACCTGTAGCCATTGCATCACCTTCACGGAATACCGAGAAGTTAAGCTGCATACACATTTGTAGGTCTTTCTTAATTTGAACTGGGTCTTCACCTTGGCCAGCTTTAGAGCTTTCCCAACGGTTGAAGCGCGCAAGAGATGCTTCAAGGTCTGATTCAGACGCATCTTTACCTGCTTCAACACCATTTAGGTATTTACCTAAGAAGTTACCAGCTGCACGGCCGAACACAACTAAGTCAAGAAGTGAGTTACCACCTAGGCGGTTAGCACCGTGTACAGATACACAGGCAATTTCACCCACAGCGAATAAACCTTCAACTACTTTCTCTTGACCATTTGCATCGATTTGTAATGCTTGACCATTTACGTTAGTTGGTACACCACCCATCATGTAGTGACATGTTGGAATTACTGGAATTGGTTCTTTAGCTGGGTCAACGTGTGCGAATGTTTTCGCAAGGTCACATACACCAGGAAGACGTAAATTAAGCGTCTCTTCACCTAAGTGGTCAAGTTTAAGCTTGATATGTGGACCGTAAGGACCATCGCAACCACGACCTTCACGGATCTCAGTCATCATTGAACGAGCAACAACGTCACGAGATGCTAAGTCTTTAGCATTTGGCGCGTAACGTTCCATGAAGCGTTCGCCGTCTTTGTTTAGAAGGTAACCACCTTCACCACGACAACCTTCAGTTACTAGTACACCAGCGCCTGCGATACCTGTTGGGTGGAATTGCCACATTTCCATATCTTGCAATGCAACACCAGCACGGGTTGCCATACCAACGCCGTCACCTGTATTGATGTGTGCGTTAGTTGTTGATGCGTAGATACGACCTGCACCACCTGTTGCTAAAACAACGGCTTTTGATTTGAAGTAAACAACTTGGCCTGATTCAATGTCGATTGCTGTACAACCAACAACATGACCATCGCTGTTTTTAACTAAATCTAGTGCATACCACTCTGAAAATACGTTTGTTTTGTTTTTAACGTTTTGCTGGTAAAGACAGTGTAACAGTGCGTGACCCGTACGGTCAGCTGCTGCTGCAGTACGTGCTGCTTGTTCACCACCAAAGTTTTTCGACTGACCGCCGAAAGGACGTTGATAAACACGGCCATTTTCAAAACGAGAAAATGGTAAGCCCATGTTTTCTAATTCAGTAATAGCTTCTGGGCCTGTTTTACACATATATTCGATAGCGTCTTGGTCACCGATAAAATCAGAACCTTTAACAGTATCGTACATGTGCCATTCCCAGTTATCTTCATGCGAGTTACCTAACGCAACAGTAATGCCGCCTTGTGCTGACACAGTGTGAGAACGTGTAGGGAAAACTTTAGAGATAAGTGCACAGGTTTTGCCTGATTCAGTAATAGCAAGTGCTGCGCGCATACCCGCGCCGCCTGCACCAATTACTACTGCGTCAAATTCACGAACAGAATAATTCACTTAAACACCCCATAAAACGATTAGACCAATTGCTACGTAAGCAACGGCCATAAGGTTTAATACAAAGCCTAAAACAGCACGTAATTTCGCATTTTTGACATAGTCAGTTAGAACTTGCCAAAGACCGATACGGGTGTGAACCATAATGCAAACAAGGGCAATTAGTGTAAACCCTTTCATTGCTAGATTAGAGAATAGGCCTTGCCAGGCTTCAAAAGTGACTTCTGGTGTACATAAAAAATAGCCGATAATAAAAATCGCATATGCGCTGATTATTAATGCTGTTGTACGAAGTGATACAAAATCTTGTACACCATCACGTTTAAGAGTTGCTTGATTTAAAACCATATCCACACTCCTGCTAGAATTGCAGCTACAACACCTAAAGCCATCGCAACTTTAGCGCTGAAGTTACCTGATTCAAGTTCTTCCCAGTGACCCATATCCATAATGATGTGACGAACACCACCGATTAGGTGATATGCCAACACAGAAATGGTACCCCACGCTATGAATTTGGCAATGAATCCGCTGAACAGACCCTTGACGAATTCAAAACCTTCTGGAGAAGAAAGAGACTCAGACCAAGCCCAAATGACAAACGTTAAAGCAAAAAATAGTGCCACACCGGTGACGCGGTGAAGAATTGATGCTTTAGCCGTTGCCGGCATAGATATAGTTGTTAGATCTAGATTTACAGGTCTTTGCTTTTTCACAGTTACTTGCCCATCTTGCCCACTTAGGAGCTCATCTACTTGTTTTTCTAAACCCATCAAAATGAATTTCGATGGAACTATCTAAGTAAACCGTGTTGATACACAAAAAGTTCACACTTATGCAAAACTTAAATGTAAAAATAAAGTTTACCTACAGACAATACGGTATAAAACCTTGGATAGTATATATAGCCAAAGGTCTTTTTACAATTCTTGTTTAGTAAGAGTCGTTTGCGAATTAGCCAATGGTATAATATTTAATCCTGGCAGAATATTTATTATCCATTTATGCATAATGTTTATAAAAATTGACTTTACACCCCTCTTTCACGTTAAAATGAAAAGAATGTGCTTAAACAGATTCAGAACATAACAATCAGAGTTGTTATCTTAATAGGAGATAAATAGATGGCGGATAATAAAGCCACGGTCCATATTGATGGTCTTGATCCAATCGAACTTCCAATTTACCAAGGCACTGCTGGCCAAGACGTAATCGACGTACGTACGTTAGGTTCTCATGGCTACTTCACTTACGACCCAGGTTTCATGTCGACCGGTTCTTGTGAATCTTCAATCACTTATATCGACGGCGGTAAAGGTGTATTACTACACCGTGGTTACCCAATTGAGCAACTAGCTGATGAGTCTAACTACATCGAAGTTTGCTACTTACTGTTAAACGGCGAATTACCAACTAAAGAACAATACGATGAGTTTGCAAAAGAAATCACGCATAGCACTATGCTTGATACTAAAATCGCAAACTTCTTCCAAGGTTTCCGTTTTGATGCTCACCCTATGGCGATGCTATGTGGTGTTGTAGGTGCTTTATCTTCTTTCTATCACGAAGATTTAGACATCACTGATGCGACACAACGTAAAACTAGTGCAATCAAACTAATAGCTAAGTTACCAACAATCGCTGCTATGGCTTACAAATACAACGTAGGTCAACCGTTTGTACACCCGCGTAACGATTTAAGCTTTGCTGAAAACTTCTTACACATGATGTTCTCAGTACCTGCTGAAGAATATAAAGTTAGCCCTGTTCTTGCTAAAGCAATGGATAAAATCTTCATGCTTCACGCAGACCACGAGCAAAACGCTTCAACTTCAACTGTACGTTTAGCTGGTTCATCAGGTGCAAACCCTTACGCGTGTATCGCGGCTGGTATCGCATCTTTATGGGGTCCTGCGCACGGTGGTGCTAACGAAGCATGTCTTAACATGTTAGAAGAAATCGGTTCAGTAGACCGTATCGACGAATACGTTGCTAAAGCAAAAGATAAGTCAGATCCATTCCGTCTTATGGGCTTCGGTCACCGTGTATACAAAAACTTCGATCCACGTGCGACAGTAATGCGTCAAACATGTCACGAAGTACTAGCTGAGTTAAATATTCAAGATCCACTTCTTGATATCGCAATGAAGCTTGAGCAAATTGCACTAGAAGACCCATACTTCGTTGAGAAGAAACTTTACCCTAACGTAGACTTCTACTCAGGTATCATCTTAAAAGCTATCGGTATTCCAACAAGCATGTTCACTGTAATCTTTGCAATGTCACGTACTGTTGGTTGGATCTCTCACTGGGATGAGATGCTTTCTCAACCTGGTCACAAGATCAGCCGTCCTCGTCAGTTATACACTGGTGAAACTTCACGCGATTACGTACCAACAGACAAGCGTTAATACGAATTTGCGTTTAAAAAAGGCCGCTATGCGGCCTTTTTTGTTGCCCTGCACTTGTCTATTTGTGCAAAGTAATTAAAATCGTCGCATTCTCGTAGCTTAAGGCCTTCCATGTTCGATATTGCAAAAATACGCGCTGACTTTCCATTACTGAATGAAACGGTTAATGAGCAGCCTCTGGTGTATTTAGACTCAGCAGCGACCTCACAAAAGCCACAAGCAGTTATTGATGCCCTTGCCCGTTTTTATAGTCATGAGAATGCCAATGTGCATCGTGGCCGTCATACACTCAGTGAAAACGCGACCCGCCAATATGAACACACCAGAACGCTACTTGCAGATTATTTTTCTGTTAAAGCCAATGAGTTAGTGTGGACCAAAGGAGCGACTGAATCGATTAATTTAATCGCAAATGGTCTGGCTTCTCGGCTTAAACCAGGCGATAAAATTGCAATCTCTGCGATTGAACATCACGCCAACATAGTGCCATGGCAACAACTAGCACAGCGTACCGGTGCAAAACTGATTATTTTACCTATTGAAGATGACTTGGTCATTGATAGCGTAAAGTGCTGTGAGTTTATAAAACTGTATCAGCCTAAGGTAGTTGCTGTTACTCATGCATCAAATACATTAGGTAATATCACTGATTTAGCGCCTATCATTACAGCATGTAAAGCCATTAATGCTATTTCTGTCATTGATGGTGCGCAGGCTGCGATGCATTTACGCCCTAATCTAAAAGAAATTTCTTGTGACTTTTACGTATTTTCTGCCCATAAAATGCTCGGGCCGACAGGTTTAGGTGGTCTATATGGCCGATTTGAACTGTTAAATTCGCTCGATGTTTATCAAACCGGTGGCGAAATGATCGAAACAGTGAGCCTCACGCAAAGCACTTTTCGGGATGCACCGGGTAAATTTGAAGCAGGAACACCTAATATTGCGGGTGTAATCGCCTTTAGTGAGGCAATAAAGTATTTAACATCGTTAGATTTTCAGCAAATGCGTCAACATGAGCATACAGTTTTTGACTATGCGATAAAACAATTATCAGCTATTGATGGTATTAATATCTATTCAAACCAAATACATAACATCGGTAACATTAGTTTTAATTATCGCGATGAACATCCCTTCGATTTAGCCACTCTGCTTGATGGGTTTGGCGTTGCCGTGCGCAGTGGCCACCATTGCACACAACCTATAATGAGCCATTTGCACATTCCTGGTACAGTAAGAGCAAGCTTTGCGTTATATAACAATAAAGATGATGTAGATGCGTTTATTGATGCTCTTAAAAGCAGTATTGAGTTATTAGATTAAATTTGGATAAGTTATGAATTCAACGTTTGAAGCCGTTAGTAAAAACATTGAAACAGCTGCAGGTTGGCAGCAAAAATACCGCCAGATAATGCTATTAGGTAAGCAATTACCAGTTATGCCAGAAGTGCTTAAAGTAGATGATGCCCTAGTTAAAGGCTGCGAAAGTAAAGTGTGGCTATATATCGACTTTGATCATACAGAAAATAGCCTTGTTTTAGCTGGTGATTCAGATACCCGTATCGTTAAAGGACTATTGGCTTTAATTTTAGCCTTATACAATGGTCTAACACCGGAACAAGCAGCACAAATAAATGCCTATGATGAATTTGAACGACTCGGTCTAATTAGCCATTTAAGCCCTTCTCGCGGCAATGGCATCAAAGCCATGGTTGATAAAATTCAAACCATGGCTGAGCAAAACCGCTAAATGTTATAAAGAACGCTGTTTTTTATCTAAATATTTTCTGATTGCTTTGGCTGCGACAAAAAAGCCAAAGCTTCCTGTTACCATTGTGGCTGAGCCAAAACCATTGTTACAATCCATATTCATTGAACCATCTGCGCCTTGTTTTGCTTGGCAAACTTCACCTTCAGAGGTTGGATATACAAGCTGTTCAGTTGAATAAACACAATCTACGTTAAATTTACGCTTTGGATTGCTACTAAAGTTGTACTGTTTTCGCAAAATATACCGTACTTTTGCAAGCAAAGGATCATGGGTTGTCTTAGCTACATCACCAAAGCTAATTTGGCTCGGATCAGTTTGTCCGCCTGCGCCACCGGTTGTAATAACGGGTAATTTTATACGCTTACAATGTGCGATTAACGCGGCCTTTTCTTTCACTGCATCAATACAATCAATCACATAATCAAAGCCTTGAATATGCTCACGAATGTTATCTAGCGTTATAAAGTCATCAATAACATTAATTTTGATGTCTGGGTTTATCAGCTCACAACGTGTTTTCATCGCTTCAACTTTTGCTTCACCTACGGTGCCAGTCATAGCATGGATTTGACGATTAACATTAGTTGCACAAATATCATCAAGATCTATTAAGGTTAGTTGTCCTACACCCGTGCGAGCTAGCGCTTCAGCGGCCCAACTACCTACACCACCAATACCAATGACACAAAAATGTGCTTGTTGTAACCAATCAAATTGCTGATGACCATATAAACGTTTAATGCCACCAAAACGGATGTCTTGTGTTGTTTCTTTCATTTACCAATCCAACGTCCAAGGAGCTGTCCACTCTTTGAATTCGTCTGAGTTAAAAACTTCATTGAGATGAGCACCCAAAGTGTAATCGCATCGATACTCTTTAAGCTGCCCTTTATAGCTAAATTGTAGTGCATAAGCATGCAAATTTGTGCGCTCGTCTTTACTTCCTGCATACGTGCTATCACCAAGAATTGGCGCACCCAAGCTTTTCATCGCGACTCTTAGTTGATGTGTTTTACCCGAAAAAGGTTTTAATAGGTAGGCACGTAGCCCAGGGCGAATACTTTTTGAATAAAAGCGGGTAACAGCCGGGTTGGTTTGGCTTTTTAGCAATTTAAAAGCGCCCCGACGACTTTTTTCCATATCCCCTTTTATCCAACCTTGTTTCTTCTTTGGTTTTGCATCACTGAGTGCAAGATAAAATTTATGCACTTGATGGGCACTGAATAGTGCAGTGAACTCTGCTGCTGCTTCTTTGTGACGGGCTAAAATAATTAAACCCGAGGTGACTTTATCAAGGCGATGTACAGGATATAGTTTTTCGTTTACAAGTTGCTCTGCAAGTACAACAAAACCAGCACATTCTTCACTATGAAAGCTTACACCTGCTGGTTTATAAAATACAAAAAAGTCATCTTCACTTGCATGAAGATGAACTGTATTTACATCGTGCATTGGTTATTTACTCAGCACTGCAATGACGCGGGCTAAGTCCTCTGGCGTGTCTACACCTGCTTGTGGAGCACATAATGCCTTAGCTATTTTGATTTTATAACCATGATAAAGCACACGAAGCTGCTCTAGAGATTCACGGACTTCTAACGGAGATTCTGGCAGCTCAATATATTGAGTAATAAACCCTGCTCGGTAAGCATAAATACCAATATGGCGGGCATAATCATCAAGATTGATTTTATCAGTTTGATTACTCATCATCGCATCACGATGATAAGGAATGGTTGCACGCGAAAAATACACTGCATTGTTGTGCGCATCGCTAACCACTTTTACACAATTAGGGTTAAATATATCGTCGATATCATCAATACTTGTGCTCAATGTTGCCATAGGCGCGTCAGAATCAGCGAGCAGTTTAGCCACTTGCGAGACATTTTCACTAGCTAATAAAGGCTCATCACCTTGCACGTTAACGACAATGGTATCACTTTCAAGTTGGAGTTGTTCAACAACTTCAGCTAAACGTTCTGTCCCTGATTGATGATCTTCACGCGTCATTAGAACATTACTTGTAAACTCACTAACAGCGTCAAATACTGCTTGATGATCGGTGGCAACATAAACGTGTGATGCGCCTGAAGCAACTGCTTTGTCATAAACATGTTGGATCATTGGCTTACCACATATATCAGCAAGTGGTTTAGCTGGTAAACGTGTCGATGCGTAACGGGCAGGAATTACAACTACGAATTCCACTTATCAACCTCTTCTTGGCTTAGTTCACGTGCTTCATTTTCTAAAAGCACTGGGATATCGTCTTTGATTGGATAAGCAAGTTTCGCTGCTGTACTAATCAGCTCTTGATTTTCTTTATCAAGACGTAATTTACCTTTACACACTGGACAGGCGATAATTTCAAGTAATTTTGTATCAAAGGCCATTGAGGATCCCTTTTTGTTTTAATAATAAATTTAGTTTTTCGATAACCGTTGTTGTCGGCTTTGCATCAACAGGCAAATAATACCAATTTGGCTTGGCAAAGCTAAAGCATTTAACTGCATCTTTTTCTGTCATAAAAACAGCGTCATCACCAAACATGGTAAAGTCACTTGCTTGGTAGGCATAGTGATCACGAAAATGATGGGTCGATAGCAAGTTAATGCCTTGCTGCTCTAGACTTATCTCAAAGCGTTTCGGGTTACCAATAGCACTGACGGCGTGGCCTTTATCTTGAACTGAATTGGCGAGTTTTGAATCACTCACGGTTCGAAATGGGCTCGATGCTAAATCATAGCGGCTTTGTGCATTGCCGCCATTTTCAATAACTAAATCAACCGATTTTAAGCGCGCTTTGGTTTCACGAAGTGGACCTGCTGGCATTAATAAACCGTTACCAAACTGGCGTTCACTATCAACAATACAGCATTCTATATCTCGGGCCATTTTGTAATGTTGCATACCATCATCAGAAATGATGACATCAATATCGTGCTGTTCTAATTTTTTAATACTGGCTTGACGGTCAGGTCCAACCATAACAACACAACCTAAACGACGTCTAATAAGTACAGGTTCGTCACCCGCTTGTGTTGTAGTCGTCTCATCAGTAACTAACAATGGATACGAGTCAGACTGACCACCATAACCACGACTGATCACCGCCACTTTTAAACCTTGTTGTTTTAAGAACTCAGCAAGCCATATTACAAATGGCGTTTTGCCGTTGCCACCCACACCTATGTTACCAACCACTATAACAGGTACATGCGCTTTAAAAGCCTTCAGAATATTAAGCTTGTATAGCAATACACGAAGTGTTGAGATTAGCCAAAAAAGCACACTCAAAGGTAAGAGTAAAACACTGAGTAAACCTGGTCTTTTATACCAGCTTTTTTCAATAACACTCACTACTGCTCACCAAATTGCATTTTACAAAGAGCGGAATAGGTGCCGTCTTTTTCAAGCAGCTCGCTATGCGTGCCCTTTTCGATAACCTGACCATGATCAATAACATAAATACAATCACTGTTTTCTATTGTTGATAAACGGTGTGCTATCACAATTGATGTTTTTTCTTTCATTAAGCTATCAAGTGCATGCTGGATCAGCTTTTCAGACTCAGTATCGAGAGCTGATGTCGCCTCATCGAGAATTAAAATAGGTGCATCTTTTAAAATGGCACGTGCAATCGCGATACGTTGACGCTGACCGCCAGATAACATCACGCCGTTTTCACCCACCATGGTATTTAAACCTTCTGGCAAGTCTTTAACAAATTCCCAAACATGGGCTTGTTTGGCAACCGCCATTAACTCTTCATTACTGAGTTCACGTTCAAGGCCATAGCATATGTTATTTGCAATAGTATCGTTAAATAACACCACTTGCTGTGAAACCAATGCAAATTGCTTACGAAGATCCGTTAGCTTGTAGTCAGCGATATTGACACCATCGAGTAAAATTTCACTTTCACCTTCTAGTTCATAGTAACGTGGCAATAAATTTGAAATGGTCGATTTACCAGAACCAGAGCGCCCCACTAATGCAATGCTTTCGCCGGCATTAATCGTTAGCGACAAGTTTTTCAAAACTGGTTCATCTTTAGTTGGGTATTTGAAAGTAACGTTGTTTATTTCAATGTGCCCTGTCACTTTATCAATACTATAGGTGCCAGTGTCTTTTTCTACATCTTCATCAAGTACCAAAAAGATACTTTGTGCTGCAGAAATACCACGTTGTAAGTCACTATTTACATTTGAAAGTTGCTTAAGTGGACGTAATAACATCATCATTGATGATATTAGTAATACGAAATCACCAGAGCTGATTGTGTCTATCATTGATGGCATTGACACGACCCATAAAATCACTGCCATTGCGCTCGCAGCTAAGATCTGAATAACCGAAACACTTAACGCCTTTGTTGCATCCATTTTAATGCGTTGCTGACGATTATGGTTATTAATCGCTGAAAACTGAGCAATCTCTTGCTGCTGACCACCAAATCCGTGGATTACTTTATGCCCAGAGAGCATCTGCTCTGAACTACGAGTAACTTGCCCCATCGCAGATTGAATTTTTTTAGAGATCATCCGAAAGCGTTTCGATACAAATGCAACAATCACTGCCACCAGCGGAATAATAACCAAGAAAATCAGCGATAACTTCCAACTTGTATAAAACATATTGAAAAGTAAAAAAACAACAAACGCCCCTTCTCTCACCACAATTAACAGCGCTTTAGTAATTGCCTGTTGTACTTGCTCTGTATCGAAAGTGATTTTAGAAATTAAATCACCATTAGAATTTTTGTCATGAAAAGACACAGGTAAATGTAATATATGTTCGAATAATTGTTGGCGAAGAGTTCTAACAACTTGGGAGCCAACATAACTCAAGCAGTAAGATGACATGTAATTAAACATGCCTCGACCAAGCACTAACGCGATAACAACGAATGGTGCATAAGTTAATACATCAGTATTACGAGCATTTAAGCCTTCATCAATAAAAGGTTTCATTAAATTGATAAACAGTGCATCCATGGCAGAATAGCCAACCATGCCAACAATGGCGAAAAACGCGATTAATTTATAATCACCCACATAACTGATTAATCGCTTATAAATTTGGGATGTAGTTTGATCCATAACACTCTCTTATTCATAGACTTCGACTATTGTAGCCTTATGGGGGTAAAAACAAAACGTCAATCTTGTTCGAACCAGTAACTTTCATGCTCGCGAGCTGATTCAACTAAAAAGGTATCGTTATAGAATTTGATTCTAATATGGCCACTGTCTGCTGTACTTAACTGCGCTATATCACGGTCTTGATAACGTTTTACAACCTCAGGGTGAGGAAACTGCCACTGCCCTTGGTATGCACTTGAGTGGATAACCAGTTTAGGCCGCACCTGCTCAATAAACGCCTGACTTGACGATGTATTACTACCGTGATGAGGGCTGACGAGTACTGTCGCTTGCAGGTCTGGGAGCCTGGTAATGAGTTGTTGCTCTGCTTCAGCAGAAATATCGCCGGTTAATAACACAATATACTCACCCGACTTCACCCTCAAAATGCAAGATTGATCATTGTTATTATCACCAGGCATACTAAAGCTAGTTAAACTAACATTGCCGATTTTTAAAAGCTTTGGCTCACAACGAGCATTCACGCCATGCGGATGAAAATACTTTAACGTTGCTCCAAAGCCATTTTCATTCCAAGAGTGAAGACCTCCAATGTGGTCATTATCTTGATGACTTACTATAGTGGCAATCACCTCAAGCTTAAGCGCATTTATGTTTGCTAATAAAACTGACTGAATATAGTCATATCGACCAAAATAACGTGGCCCTAAATCATAGACCACCGCCTTATTTTCTTTGCTGAGCATCACCATTAAGCCATGACCAACGTCAAATACATCTAACTGAAAAGTGCTTTTCGGCGACAAAAGCCAATCAAAAGTTACAATCAATACAGGAATAATGGCAAATGCTCGATAAGGATAACAAAGAAACAATAACAGAGTGCTGTAAATCAAAACTAAGGTATTGAACTCAACAAATGCGAACTCAAGCCAGCGCCATTGTTTTGGGACTAACATTATCGATTGATAAAGGTAATTTAAAACAAAATCTAAGCCATATAAAAGTAGCGGTAAATCTAAAAGTAAGGATAAAAAACTGTACAAAACTAAGAATGGTAAAACAATGACACTAATTATTGGCACAGCGACTAAATTTACCAGCAAGCCAATCGTACTTACGCCATCAAAGTAAAACAGTGACAATGGCAACAGGCCTATAAATAACGCTAATTGTATTAAGCCAAGCTGTATAACACGTCTGTAAAAACCTAAGTTTTTGCCAAGAGAGCTTCGAATAACAAGAAAAATAATAGCAACAGCAATAAAACTAAAATACAAACCGGGGTTTAATAACGTAAATGGATCAATAATCAGCACTAGTGTAAGAGCATAAAGAATTGTTCGCCATCGCAATGGATTCTTATTTAAGATGTAGATAAATAGCAAACAGCCTAACATCAACAATGCGCGCACTGCTGACACGGCAAAACCACTTAGATATACATAGGTAGCTGCAAAACAAAAACCTATCAGCATAAACCAACTATTAATCTGACGGGTTTGAGACACAGGTATTCGCATTATACGGGTGATATATTTACTAAAGTAAAAGCCGATTGCATATACAAGCCCGATGTGTAGTCCTGAGATTGCCAAGAGATGGCTTATACCTAATTCACGTAGTTGTTGTTTATTTTGTTGCGATATTTTGCTTTTATCGCCAGTTAGCAAAGCATAGTAAAGCCATTGTAATTGGCTGCCAGTAGTTATAGTCGATATATAATTGCGATATACCTCAGTACTAGTAGGTTTACCAGTCTGATTTTCTATCTGTATTTTAGAAACTGTGCGCCCTTTATAAAAAAGTCTTTGTCTAAACGCATGTCGTTCACGATCAAAACTATTATAATTTTTTACGCTTCTAAACGGCTTAAGCTTTATTCGCGCACTCACTTCATCACCAACCATCAGTTTTTGCGCTGTGCTAACACTAATCATTGCTAAAGGTGGTTTTAATTTAGAGAGACTGCACCCCTGTATGCTTTTCAGGCTTGCTTTAACGTAGAAAGGAGACTGGGCTGAGTGTATTGAAATCACTTGAAAATTAGCAATTACTGGTTTTTTAGGTCTTAAGTCGCATTCGCTTTGAGAATAAAAGACTAAGTAATGAAAAAATACTAAAAAAATACCGCAAATAAACCCTGACAATATTGGCAAAAAAGGCTTAAAATAGGCAGCTGCTAAAATAACAGCAAAACTTATTAGATAAAACACTGCAGTGTTTGCTGTATAAAGGGTAATAAAACAACCCAATATAAAACCACTGCATAACCAAACAGATGTAAATGGTTGCTTTAAATGGCTAAGAAAACGATCCAACGGTTTTTACCTGATCACAACAAGGTAAGAGATCATAAATACTTAAGAATTTTTGGCCGTTTATTACATGATGCCAATTTATGGCATTTAAATCGCCGTTCTGCTCGAGGAGCATTTGCTGTAGGTTTATTTTTTGCTTTCATCCCTGTTCCTTTTCAAATGGTTCTAGCAGCCGCCCTGGCCATTCCATTTCGTGTAAACTTGCCTATTTCTGTTGCTACGGTGTGGATCACAAATCCACTGACAATGCCTCCTATTTTTTACTGCTCGTATATTGTTGGAACAATTGCCTTAGCGCAACCTACACAACACTTCCATTTTGAGCCTAGCTGGCAATGGTTTTTAGAAAGCTTAACAACCATTGGTCCGGCTTTCTTAGTTGGTTCACTTATTTGTGCAACAGCCGCGGCTATACTTGGCTATTTCGTAACAGATATGCTTTGGAAGCGCTCTGTAAGAAAAGCATGGTTACATCGACATCAAAAATAAAAAACTGACAATTCAAATATGAGTATAGACAAAAAACCCAGCTGTAAGCTGGGTTTTTTAATGTAGTTGAAAAGTTATTTTTTACGCTACTTTGCTTTAAAAAAGCGACGTGCCGCTGCAAATGGTAACAAGATTAATGCATACCAAGGGAAGCTTGCAGACTGACGCTCATATTGCTCAACTTCTTCTGCAGGGCACTCTTCAATTGAACCACTAATTGGTGTCAACTTAACAGGTACTGCAATACTTTCATATTCAACATTACCGTTAAGATCGACTACCGTGTTACCGAATGAATCTGTTTTTTCTACCGTTTTGGTAGCAACACCAAATATTTCATTATTGTTGTTAATCGACTTGGCTTCAGCAACAACGTATTTAAATCGTGTTTCACCATCTTCTTCATAGCAAGGTAATAAATCGTTTAAATTTACGACTTTATCTTCACCGATAGTGTACATAAAGCCTTCACGACGACGTGTAGACGTATTGTAGATATCGGTTTCACCCTCACCAACAATCACACCATTATCATTTATGTCATTAGCGATTGAGCTAGAACTTGAGAAATAATCTGTCGGGAAAACAACACTGTCACTTTTCTTGTCGTAATAGAAAAATTTAGTACGGTTTGTACCTTCGATTCTTTTGGTTGCATAACCAACCACAACATCGTCATTATTGATAGCTAAAGGCTGACCCGAGGTCCAATCATCTTCTTGGTCAAGAAACTCTTTTACTTCACCATTCTCAAAAATAACCGGCATAGTGATACGAATATCTCGATCTTTATAGCGAACATCTGAAGTACCAGCTATTACCCCATTTTCATTAATGACAAAAGCGCTGCTTCTAAATGCAAAATCTTCGTCATCTTTTGGCGTAAGACCTAAGCCAAATATTTCCGTATTGATAATATTTAGGTCGTTATCCAAGGTCCATTTAACGGCTCGTTTATCGAAAATACCCGTACTAAAGCTACGATTAAGCGTTTCAACACAATCTGAAACTGGCTCATCTTCGTTATCGCAACGATCGTCAATATCATCTTGAGGATCAACTGGAATACCGGTAGATACGGTACCTACTACTTCGTAGCCACTATTGGTTTTGACTATGTCATATGCGGCACTAATACCACCGTGCTCATCAAATTCAGGAACTAAAGGTACTTCGACACCATTAGCACCAATAACAATACCGCGACTTATAAAGTCACGTAAGAAGTGAGTTTCTTCTTCGGTTTCATCTGTTTGGGTAAAGGCGGTCTTTTCGTAAGGCGCACTGCCCCAGCCCACCATCACGCCATCGTCAGCAACAGCAGATAGAAGGTTTGATGTTGAGCGAGTTAAGCCATCATAATCAAGCGATGCTTCATCAAATAAAACCTGCTCTTGAGACCCTTCAGCAGTATAAGTAGTGGCAATTGCACTCGATATTTTTTGATACTCAGAATCATTAGGACGACTATCAGTAGATAAAAACCAAATCATAAATGCGTGTGCATCAGCATTGGTATTCACTGCATCGTTATTTTGGATATCATCTAATGTAAACGTAATTTCTTTGTCAATTGACTCAAATCGCGCTTTTTCTCGGTCGTAGGCGTTTTTAATGTTGCTTGCATCAAAATCGATATAAGAAACGTCTACAGGTAGTTTATAGGTACCATTTGCAAGACCAATGATATGACCGTTTTCACTAACATCCGTTATATAATTATGCTTAGAGCCTTCCAGACCACCTAACTCTTCTAATTTATAGGTCGCGCTCATCGCTGAGGTACTTAGAGTAGCTAAAATACTGGCAGCGAGTAATTTATATTTCATTTTAATCCTTACTACTGATTCTTTAAATCTTCGAGTTCTTCCCAGCGCTCAAAAGCGGCTTCAAGCTCAGACTCTAACTGGGCTAAATGGTTCAATGCTTCTGATGTAATTGCAGCATCTTGCTTAAAAAAGTCAGGGTCATTGACCACAACTTGCTGAGCATCGAGCGCTTTTTCAAGTTGTTCCACTTTACTGGGTAATTCCTCTAATTCAAGTTTTAATTTGTAAGAGAGTTTATTACTTTTCTTTTGTGGTTTATCTTGGTTTTGCACCACGGGTTTTTCTTGCTTAGTTTGTTGCTGTTGTTGTTTCTCTTGCTCAACTAAGTAGGCAGCATAAGCCTCATAGTCACTGTAGCCACCAATAATATCGGTAATCTTACCATCACCTTCAAATGCCCAGACTGAATTACAGGTATTATCTATAAATTCGCGGTCATGGCTAACAATAAGCACGGTACCTTGATATTGGTTAATAATATCTTCAAGTAATTCTAATGTTTCGATATCTAAGTCATTGGTTGGCTCATCGAGTACCAAAATATTAGACGGCTTTAAAAATAGCTTTGCAAGTAACAAGCGGTTCTTCTCACCACCAGAGAGTGCTTTTACAGGTGTGCGGGCTCTTGCCGGTGGAAATAAGAAGTCTTGTAAGTAACCAAGTACATGACGTGAGCGCCCGCCCATCATCACTTCTTGCTTACCTTCAGCTACGTTGTCTTGTACTGTGGCTTCTTCATCAAGCTTTTGACGATATTGGTCAAAATAGGCAAATTCTAAATTAACACCTTGCTTAACACTTCCGCTATCTGGTGTTAAGTCACCAAATAAAATTTTAAGCAGTGTTGTTTTACCTATACCATTTGGGCCTACAAGGCCAATACGGTCGCCACGCATAACAAGTGTAGAGAAGTCTTTAGCGATCACTTTGTCTTTAAATGCATGACTTATGTTTTTCGCTTCAAAAACAAGTTTGCCTGAACGCTCAGCAGTTTCAATGTTGAAATCTGTTTTACCAACCTGCTCTACTCGCTGCTTGCGCTCTTTACGCAACTCTTTTAATGCGCGAACGCGTCCTTCATTACGTGTTCTACGGGCTTTTATACCTTGGCGGATCCACGCTTCTTCTTCGGCTAAGCGTTTATCAAATAGCGCGTTTTGCGTTTCTTCTACCTTTAAATCATGCGCTTTTTGTTCAAGGTATGTTGCATAATCACCCGGATATGAAATCAGTTTTCCGCGGTCTAAATCAAGAATGCGAGTAGCTACTGCGCGAATGAACGCACGGTCGTGAGAAATAAAAACGATACCGCCTTTAAATTCTTTTAAAAATTGCTCGAGCCAAATAACACTACTCATATCCAAGTGGTTGGTAGGCTCATCAAGTAGCAATAAATCAGGCTCACTAACTAGGGCCCTTGCTAAAGCAACCTTACGTAACCAACCGCCTGATAATGATTCAAGTTTAGCCTCTGGATCTAGCTCTAGGCGCGATAACACAAGTTGAATACGCGTATCAAAACGCCAGCCGTCAACTGTTTCTAATTGATTTGATAAGCGCTCTAACTTATTTAGTAACTTATCGTTATAGTCTGTTTGCATCTGATTACTAACTTGGTGATATTCAATCAATAAGTTAGCAATATCTGGCATACCCTGCGCTACATAATCAAATACTGAGCCTGCAGCCCCCTTTGGTGGATCTTGCTCTAGACGCGAAATTCGTATACCACTTAGTTGGTTTATTTCACCATCATCCAAGATAACTTGGCCATCAAGTACTTTAAGTAATGTTGATTTACCTGCACCGTTACGACCAACAATACATACACGCTCACCCGACTCAATAACTGCATCAGCATCATCTAGTAACGGATGCGTACCATAAGCGAGTTGCGCTTTGGCTATTCTGATTAAATCCATCGTGATTACTACTCTTATTCTTTATTATCAGCAATAAATTGCGCTAATCGCTGTGCATCAAAAGGCC
Source organism: Pseudoalteromonas sp. PAR1 (assembly GCF_947311895.1). Classification (NCBI taxonomy): domain Bacteria; kingdom Pseudomonadati; phylum Pseudomonadota; class Gammaproteobacteria; order Alteromonadales; family Pseudoalteromonadaceae; genus Pseudoalteromonas; species Pseudoalteromonas sp. PAR1. The sequence goes on along the minus strand of NZ_CAMZMY010000020.1, from coordinate 25,246 downwards.
AAAATAATTTTTCGCCTTGATGAGCTTCAACAACCGGAATACTGGTTTGGTAAAGCGCGATAAGCTGTTCACTATCCATGATATCTTTTGCAGCAAAGGAAACGTTTGCTGCAACTAATAATTCATCTGCCATTTCACACAAATGACAGCCATCTGTGTGATACAAGGTAAAACTAGCCATGTGTAATAAGCCAACTATTATGAATTTGCTTATTGCGTTTAAAATCTGGCGATAAAGTTTTGTCAGAAATATTCTCTGCTTTTAAGCCAAGCCCCATTAAACCAACTTCATCCATGATAAAGCCACGCTTGTTGTTAGAGAATATAAGCGTGCCATTTGGACTTAAAATCTTTTTAACCCAAGTAAGGAGCTTGATATGGTCGCGCTGAACATCAAATGCGTCTTTCATACGTTTTGAGTTTGAGAACGTCGGTGGATCTAAGAAAATTAAATCATATTGACCTTGTGCGTATTCAAGCCATTTCAAGCAGTCAGCTTGCTCAAAACGAAAACGAGTATTGCTCAAGTCATTAAGCGCGAAATTCTCTTGCGCCCATTTTAAATAGGTCTTTGACATATCAACGGTAGTAATTGCTTTGGCACCACCTATCGCAGCATGAACAGATGCACTGCCCGTATAAGCAAACAAGTTTAAGAAACGTTTACCTTGTGCGTTTTGTTGAATATAACGACGAGCCAAACGGTGATCTAAGAATAAACCTGTATCTAAATAATCAAATAGATTTACTTTAAATTTAGCACCAAACTCTTCGACTACTTGTGTGCGATTTTGTTTTGATACCTTAGTATATTGCTCTTCGCCTTTTTGCTTTTTGCGTACTTTAACTGCGATATTCTCTGGCGCAATTTCTAACTGCTCAGCGGTCAGGCTAATCACATCTTGTAAGCGCTTTTGTGCCGTAGTGTCATCGATTTCTTTAGGTGCGGCATATTCAAAAATAACCGCTGAATCATCGTACACATCAACTGCAACGTTATATTCTGGAATATCCGCATCGTAGACACGATAACAGCTTACTTCATTTTGCTTTAACCAGTTTTTCAAGTTTTGCTTGTTTTTCTTTAAGCGGTTTGCAAATGCTGTTGAACCTTCAAAATTAAGAGCTGGTTTATCTTCTTTGCTTAGCTCGACTTGTTTATCGTCAAGTTGATATAAATTTAGCACCACATCTAACGGGCCATTTTTGAACTTATAGCGTTTTAATTTAACAAGCTTTAATAACTTAAATAGGCTTTCGTCGGTGCCAAGTAAAGCAAGCTTCCAATGGTTAAAGTGCTTTTTGAAGCCAACACCTAAGCTTCGGTGTAAGTTAACCAACTCTGCCATCGAGCCTAAACGCTCACCATAAGGTAAGTTTGAAATCACCACACCAGGAAGCTTAGCAACTGAGGTAAGCTTTGTTGCATCGCTTTGTTTAAATTTAATTACATTACCAAGGTCTGCGCGTTCCGCGTTTTCTTGTGCTTTTTTAATTACACCAGCATCAATATCATGTCCAATAAGCCAAAGCTTTGGATCAGTAATTTGAGCTGTTAGTTCTGCTTTTAACTCTTTGTATTTTTGGATGCGGAAACTTGGTAGGCGCTCAAATGCAAAACCTTCGCGGAATAAACCAGGGGCTTCATTACGAGCCATGCTTGCTGCTTCAATTAAAATGGTACCAGCACCGCAACATGGATCAAATAAAGGTTGTTGTACATTTTCAAGCCAGCCACTTCGCTTTACAAGTGCTGCAGCTAAATGCTCTTTAATCGGTGCTTTACCTTGGTCTTGACGATAACCACGTTCAGATAAACGTGGACCTGAATAGTCAATATAAAGCGCAACACCTTGGCGATTTAATCTTGCTACAACACGCACATTAGCGTTGTACTTATCAACATCTGGGCGCTGTTCAAATAGATCTGAAAAATAATCAACAATCGCATCTTTTACGACAAGACCAGAGAACTGGGTATTTTTTAAATCGTTGTTAGTACCACTAAAATCAACAGCGAAAGTTTGTTTTGGGCCAAACCACTCTTGCCAAGGCTGTAGTCGTGCAAATTGATAAAGGCTTTCTTTGTCTTTAACGCCTTCTTTCTCTTCTATCAGCATCATGATACGAGTGGCGAAGCGACTCGATAAACAAATTTTTTGTGCTAACAAGCTATCTGCTTCAAAACGTACAGAGCCCACGGTTTGTTTAGAGACTTCTGCACCAAGTGCTGTAAGCTCATCAACAAGTAAATTTTCTATTCCGATAGAAGTAAGTGCGATAAATTGCAAAGTAAAAACCCTTAAATGCTAATTGCGCGGGATTATAGCATAGCTTGGCGAACAAAAACGCCAACATTTGCAGGGATATTAGCTAGATTTTTACTTAGCCCACTAGGTTGCGAATCTCTCGCCGCGATTAAATTGCCGCTAAAGTGAACATATTTTAATTCACAAAGGTCAACACGCCCTATGCCGATTTAAACTGTTTTTGTTGAATATAAACAGGATGGATACGATTATTTAGAACCTTGATGGCTTCAAACTGCTCTAGAGATAGATTTTCGTCTAACTGAAAGTGTGCGCTCAGATTAATGCAAACAGATGCTTCTGGTGAATGATCAACAATTAAAAACTCACCATCTTGTGCCTTAGAGTATAACTTTACAACCGCTTCAACACTTGGCTGGCTACCCTGGTATTCATGAAAAAACCAACTCTTTGCAAGTACTGGCTTCAAATGAAATTTAACTGCTGTAGCGTTAAGAGCAATTTGGCAAAGCTCTGCCGGACTCCATAATGAGAATGTTTCAAGATATTGATAAACTTGCTGATAAAATGCAGCATCTTCAAGACTGAAGTTTGGCTCTTGTAAAACAGCATCAGTAAGTTGGCGTAATTTGTAAGGTGTGCACAGTTGCATATCTTGGTCAAGGTCAACCAAAAGACGATTATTTTTTGCACAAGCAAGCCATTTCCATTGCTTCGATGCTTGTAACATGTCTCCTCCCTAACTTAGAATTCTGTGCGATTAATCATAAATTATAGCTAAGCCTGACCATTAATAAAATACTTTTTTAGAACATTTTATTAATGATCAAATGCTTAGATAACTGATCCTTATAAGCCGTTAAGGATCGTTTTTACCAATTCTGGGCCTTTATAAATAAAGCCAGTATAAACTTGTACAAGGTCGGCACCCGCTGCAAATTTTTCTTTTGCAGATTCTGCATCATCAATACCACCCACACCAATGATAGGTAACTTACCATCAGTTAAGCGCTTCAGCTCACTAACCACGTGGGTTGAGCGCTGACGTACTGGTTGGCCAGATAAACCGCCCGCTTCGTTTGCATATTGTTGGCCTTGTACTGCCGCACGCTCAAGTGTGGTGTTTGTAGCAATAACACCATCGATCTTATTGTTGATCAATGACTCACTAACTTGCGCAATTTGTATTTCATCAAGATCTGGGGCGATCTTAACAAGCATAGGCACTTGTTTGTTATGCTTTGCAGCTAAATCAAGTTGTTCATTCTTTAAGCTTTGTAGCAAGTCATCAAGCGCTTCACCATATTGTAAATCACGAAGACCCGGAGTATTTGGTGAAGAAATATTTACTGTGATGTACGATGCATGCTCAAATACTTTGCGCATACAATGAATGTAGTCATCTTTACCCTGCTCGTTTGGTGTATCTTTATTTTTACCTATATTTATACCTAGAATACCGTCATATTTCGCCGCTTTTACGTTATTAACTAGGTTATCAACGCCTTTGTTGTTAAAGCCCATACGATTTATGATCGCATTTGATTCTGGTAAACGGAAAATACGCGGCTTATCGTTACCAGCTTGAGGGCGAGGAGTAACAGTACCCACTTCAACGAAGCCAAAACCCATTTGTGAAAATGCATCAATACACTCTGCATTTTTATCTAAGCCTGCCGCTAAACCTACTGGATTTTTAAATTCTAAACCCAAAAAGTTAACTGGTTTATTAGGGACAGATTGAGACCACGCTGCACTCAATGGAGTATGAGCAAATCGGCGTAAATTATTAAGTGCAAATTCATGAGCCCACTCCGCATCACGGGTAAACATAAAACGGCGAGCTAGATCATAAAACATGGTTTGTTCCTTAGGTAAAAATAAACAAGGTAGCCGCTTATAAACGGACCATTGCAAATTAAGGGCAAAAAAATACCCCAGCGAGCTGGGGTATGTATTTTAACGACTTTTCACTTATTTGGAAGTGTCACAGTTGTGGCTTAACAACATTAGTTCACGAAGTGCTACTGAGAACTTCGCAAAATCATGGCTTTGCGATGTTTTGAATTCAGATAGCATCTGTTTCCAACGTTGTAGAAGTAGATCTTGGTTATCCATCCACTCATCAATTTGTGCATCTATGTCTTTGCTGTCTGCTGCAAAGCTATTAAGTACCACAGCCGATAATGTACGTTGTTGCCAATCAAGCTCTTCACGGTAAGAAGCACGAGCAAGTGCTTGCCAGTGATTTGCAACCGGTTGGTTAGTAATTTGGTCAAGGAACCAATGTAAGCCCATACGCGCACCCAACTTAAAGTACGTGTTAGATACCATAGCAATACTACGTTCTGAATTATTAGCAATTTCAGCTAAGTCCATTACAGAGAATAGGCTTGATAGAGACACAACTCGTGTCGCAAGTGCTTTTGGTACATTGCTATCAATTAGCTTCTCAGCTGCTTTAACCAAACGCTCGCTTTCTTTTTCAACCATGTAGCTATTTAAGTTTTCACTTAAATCAGCAAATGTTGGTGCAAAGAACTCAATTGCTTGCTCAATCGTTTGTGCTTTATTGCGATGACGTAAGAACCAACGTGTTGCACGACGAACCGTACGACGTAACTGATAGAGCATTTCTGTTTGTACAGCTGCTGGGATCTTATTATCAAGTGCAACAATTGATGACCATGTTTCTGGCATCTGGAACACTTCTTTTGCAATTGAATAGCAAAGCGCGATTTCTGCTTCGTTAGCACCTGTTTCTTCGTGCATACGAACCATGAAGTTAAGGCCCATATCGTTAACAATATTATTGGCAAGTTTTGTTGCGATAATTTCTTTACGAAGTGGGTGGTTATCCATTGCATCGTTGAACTTCTCACGAAGTGGTACCGGGAATGAATTAACCAACAACTGACGGTAATAAGGGTTTTCAGTGATTTCATCAACCACTAAAGACTCTTTAAGTACCATTTTCGCGTAAGAAACTAGTACAGATAGTTCTGGACGAGTTAAATCTTTACCCGCTGCTGCGCGCTCTGCAAGTTCTTCATCAGTTGGAATGAACTCAATCGCACGATTTAACTTGCCATCTTTTTCAAGGGCATGGATAAAACGTACTTTTTCTTTAAGTGTTGATGTGCCTTTTGACTGTGTAATCGATAAGGTATGCGTTTGACGATAACAATCTTTTAGAACCAGTTGCGATACTTCATCGGTCATAGCATAAAGTAGCTCATCACGTTGTTTACGCGTTAAGTCACCTTCAGCAACTAAGCCATTAAGTAAGATCTTAATGTTTACTTCGTTATCTGAACACGCAACACCACCTACGTTATCGATGAAGTCAGTGTTAACACGACCGCCTTTAGCTGCAAATTCGATACGACCTAATTGAGTAGCACCTAAGTTACCACCCTCGCCTAAGATCTTCGCACCAAGCTCAGAACCGTTAATACGAAGAGCATCATTTGCGCGGTCACCAACATCTGCATCAGTCTCTTTAGAGTTCTTGATGTAAGTACCGATACCACCATTCCAAAGTAAATCAAACTCCATCATTAGAGCTGCTTTGATTAATTCGTTAGGTGTCATGCTCGCTTTTTTAGTGCCAAGCATTTTCTTCATTTCAGGGCTTAAGCTAATTGATTTAGCCGCACGAGAGAATACACCACCACCTTGTGAAATAAGGTCTTTGTTGTAATCTTCCCAAGAAGAACGCGGTAAATTAAATAAACGCTCACGCTCAGGGTAAGATGTTGCAGCATCTGGGTTTGGATCAACAAAGATGTGCATGTGGTTGAACGCCACTTGTAAGCGAATGTGCTTAGAAAGCAACATACCGTTACCAAATACGTCACCCGCCATGTCGCCGATAGCTACAACAGTGAAATCAGTTGTTTGACAGTCAATATCCATTTCACGGAAGTGACGCTTAACAGACTCCCACGCACCTTTTGCTGTGATACCCATTTTCTTATGGTCATAACCTACTGAGCCACCTGATGCGAATGCATCACCTAGCCAGAAGTTATATTCATTTGCGATACCGTTTGCGATATCAGAGAAAGTCGCAGTACCTTTATCGGCAGCAACAACTAAATACGGGTCATCTTCATCATGACGAACAACATCAACTGGCGGAACAATCTCACCACGTTCGATGTTATCTGTGATATCTAATAAACCACGGATGAAAATTTTGTAACACTCTTGGCCTTCTTTGAAGAATGCTTCACGGTCTGTCGGTAGCTGTTTACATACGAAACCACCTTTCGAACCTACTGGCACGATAACCGTGTTTTTAACTTGTTGCGCTTTAACAAGACCCAGTACCTCAGTACGGAAGTCTTCACGACGGTCAGACCAACGTAGGCCACCACGTGCAACTTTACCACCACGTAAATGCACACCTTCAACGCGCGGCGAGTATACGAAGATCTCAAACGCAGGCAGTGGTAATGGCATTTCTGGGATCATAGAAGGCTGAACCTTGAACGATACATATGACTTAAATTGGCCATCCGCTTCTTTTTGGAAGAAGTTCGTTCTAAGAGTTGCATTGATCATATCAACGTATAAACGGATGATACGGTCATCATCTAGGTTTGCTACGTTTTCTAGTTCAAGATTTACTTGTGCAACTAGCTTCTCAAGCGTCTTCTCACTACCAGGGTTCTTAACTGAGAACTTTTTAGTGAATAAGTTAACGATTTGCGAAGCAATATGTGGGTAATTTGCAAATGTGCTTTCGATGTAAGTCTGCGAGAAAGTTACACCAATTTGACGCATGTATTTAGCGTATGCACGAAGAATAGACGCTTCACGACCGGTTAAACCACCCATTAAAACTAAACGGTTGAAACCATCGTTTTCTAAACGGTTATTCCAAACATTAGTAAGCGCAGCACGGAAACGAGCAGATACTTTATCAAAGTCAGCAATGCCCTTATTGTCAATTAGCATGGTGAAATCCATGATCCAATTAATTTTACCGTCTGTCGTTTTAACTGAGTAAGGCGTTTCACCCACTACACGTAAGCCAAAGTTTTCTAACATTGGCATGACGTCAGATAAGTGGATTGGCTCATCTTTATGGAATAAGCTTAAACGAACAACATTGGTATTTGCTTCTTCTTGTGGACGATAGAACAACATTTCAAGTTTGTTTTCGTCATTAAGAAGCTCAAGTTTCTCGATATCAACAACCGCAGCACTTGGTAAAACCTGATCTTTATATGCACTTGCAAATGCTTGTGCATATTTACGGTTTAGTTCTTTACCGCGTGCTTCACCTGCACTTTCAAGTAGTGCAGACTGGAGTCTATCTTCCCAAGTACGGGCAGCTTCAATTAGGTTGTTTTCGATGTCTTTCACGTTATATTCAATATTATTGTCAGTCACACGCACCGTATAATGAGTACGGGCTAATGTTGACTCAGAGAAGAAAGTAGTAAATTCGACTTTGTCGTCAGAATTAAATGCGTTAGCTAAGATACGTTGCGTTTCACGACGTAGTGCCGTGTTATAGCGCTCACGCGGTACATAGACCATGCAAGAGAAGAAACGGCCATATGCGTCTTTACGCACAAAAATACGGCACATATCACGCTCTTGTACTTGTAGTACGCCCATAGCAACTTCAAGTAGTTCGGCTTCACGTGCTTGCACAAGTTCATCACGTGGATATGTTTCTAGGATATTTAATACCGCTTTATAAGCATGGGTGCCTTTAGCAAAGTCACACATTTCCATAATGCGATTAATTTTACTTTTCAGTACCGGAACATCAGCGGCGCTGTTGTTGTAGAAACTCGAAGAGAATAAACCAAGGAAACGGTCTTCACCAATTACATTACCTTCCTCGTCAAAACGCTTGATACCCACATAGTCAATATAAGCAGGACGGTGAACACGAGACACTGAATTAGTTTTCGTTAAAATCAGTAAATTATTGCTACGCGCTTCTTGACGTGCAACTTCTGGTAATTCAGAAAGTAAACGGCTGTGCTCTTCGTCTGTGTTTTTCATCAGACCAAGGCTAGTACCTTTTTTACCTTTTAATTGATAATCACCCTGTACAGGCGACAGTTCATACTCACGATAACCCATTAGGGTAAAGTTATCTTTTGCTAACCAGTCTAAAAACTCAACCGTTTCAGCAACTTCACTTTCGTTATTATTATGATGACGCTTAGGTAAATCCTTCGTTACAGCAATTAGCTTTTCACGAATTGGCTGCCAATCTTCTACAGCGATAGATACGTCAACTAACACAGACTCAAGTTCTTTTTTGAAAGACTCAATAACTTTTGCATCTGTTTGGCGATCAATCTCGATAAAGAACACCGTTTTTGTTGACGTTGATTCTTGCTCTGCTTTTAAGCTTGAAATACCCGTGATTTTAGCATTTTTGTCACGTTGGATTTTCAGTGGAGAGTGAAGTAATAAGTGAGAAGAGATGTTTTCGCGAGTCATGGCCATACGCACAGAATCAACTAAGAAAGGCATGTCTTTCGCGATGATTTCAACAATAGTGTGCGATGACTGCCAGCCATCTTTTGCTACTTCTGGATTGAAGACACGGACAACCGCGTCATCAGAGTTATTTTTTTCTAGCGAGTTCCATAGGCTTAGTGCAGCGCCATATAAGTCACTATCGTTGCGATGTGCCAAATCCTCTTTAGACATATTGCTGTACAAGGCTTTGGCGAATTTCTCAACGAGTAACACATTATCAGCGTGAACTTTTTTCTGGATCAGCTTACAGACATTATCTAAGATAACCGAGGCTTGCCCTTCATTTCGTGTCATTGTATGTTCCTTAATCTATACTACTTATCGATTAGTAGAATATTTGTACAGCCATTTATTAGCGTGGAGTCAGGTAAATTCTAACTCTTTTGCAGCTAATAAACAGCCTTTTCGATGAAATCATTTTAAGCTTTTCAGCTATTTGGTCATCTATTCACAAAATATAGATATAAATGGCCATTACTGGCCATATTGGAGCACAATTATTCACATTATTTTTTCTGGTCAGTCCAGAGGAAGCTACCAATTGCAGGTAAAAGTAGTACTGCGCCCAGCATGTTAACCAAAAACATGAAGGTCAAAAGAATACCCATATCTACTTGGAACTTCAGATCAGAGAAAATCCATGTGCTAACACCAATGGCTAAGGTAATACCCGTGAATAACACTGCGCTACCACGCTCTGCTAATGCATTGCGATAAGCCACTTCGAGTGCCACACCTTGTTTTAGCTGCCCCATCATTGATGACAGTATATAAATCCCATAATCAACACCAATACCAACACCTAAAGCGATAACTGGTAGTGTCGATACCGTTAAACCTATTTCAAGTTGTACCATCAAGGCTTGCGCTAAAGTTGATACGATATACAGAGGTAATACAACCGCAACCGTTGCCTTAACACTTCTAAAGCTAATTAAGCATAGCAGGATTACGGCGCCGTAAACGTAAAGCATCATAGGTAGCTGTGCAGCTGATACAGATTCGTTGGTTGCAGCCATTACACCCACAGGCCCTGATGCTAACTTAAACTTCAACTCATCCGTTTCTTCAGCCTTAGCAAACTCTTTAACTTTCGCTACTACATGGTCAATAGTTTCTGCTTTGTGGTCATTTAAGAAAATAATCACTGGCATTACAGAGCAGTTACCATCGAGTAAACCTGAGCTTGTTTCAACGCGCGATGTTGCTTGCACTAAACTTGCCGTGTTGCGCGGCAGGCTTTGCCATTTAAGGTTACCTTCGTTGAAGCCGGCATTCACAGATTGCGCAACTGAGCTTAAACTCACTGCTGATTGCACCCCTGCAACGTTTTCCATCTGCCATTGAAAACGACTAATACGCTCCATCACATCATGCTCAGTACAAGCAGCAGGATACGCTTCTACAATCACTTTTAGGATATCTGATGAAATCGTGTATTTATCTGAAATTAAGAAGGTATCTTGGTTGTAGCGAGCATCTTGATGCAAAGACGGCGCACCTGCGTGTAAATCACCAATGCGCATTTTGTCAGCTTGCCAATAACCCACAGCAAATAATATCGCTGTAAGCACAATAATTAAACCGGCGGTTCTACGGTCCGTCGCTTTTACTAACAGTTCACGCAATTTATCTAAGAAATTCGGTTTGTCTGAGTGTGTTCCTGCTTGAATATGCACTGAGCCTTCAAAGCGCATATACGATGCCCACACTGGTAACAATACGAGGTTTGTGAAAATAATCACAGCCACACCTAAACTTGCGGTGATGGCAAGTTCACGAATAATACCAATATCAATGGTGAGTAAGGTTAAGAAGCCAATTGTGTCTGATAGCAGCGCGATTCCACCTGGAATCAAAAGTGCTCTAAAGCTTGCCTGACAACACACCCGGGTTGAGCTTCCTGACGTCACTTTTTTACCGATGTCATTGATCATTTGCACACCATGACTTACGCCAATCGCAAACACTAAAAACGGCACCAAAATTGACATAGGGTCTAAGCCAAAACCCAAGGTTGATAACAAACCTAACTGCCAAACAACGGCAATGATTGAACAGGCAATCGGTAAAATTGTCAGTTTTAAAGAGTGGCAGAACAGCCAAACCATCACAAAGGTAAAAGCAATCGCGATTGCAAAAAATAACAGTACGCCTTTAGCACCCTCTGCTACATCCCCTGCCATTTTCGCAAAACCAATAATATGGATACTGACTTTATCAGTACTTAACGGTTCACGAACTTGTGTTTCTAGTTTTTCAGCAAAGGCTAATGTATCGAGTTTTTCTTGTGTTTGCGGATCAGTCTCGAGTAACTGGGCTGTTACCATTGCACACGAGTAGTCACTGGCAATCATACGGCCAACGACTTTTGCTTTTTCGATGTTTTCTTTTACAACCGAAAGACCACGTTTATCAGCGGTAAAGTTTGCTGGAATAATTGGACCGCCAGCAAAACCATCTTCAACCACTTCAACAAAACGCGCACTCGGTGCGAAGATTGAATTAACTAACGGACGATTTACACCCGGAATAAAGTAAAGCTGATCATGAACTGCTTTAAGTTGGGTGAAAAATTCCTCATTAAAAATATCACCATCTGCATCACAGACAGAAATCAAAATGCTGTTTGCTCCACCAAATTGCTTTTCGTGTTTGGTGTATACTTTCATGTATTCATGATTAAGAGGGATATTTTTATTAAACGAGGCGTCTAATTGAATTTGTGTTGCTTTGAATAATAAAAAACAGGTGATCAAAGCAAAGGAAATAATTGCGAACAAGCGATGACGAAATACCGCTCTTTCTAAAAAGTCTAATAAACCACGCATTACGGATTCAACTCCTTCACTTTAATGCCATTTTCTGAAGCCATAATTAGTTTGTCTTGAAACACAACACCGTCGAGCAATGATTTGCCATCGGCCATTTGCTCTTCTGATAATTGATCACCCTTAACATGAAAAATAACTCCACTATTGGCAAATAAAAGCCATTCGTTATTGTGGTTTATTGCGCTGTTGACGGTGGCATAATTAGTGTTTTGAATTGGTAACCACTGATCACTATTTGCTTGACGAGTAAATATATTGCCACGCAAACCTGCAACTAGGTCTTCACCACCCTGATCTGCAGTTGACGCAAACGTAAAGAAAGAGCCCATATAAATCTCTTCAAGACGTTGCCATGTTTGGCCATTATCTACACTTTCGGCCATTAGCCCCATTTCACCTGCTAAGATTAATCGGTCTTTAGTTTTCACTATACGATTAAAATGCGGCAAAATTGATGCGGTCTCAAGCTCATATCCTTCAGGATCTGTTTCTTTTAAATCATTCAAATAGTCGCGATCATCTTCAAATAACAAGCTATCTAAAAAACGTTTCTCCCATGTTTGGCCACCATCAGTGGTTTCAAAAAACATGCCGTATGCACCCACTGCATAACCATTGCTTTCAGATGTAAAAAGAATATCTAAACATGGTTTATCCATGTTTGGTAAAGATTGTTGTAACTGCCAAGTTTTAGCAGCATCCACGGTGTTGATAATAGTGGCATCGTGGCCACAAGCCCAGCCTAATTCGTCATTATAAAAATCAACCGCGGTGAGTAATACTTGAGTTGGTACACTGGCTTGCTGCCATGTTTGTGCGTCAGTACTAGTGATAACCACACCATGTTTACCAACAGCAACCAGTTTTTCACCGACCAATTCGATGTCAGTGAGTAGAGTTTTGTTTGCATTAACGGCACTAATCGCTTGTTGCGGTGTGGGCATGTCTTGAGAAAAACATGAAGCACTATAAGCAAGACAGGCATAAAGCAAATACTTCATAAAGATAAATCGCCTTCGAAAAGATAAAAAGAGAAGTCAAAAAAGCCACTGGGAAAACCAATTGCGTGTCTTGATGACTTACGCGAATTGCAAAAGGCACCTGAAGTCAGGTGCCTTAGATTGTTTAACGACCTTCGCGGCGTAAAGCGCTTGAAGTGAACTCGTTATCATTGAATGATTGTGAGAAATCATACATTTTTTCTTGGTTATCTAAACCAATTGCTAGGTAACGACGTGAGTTAAGGTCATGATAAACTTCTAACGTACTCCAATGAGTCGGTACTTCATAGTAGTTAAGACCATGTGCCATTGCTACACGATACATTTGGTCACGGTTATCATAAATATCCGTTACATGTACTTGCCAGCTATCTTCATCAATATAGAAAACACGTTTCTTATAAATATGACGCGTACCTTCTTTCAGGTTTGCTTCTACAACCCAAACACGGTGCTTTTCGTAACGAACATATTCAGGGTTAATGTGACCAGCTTGCAAGATATCATCATAGCTTAACTTATCGCTGTGAAGTTTATAGCTGTTATATGGAATATAAAGCTCTTGCTTACCTTTTAATGTCCAGTTGTAACGGTTAGGAGAACCGTTGAACATATCAAAGTCATCAGTGGTACGTAAGCTATCAGCCGCTGTTCCTGGTGCATCATATGCAACATTAGGTGCACGACGAACTCGACGCTGACCTGAGTTGTATGTCCATGCTTGGCGTGGCGTTAAGATTTGGTCCATAGTTTCATGAACTAATAACGCAGTACCTGCTAGACGAGCTGGCTCAGTTACTTTTTGCTTAAACTTAAACAAGATATTAGATTCTTGCAGTTTTTCTGGCGTTGCATCTGGTGATGAATATTCAACTAAAAGTTGTTCTTCAAAACCAACATAATTATATGAGCCTGACGCTGTTGGTGCTGCTTGACCACCAGAGCGTTCAATTGATAAACCACGGAAACGTAAAAGGTGATTCCAAATTGCTTCTAAACCATCTTTAGGAATTGGGAAAGGTACACCCACAGCTGTGTTTTTAATACCGTTACCACCTTCAACTAACTCGGCTGTCGTAGCGTATTTTTTAGTCGCATCATAAACAAACTGCGGATAAGACGCACTACGACGCGTTGGATAAATGTTCATCTTAAACGTGTCTGGATAAGTGTTGAATAATTCAACCTGACCAGGGCTCAAGTACTCTTTATATTTATCAACGTTTGACTTATCGATGGTGAACAACACTTTATCATCAGCGAATGGGTCTGGGTGGTGCATGCCTGGTTTATAGTCTGCAGGAGGGGTTATGATACCACCCGTCCAAGCTGGAATTGAACCATCTTTGTTAGCTGCTTTTTCTGCGCCTATTGGCGTTAAGTCATTACCTAAACGTGCTGCTTCATCAGCAGTAATTTTTGCAAGTACACTAGAGCTTGCGAAAACGCTACAAAAAGCTGCAGCAATGAGGGTAGGTTTTCTAATAATCATAATTTACCCTTAGATTGAATATTTAATATTAAATGAAACATAATCGCGGTCAGAGAATGTATTCGTCGCGCCACCACCCCAGAAAGAGTTATAGCTAAAGTCGAATGACCACGCATTTTGATAGTTGAAGTTCATCGTTACACCGAGTGATTTACGGTCTTCAACAAATAAGAACATCGGATCAGGTGTAATACCATTCACATCATGTGAGAACACAAAACGTGGCGAGAAGTTAACACCGTTGAAAATGTTATAGTAATCACCTTTAGCGATTAAACGATAACCCCATGCCGATGCTGTTGGGAACGGATTCGTTTCAGGACCATTCGATAAACCCATATGAAGGGTTGAATAATCATCGCTCAGTGGCCCCTGCATAATGCCGCTTCGACCCGTACCAGCAACGTTTAAACGCAGCTCATCGTATTCAGGCATATTATTAATGCGCACACCACCGATTTCACCAACAACCGCCCAGCTGTCTGCACCTAATGATGGGCCAAATAGATGCGTTGCTGTAAATTGTAATTGTGCTGTGTTACGTAATATAAAGCCTTGCGCCACTTCACCAGGACCTACAACACTTGTAGCATCACCCAAACTCATTTGCGAAATACCCGCAAAGTCAGGTCGAATTCCAGCCACGGCTAGTTGTTCTGGCATACCCGCATAAAGAAGCTCTACGTCATCAATTTGTAGTGGCTCATCTTGACGGAATGCAAATTCACCAGCGAAAGCAGTCTCGCCTAATGATGTATTAAAGCTGATACCATAAAGCTTAATATCTTCAGGGTATTCTAATTGGCCTTTGGTGAATGCTTGTAAGCTAGTTACATTATCTTCAGTGATTTCTGTAGATAACAACATACCAATATCGGCCGCGATAGCACCAGCTGTAAAATTAGACACTTGACCAGAAATTACTGGGCGTCGGCTATGGTAATTGATGTGGTATAAAGCCACTTCAGTATCGTTTAATTCAGGTAAAAACATACCTAAACGTAAACCATATTGACCACCATCATCTGGCTCATTTTTACCCGCACTGCCCTTACCTTTAAGAGCTACTTTAGTCGGATAAGCTAAATACATTTGCGCCATCATAGCTTGACCTTGCGCAGATGTTGGATCAACACCTTGCGAACGCACAATATCGTCTAAGCTGTTTAAGCTTTCTGTTAAGAATGCTAAATCGATATCTGGGTTTGATGTAAAACCTAGTTGAATATTTTGCTGATAACCATTCTCTGACGCGAAATCGTTAGTCGAGAAGTACGTACCTGCAGCTGGAAGACGTGTTTCATGCCATTCATATTGGTAAAAGCCTTCCAGTGTTAAGTTATCTGTAATGCCAAGAGATGCCCAAAGCATACCCACAGGGATAAAGGCTTCTTTTAACTCAGCGCCTGGCGCTTTTAAACGATCGATATCAACTGGGTTAACGTTTATACCATGAGAAATCAAGGTACTTTCACCCCAGTTTACAACTTGCTGACCTAAGCGAATAGACAGAGGGTTACGACCTTCATTTAAATCGAAGTTTGCCCAAACGTACGCATCTAATAAACGTAAATCAGCACATACTTGTTCTTTAGTGTCATCATCGTCACATGGGTCTACTTTGTTACCTGATGTAGGATTGCTATATGCAAAATCGCCATCCATCAATGCAAAGTCGTAAAAATACATAAAGCGTGTAAAGAAACCATAGTTATCTTTACTAATTGATAACTCGTGGTTGCCCTTTAATAATTTTGAGAATGAATCGCCACTATCAAAATTTAAATTCCCTGCATCACCATTATTAGAGTAGGCACCAGGTTGGTTCCAAACATCCGCAGAAGAATAAATAGGATTTAACGCAGAATGATAACCCGTCCAATCAAATGAAGGATTATTACTTTTACCTATATGTTTAAAATCTCGGTCTTCAACACGAATGCTTTGACCATAAGAAAAGTTAGAGTCAAAACGTACGTCAAAGTCCCCTAACTCGAAGTTTGCTGCATGCAAAGATGTACTTGAGATTCCGAGTGTAGCCGCCGCGAGTCCCAAAGCTATTTTGTTTTTAACAAAAAGCGATCGTTTTATCATTGTGTTCATCCCCCTGTAACGGGTTGTTCTGTGATCAAATTGTTGTTTTTAGTATCTTTCTAACGATAGAAGCGAAACAATAAAAATACAATATAGAACGCGTTCAATCGGTTAATATTTATTTAAAAATGTGACGTTTACGTATTGGTAAGACGTCATACCAGATATTTTATACACGTAAATTAACAATAGAACAAATCGAATTAACAAAAATATAATAAAATTACTATTTTGAAGAGCAAGAAAATAACTACAAATGAGGCTTTTTTACTGGGAACTGAGTAATAAAAAAGCAGCTATAGCTGCTTTTTTAACTCACTTTCTCTAATTTTATAAACTGATTTTCATCGGTTAATGTTAGCCGAAAGCGCCCTCTTATTCCTAAAGAAGAAATGTGCGGGCGTAAATAACGAGCATCGAATCGTACGATTTTACCGCCATCTTCTGTTACCTGAACAGACTTATATTTACCATGATAGTAATCAAGACATTCAGCATAACTAAGGTACAAAGCAAAATAGTATTCTCTCATTAGCTTTCAAGTGCTTTCTCAACCTTTTCAAATAAATCATCGCTTAACCCTTCTAAATTTGCTAAACGCATTAACTGCGCTTTTATAGCTGCTGAACGATTTTCGTCGTAACGTCGCCATGACATAAATGGGGTTAGCATTCGCGATGCATTTTGAGGGTTAATATCATTTAATTTAACTAATAAGTCACCCAAAAGTTCATAACCTTTACCATCAGCTCGATGGAATTGGGTAATATTAAAATGACTAAAGCTGCCAACTAATGCCCGTACACGATTTGGGTTTCCAAAATCGAAGCTTGGATGATTATAAAGAGCTTTAATATCTTCAATACTGCTCGCTGTCTCTTTCATCGCTTGCAGTGCAAACCATTTATCCATTACAAGTACATCATGACGCCATTTTGCATCAAATTCATCAAGTAATGTGTCACACAATGGGTGGTTAGCTTTCACAACAGCACTTAATGCTGCCAATACATTCGTCATATTACTACTGTGAGCAGACTCATTAATTAAGCTATTTACTGAGTTGTGATTTGTTTTAGCTAAATAGTACAAGCAAACTTGTTTAAGAGCACGTATGGCTACAGCAGTTGCAGAGGTTGATCCATCATCCAACAGAGCGTTATAACAATTAACAAAAGAGTCAGCTAAACTGCTTGCAATTTGCGCTTCAAAGGTATTTTGCACTGCGATGATGTCATCCACAGGAATGGTTGAGTATTCCGCGGCTAAAGTATCGTAACTGGGTAGTTTTAACAGTTCTGCAATTAGTGCAAGATCACCATCTCGCTCATCAATAAGTGTTTTAAGCGCATTAAT
The DNA here is from genome assembly GCF_947311895.1 of Pseudoalteromonas sp. PAR1. Taxonomy (NCBI): domain Bacteria; kingdom Pseudomonadati; phylum Pseudomonadota; class Gammaproteobacteria; order Alteromonadales; family Pseudoalteromonadaceae; genus Pseudoalteromonas; species Pseudoalteromonas sp. PAR1. Next base: position 7,680 of record NZ_CAMZMY010000020.1, on the reverse strand, counting down.
TATTTCATCTGATAAGTTAGCATCACCAGATGCAACAGCTTGTTTCATCTCATTAGTAAATAAGCGTTGTTGGGCATCCCAGCGCGAAAAGTCACTACGGGCAAAACGCATAATATGTAAAAGATCAGCAGCAGAAGTGTTTTGATTAACAATGCATGGCGCAGAGAAGTCCTCTAACAGCACTGCGACTGGACGCTGTTTTATACCTTCAAAAACAAACTGTTGCGTTTTTTCAGTGACATTTAATACCGAATCTTGTGGCTGGTTATTAATCACAAGAGGTAGTGACTGCCCTACACTGTCTAAAAGCTCAATAGCAAACGGAATATGCAATAAGGCATTGTCAGGTTGATTATCAGGAGCAAACTGTTCAATGCTCAGTGTGAAGGTCTGCTTTTGTTCATCGTAAACTTGTTCTACATTAAGTTTTGGCGTACCAGCTTGACTATACCAACGCTTAAATTGCGTTAAATCGATACCTGATGCATCACTCATAGCAGCAACAAAATCATCACAGGTAACAGCTTGTCCGTCATGACGATCAAAATACAATGACATACCTTGTTGGAACTTTTCTTCTCCCAGTAAGGTATGCATCATACGAATAACTTCAGCCCCTTTGTCATACACAGTAACCGTGTAAAAATTGTTCATTTCGATGACTTTTTCAGGGCGAATTGGGTGTGCCATTGGCCCCGCATCTTCACTAAATTGGTGCGTTCGCATTACTTTAACCGCATCAATTCGATTGAGTGCTCGCGACCCCATATCACTACTAAACTCTTGATCGCGGAAAACAGTCAATCCCTCTTTTAAAGACAATTGGAACCAATCACGACATGTAACTCGGTTTCCTGTCCAGTTGTGGAAGTACTCATGTCCGACTATGGATTCAATTGTATGGTAATCTTTATCTGTTGCTGTTTCTTGATTCGCCAGAACACATTTAGAGTTAAAGATATTTAAACCTTTATTTTCCATCGCGCCCATGTTGAAGAAATCAACAGCGACAATCATGTAAATATCTAAATCGTATTCAAGGTTAAAGCGCTCTTCATCCCATCGCATTGATTTTTTGAGAGATGTCATAGCATGAGGTGTTTTTGATAAATTTCCTTTATCAACAAATAACGCTAATTCAACATTGCGACCTGACTTGGTTGTATAATGATCACGTAGCACATCAAAGTCACCAGCGACTAATGCAAATAAGTAGCTAGGCTTTTTAAATGGGTCTTGCCATTTTACAAAGTGCCGACCGTCATCTAAGTTACCAGCCTCAATTTGATTACCATTTGAGAGCAGGTGAGTATATTTTTTGTCAGCAATAATAGTCACATCAAAACTGGCAAGTACGTCAGGGCGGTCGAGGTAATAGGTAATTTTTCGAAAACCTTCGGCTTCACATTGCGTACAGTAAGCACCACCCGACAAATACAAACCTTCTAGTGAAGTATTCGTTTGCGGATCAATATGGTTTTCTATTTTCAGAATAAAGTTTTCTGGTAGGTTATGAATGATTAGTTTTTCATCTTCGAGTGTATAATCATCATAGGCTTTATCATCAACCACTACTGAGATAAGCGTTAAATCAACACCATCAAGAGCAAGGTCCGAATTACTTTCATCAGTACGATTGATTGTCATTGTAGACTGTACTGACGTTTGTAAAGGCGCTAATTCGAAGCGTAAATCGATATGTTGAATTGAAAATTGAGGGGCTTGATAATCTTTTAAATATTGAGCTTGAGGTTTACTCGTAGCAGACATAACTGGCTCCAAAATGGCCCTGCAACTATACAGGGCCTAAGTTTATTATTCAGCGCTAGCTTCTTGTTTAACGTGTTTTGGGGTAATACGTAAAATCTTAATACCTAAATAGGCGTAAACAACCGCTAAGAATGGATTAATTAAATTAAAGAATGCATACATAGCGTAATCAAATGGATTTATTAATAAAACACTCTGCATGTAAGCACCACAGGTATTCCAAGGTATAAGTGGGCTTGTAATTGTACCGCCATCTTCTAATGTGCGAGATAAGTTAACTGGCTTCAAACCGCGCTTTTCGTACTCGTCTTTAAACATTCGACCAGGAACAACAATCGCAATATATTGGTCAGCTGCTACCGCATTGGTACCAATACAGGTTGCGATAGTGGCAGTAATAAGCGAGCCTGTGCTTTTTGCTATTTTTAAAATGCTCTTTACGAACATATCAAGTAAACCGGTTTTTTCCATAATAGCGCCGAACATCAAGGCTGTCATAATCAGCCAAGTTGTTGTTAGCATGCCTGCCATACCGCCACCACTTAATAGTGAGTCCATTTTTTCATCGCCAGTATCGATACTGAAACCGTCGAAGAAGGTTGTCCAAACTAGTTTAAAATAGCCAATCGCGTGGCCTTGTGATGCATCAATTTGGCTATTTATTAAATCTGATTGAAATAACATCGCCCAAATCGCACCTAATACTGCCCCGATAGAAATCGCAGGAAATGCTGGCATCTTACGGATTGCTAAGAAAAGTAATACAGCTAACGGCACTAGCATCTCAAAGCCAATATTGAAGTTTTGCTCTAATAAGTTAACGATTTCATCAATACGACCAGCTTCTGTCGAACCACCTGCATTAAATCCCATAAAAATAAAAATAATTAACGCAATAATAAAGCTTGGCACTGTTGTCCAGAGCATATGATGAATATGTTCAAATAAATCAGCTCCCGCAACAGCAGGAGCCAAATTAGTGGTTTCTGATAATGGACTTAACTTATCACCAAAGTAAGCACCAGAAATAACCGCACCCGCAGTAACAACTTGTTCAAGGCCAAGGCCTGTTGCGACACCAAGCAGTGCAACACCAATGGTCGCAGCTGTAGTCCATGAGCTACCGATACTCATCGCAACAATGCCACAAATTAAACAACTTGCTGCGTAAAACCAGCTTGGATTAATGATCTGTAAACCATAGTAAATTAAGGTTGGTACAGTGCCTGAAAGTAGCCAAGTACCAATTAAAGCACCGACCATCAAAAGAATGATGATTGCACCAAGAGACAAAGTGATCCCTTCAATCATGGCTTGTTCTAGTTTCTTCCAGGTATAACCATTTTTTAAGCCAATTAATGCGGCAGTAAAGGTGGCAAATAATAATGCGATTTGATTTGGACCCGATGATGAGTTATCACCGAATAAGTAAACTGCTGCACCTAGCAGGCAAACCAGCACTGAAATTGGGATCAGGGCGTCCAAAAAGCTGGCCTGTTTAACAGGTTTATCTTCAACTGAATTCAAAAGATAGTCTCCTACACGTCTTATATGGCGTGTTTAATTATTATTGTTCATAAGCCTCAAACCCTTATAGTTTAAGGCTATCAGATTTTTCATTATAACAAGATGACCTGTTTTAGGTAGCAAAAAAGGCGCCTAAGCGCCTTTTTATTGAACAATTTTGCTAAAAAATTGCTAATTATTTTTTCGCGATACGACCATATTTAATATAGTCCTGAGTGATCAGAGCCGCTTCTTCTAAGAATGGGTCTAAATCATCAAGCACATCAGGTAAGTCGTCTAGTTTCTCAACTGGCTTTTCACCCAGACGAACTAAACGTTCATTCGCACGCTCTAACGCACGCTCTTCACCTTCGTCTTTCTCTTTTAAGCGGTCAGCTTCAACTAGTGAGATAGTCTTACGGTCTTTCTCTTCTTGATAGCGCTTAATGTCATCAAACACATAACCAAACTCAGGTTCACTTGCAATACGTGCATCATGAAGCTTATTAACGTAAGAGATAGCTGGTTTTAGGTTATCAACTGAGTTGTATTTAGCACGGATGATACTATCCCAAGGTAGTGCATTATCTTGCTGGCTTTCGCCCCATTCTGCAGGATCGATAGCTGAAGGGAAAGATACGTCTGGTATCACGCCTTTGTGCTGTGTACTACCGCCATTGATACGGTAGAATTTTGCAATCGTATATTGCACGCTACCTAATGGATGATCATATAAATCGTAAGCACGGCCAAGCGGTTTATGCTGCTGTACAGTGCCTTTACCAAATGTTTGCTCACCAATCACAATTGCACGACCATAATCTTGCATTGCCGCAGCAAAAATTTCCGAGGCAGAGGCACTATAGCGGTCAACTAATACCGTTAATGGGCCATCATAAAAAGTCACACCATCACGGTCTTTTTGCTCTTCAATACGATTATTTAGTGTATGGATTTGAACGACCGGGCCTTGATCTATAAATAAACCAGAAAGTTGTGTCGCTTCATATAAAGAACCACCACCATTTTGACGTAAGTCGATGATAATACCATCAACTTTAGCTTCTTTTAATTTAGCAAGCTCAACTTTTACATCTTGTGATAGGTTATTGTAAAAGCCTGGTATTTCAATCACACCGATTTTACTGGTTAAATCTGAATACTTTGCTTCAAACACATTTGATTTGGCAGCACGGTCTTCTAAGCGAATTTTATCACGGGTTATTTCAACCACTTTAGGAGTGCCGTGAGCATCTGCACCTTTTAGATATTGTAAACGTACTTTGGTGCCTTTTGGACCTTTTATAAGCTCAACAACATCATCTAAGCGCCAACCGATAACATCAACAAAGTCTTCACCTTCTTGGGCAACACCAATAATACGGTCATCAGCTTTAATTTGCTCTGACTTATCTGCTGGACCACCCGGTACTAGGCTACGAATTACTGTGTAATCTTCATCATAACTAAGGACTGCGCCGATACCTTCTAACTCAAGGTCCATATCCATCTTGAATTGTTCAGCACGTCGTGGAGATAAATAAGAAGTATGCGCTTCGATGCTTCGTGCAAACGAGTTCATTACAATTTGAAACGCATCTTCACTATTTGTTTGTACTAAGCGTTTTTGCGCATTGTGGTAACGCTTGGTTAAAACATCTTTAATGCCTTGCCAATCTTTACCTGTCATTTTTAAGCGTAACGCATCATATTTAACTCGTTGACGCCATAACTCATCTAACTCAGCCTGAGTTGTTGCCCAACTCGCGTCCTCGCGGTCGAACATGTATTCATCTTCTTTATCAAAAGTCATTTCTTTATCAAGTAATGACAATGAATAATCATAACGCTCAAAACGTCGTTTTAAGCTTAAGTTAAAAATATCAAAAGCAAACCCAAGCTTCCCTGTCGAAAGTGCATTATCAAACTGGTCTTTATATTGCGAGAATGATGCAATATCTGAAGCTAAAAAAACACTTTTGTTGAAATCAAGGGATTCGATGTAACGATCAAAAACTTGCTCAGATAATTCGTCGTTAAAACGAATAGGTTTGTAGTGTGCACGAGTAAATAAGTTTGTCACCCGTTTACTAGCCGTACTATGCTGGCTTTCTTGCTTAAGAATAGGCAAATCTTCAACAGTTAGATTGTCTGTAGATGCCAATAATGAACCTGAAAACAGGGCAGCGACTAACGGAATGAGCGTAAACTTATTACTCATACACAACTCCTTAATTTTTACAGCTATTAAATGATATACAGGCTGTCTGCTTTGGTCTTAACTTGCATCCCTGTTACTAACTCAACATGAACCTCATCTTTGTTCACTTCAGTAATAACCGCATTAACAAGTGCTTGGCCAAGTTTAACTTTAACTTTGCTATTTACCTTGACCTCAGAGGCAGGTAAAGGTTCAACTTTTCCAGAACGTTTTGCAGGTGCAGCTTTTGCAGGCTTATTGCTAACTTTAGCGCCTTTTTCAGCTGATTTTGCATGATGACCCGTATTCTTTTTGTAAGATTTTGTGTCACCGTCTTTGCGTGGACGTTGTTGCTTTTTGCGTTTAGCCATTTTTGCACGGCTTTCTTCTAACGCTTTTTGTGCATGTTCAACGTGTTCTTGTTCCACTTTTTCGTCTTGATTACCATCAAGGTCGATACGAAACTCAGATTTAGTTACTGCTTCTAAATAACGCCAATTAGAGGTGTATTTTCTTAGCGCTTGACGAACCTGAGTTTTACTTACTTTCTCAGAACCTTCAATGCGCTCAGCGATATCTTTAAAAATACCTACTTTTAGCGGTTGAATGCCGTCTTTTTGTTTAAAACATTGCGGAAATTCTTGGTATAAGAAATCCAGTACTTCATTAATATCTTTTAGCTTGTTTGTGGTTTCCATGTTAGAACCTTTTATTACATCTTTTCATCAAGTGATGAATCGACATAGTGTGTTACCCAGTCGGTCAACTCTTCGAAGTCCGCTTCAATAAGCGCTAAATCACCGCGAAGGTGTTCCCAAATACCATTAATAATTTCATCAATTGATTCACAGTCAAGGTCATCAGGTAGACGATCCCAAGCCATGTGAATCAAGTCGTTGAGCCTTTCAGCAACAACTTCTTCTTCCCCTTCCCAATCACCTACATCGTGAATCGCAAAAAGGTAATCTTGCACATTTAGCAGATCTTTCATTTTAGATTTGCCTCAAAGCATTTTACCAATGCTTCTAAACCAGCTTGATCATCAGTATCAAAACGGCCAATGCTCGGGCTATCAATATCAAGTACAGCAAACACTTTACCATCTTTAAAAACAGGTACAACAATTTCAGAATTTGATGCTGCATCACATGCAATATGACCTGCAAATGCGTGAACATCTTCAACTAATTGTGTTTGTTGTGTTTGTGCAGCAGTCCCACATACCCCTTTACCTACTGGAATACGGATGCATGCTGGATTGCCTTGAAACGGCCCTAACACTAATTCTTCGGGAGAATCCATTAGATAAAAGCCCGCCCAGTTTATATCCTCTAAAGAGGTAAACAACAACGCACTTAAATTAGCCATATTTGCAATGACATTTGATTCACCTGCAATTAGTGATTCAGCTTGTTTAACTAATGACTGGTAAAAATCCTGCTTTTGCATACCAAACTACTTCTTATTAAACATACAGTAGCTAAAGGTACTCTTTGTAAGCAATAAATGAAACCTTTTAAGGGCAAAAAAAAACAATTTGCCCTTAAAATAAGCTAGCTTGATTAAATATTCTGCTATTGATGTGGAGATTGGGTTGCTAACCCCTGTCTTAAACCAAATAAAAACAGCCCTGCTGCTAAGGCAGACATAACTGCATTGATTACAAATGCCATCCCTGTAGTTGCACTTAACAAGTAACTAAAAATTGCCCCACCTAATAATCCCAGTGTCAAAACACCCGAATAGTTTACTTTTGCATATTTATACATAAGTAAATAACCCGGTACTACAAACGCTGCCATTGTAAGACCCACAATGTGCGCATTAGCGATTGCACTGACAAGTAGATTAAAAAAAATACTCAGCCCATTACCATCTAAGGTAAAAGCATAATAAAGGCCGAGGATACAACCTACGATAACGGGCGATAATAATGAAAGTCCTACACTCTTTGCTAAACGATGTTTCATAAATTCCCTAATTTCACAAAGATAATACGAGATACGTAAAGCATGGACTAAGTGGTTGAAATGCGAAATATCGACAATAGTCGTAATTTGTAAAACAGAGGAAAGGCTGTAGAAACAAAAAAGCCGCTGAAGCTGAATAAATTCAGCGGCTTCAATGATGGTGGAGAGATAGGGATTTGAACCCTAGAGGGGCTACAAACCCCTGCCGGTTTTCAAGACCGGTGCATTCGACCA
>NZ_CAMZMY010000019.1:2500-79885 GCF_947311895.1 Pseudoalteromonas sp. PAR1 | reverse complement strand
AAGTTATGGGATAACCCCAAGGTAAGTGTGGCTCAAATTATAAGAATAGGATCTCCGCGTAGCGGCTTAGTTCAACAGCGGAACATGTTAATTTACTCCTAAAGTCAGTCGATTGTTTACGTGCATTACTCAGAGCCTTACAAGCTGAACAACAACCTGATTTAGCGGAAGCGGATGAACTTCGAATAAAATTTGAAGAAATCCTTGGTATGCGTGCAGCGAGTCAGGCATCGGAACAAGTCGAAGAAACAGTTGCCGAAAGCAGCTTTAATACTTACCAAATCGACTTTAAACCCCATCATCATTTATTCAAAACGGGTAATGAACCTCTTTATATGATCAGCGAGTTAGCTGAACTTGGTGAGCTTGAAACACATGCTTTTCAAGATGGTATTCCCGACATTACTAATTACGCACCAGAAGATTGCTTTTTAGCCTGGCGATTCTTCTTAACCACAGACAAAGAGCAAAGCAGTATTGAAGAAATCTTTGAGTGGGTCGAAGATGATGCCGATATCTCTATTACACTGTGTGGGGGTTTGTTTGGTGCTGAGGTAGAGCCATCATCAGCAAGTGAGCCGGCAAAGGAAACGAACACCAACACAGTTGAACCGATTGCTAAAGCAAGTACTGATGCTAAAAAAGCGGCGCCAGTAAAAACGGCGACCGCAAATGCAGAGTCAACGTCTATACGGGTTGGTATCGACAAAGTTGATTCACTCATCAATATGGTGGGTGAGTTAGTTATCACACAAGCTATGTTAAGCCAGCTTGGTGAGCAGGAGATAACCGAAGCAACGATCGCCTCGTTGCAAGAAGGTTTGGCTCAATTGGCACATAACACACGTGATTTACAAGAAAACGTCATGCGTATTCGCATGTTACCGATTAGTTTTGTATTTAGTCGCTTTCCGCGCTTGGTTCGAGATATCTCACAAAAGCTTGATAAACAGGTTGAATTGAAACTACTTGGTGAACAAACCGAGCTTGATAAAACAGTGATGGAAAAGCTGTCTGATCCTATGGTCCACCTCGTAAGAAACTCTCTTGATCATGGCTTAGAAACCGTAGATAAACGTGTTGCGGCAGGTAAGGATCCTGTTGGTACAGTGACACTTAATGCGTTTCATCAAGGTGGTAATATTGTGATTGAGATTATGGATGATGGACAAGGCCTAAATACTACCAAAATACGTGAAAAAGCGATTAAAAATGGTCTGATCTCAGAATCAGATGATTTATCTGACAATGAAGTTAATGAGCTTATATTTTTACCTGGCTTTTCCACCGCAGATCAAGTGAGTGATTTGTCTGGCCGTGGTGTGGGTATGGATGTTGTACGTCGCAATATTGAAGCACTGAGTGGCTCTGTTGAAGTGTCATCTGCCCCAGGTGTTGGTTCAACCTTTACAATTCGCTTGCCATTGACGTTGGCAATTCTCGATGGGCAATTAGTACGTGTTGCCGAGCACACTTATATTATTCCGCTGATTTCGATTATCGAGTCACTGCAAATAGATATCACAAAAGTTAGCCGAGTTGGGAAAGATCTCGACGTATTGCGCTTACGTGATGAATACATTCCTATTTTACGGTTGTACAACATATTTAATCACCAAGGAGCGATTGAAACGTTGGATAAGACCTTGCTGGTGGTTGTAGAAAGCGATAACCAAAAAGTGGGCTTGTTAGTTGATGACTTATTGTCGCAACAACAAGTCGTTATAAAAAGTTTAGAGGCTAATTATCAAAAAGTAGATGGTGTCTCAGGGGCAACAATTTTGGGCGATGGTCGAGTTTCATTAATTGTGGATATTAGTGGCTTAATTAAATTGTCAGGACTGAGAAAACCTGGCAGCCAAGAATTAATCATCGAGTCAAAAGCGAATTTGGAGGCATCATGATAGCACAGCACGATGACCTGCATAACAAGCTTAATTTAGAACAAAATCAAGATGTAAAACAGTTTCTAACTTTCTTTATGGCTGAAGAAGAGTACGGAGTTGATATTTTAACGGTGCAAGAAATTCGCAGTTGGGAAGAGATCACTGTAATCCCTAACTCCCCTGATTTTGTTAAAGGGGTAATCAATTTGCGCGGCACCATAGTGCCTATTATCGATTTGCGACTTCGCTTTGGTATTCCAGCCATTGAGTATGGGCCATTGACTGTTGTTATTGTTTTAAAAGTAAAGTTAGAAAACGCGAGTAAAATTATGGGCATCGTTGTCGATGCTGTTTCGGATGTCTATAGCATTGCTGAGCATGAAGCTAAAGCGGTGCCGCATTTGTCAGACTCAGATAATGCGCAATATGTTGCGGGTTTGGTCAATGTGGGTGAGAAAATGGTTGCGCTATTGGACCTACAAAAAACAATGGACATTTAACTGGGTAGATTAACAAGAAGGTGAAGGGTATGGGTTGGTTTAGCAGTCCTAAAAATGTTGAGTCGAACAATGATTTAATTGTTACGGCACTAAACAAGTCGCTTGCAGTAATTGAATTTCAGCCGACAGGATCGATTATTACAGCCAATGCTAATTTTTTAAGCGTAATGGGCTATCGACTTGAAGAAATTCAGGGACAACATCATGCTATATTTGTCGCTGATGATGAATCAAAAAGCCCTGAGTACCAGCAGTTTTGGCAGCGCTTACGAAACGGTGAATTTATTTCTGACGAATTCAAACGTTTTGGTAAAGGTGGCAAAGAAATCTGGATTCAAGCCACATATAACCCGATTATTGATGGTAACGGCAATGTCATCAAAGTCATCAAATTTGCAACCGATATCTCCGCACAGAAAGAGTTAGAAAAACAATCGAAACGTGATGCTGATCTGTCTAATGCATTACGAGTATGCCAAGCGAATGTGATGATTGCCGATAACGATCTGAAAATTATATTCGTGAATGAGCAAGTAAAACAAATGCTACAAGCACGCGAGTCGACCTTACAGACAGTGCTGCCAAGCTTTTCAGTGTCTAACTTAATCGGTACATGTGTTGACGATTTTCATAAACAGCCAAGCCATCAACGTGAGTTATTGAAATCATTAAAAGAACCTTATAAAACAACGTTACGTTTGGCTGGTCTTATTTTTAGCCTGATTGCAACGCCTTGGTTAAGTGCATCAGGTAAGCGTTTAGGAACAATTGTTGAATGGCAAGATATCACTGATCGAGTGAATAAAGCCGAAGCTGAAAAACGTGAAGCGGAAGAGAATTTGCGCGTACGTCGCGCACTTGACCGTGTAGCTACTAACACTATGATTGCAGACTCTGGGAATAACATCATTTATATGAACGAGGCCGTTCTTAATATGATGAAAATCGCAGAAAGTGATTTACGGAAAGACTTGCCGAATTTCAACAGCAATAATTTGATTGGTCAAAATATTGATGTATTTCACAAAAATCCGGCACATCAACGCAACATGCTAGCTAAATTAAGCAGTACTTACAGTACGGAAATTCAAGTCGGTGGTCGCACCTTTGGTTTGGTTGCGAACCCTATTTTCACTCCTGAAAATGAGCGTATTGGTACTGTTGTTGAGTGGGAAGATAGAACGGCTGAAGTCGCGATTGAAAAAGAGATTGCGGGTCTTGTTTCTGCTGCAGGTAAAGGTGACTTAGAAGCCCGTGTTGAAGAGACGGGTAAACAAGGCTTCTTCTTACGGTTAGCGCAAGGTTTAAATAGCCTTGTAAGCATTGTTGATGATGCAGTTAAAGATACAGGCAATATGCTGGATGCCATGGCGAATGGTGACTTATCAAAACGTATTGAGCAAGACTACCAAGGTTCATTTGAGAAGCTAAAACGTGATGCAAATGCCACGGCTGATAAGCTTACTGAAGTGATTAATCGCATTAATACCTCAGCAACTCTGGTTGCAAGTGGCGCAGAAGAAATCTCACAAGGTAATGCTGATTTAAGTCAACGAACTGAAGAGCAAGCTTCATCACTTGAAGAAACAGCATCTAGTATGGAAGAGATGACCAGTACGGTTCGCCAAAATGCGGATAACGCAAAAGAAGTGAACGAGCTGGCAGAAGAAACACGCACGAAAGCACAAAAAGGCGGTGAAGTTGTAAACCGTGCTGTAGTGAGTATGTCTGCAATTAACGAATCAAGTAAGAAAATTGCAGATATCATTAGTGTTATTGATGAAATCGCTTTCCAAACAAATTTACTCGCATTGAATGCTGCTGTTGAAGCTGCACGTGCAGGTGAGCAAGGTCGAGGCTTCGCAGTTGTTGCAGGTGAAGTTCGTAATCTAGCGCAGCGCTCTGCAGCGGCTGCAAAAGAAATTAAAGAATTGATCCGAGACAGTGTTGGAAAAGTTGAAGACGGTACATTACTCGTTAATGAGTCAGGTTCAACATTACAAGAAATTGTTACAGCGGTGCAACGAGTGACTGCGATGATTTCTGATATTGCTCAAGCATCAGAAGAGCAAAGCTCTGGCATTGAGCAAGTTAATAAAGCAATTACACAAATGGACGAGATGACTCAGCAAAATGCTGCTTTAGTTGAGCAAGCATCTGCGGCAGGGGAATCAATGGCAGAACAAGCAAATGACATGCGACGCTTATTAAACTTCTTCTCGTTATCGAAAGAAGAAGTAGATGTCTCGAGTCGAGTAAGTGCAGCACCTGCGGCTAAGCAATCGAACTCGCCTGTACGTCCAGCACCGAAAGGCAATAACTTTGTTGACCCTAGCGATGAATGGGAAGAGTTCTAATACTCTTCCCTATTAACAGAAAAAACTAGGTTATGTAGTGTATCTAATGTCTAGGCTGCAGGGTCAAAAACATGAAAGAGTTTTTATTAACAGATAGTGACTTTAAAGCTATTTCGTCGCAAGTTTATGATGCTTGTGGCATTGTTTTGGCCGAACATAAGCGCGAGATGGTTTACTCGCGCTTAGCCAGACGAATCCGACATCATAAACTAAAAAGCTTTAAAGAATATTTAGACTTTCTTGAAGAAAATAAAGAACGAGAGTTTAGCGAGTTTATTAATGCGATAACTACTAATCTAACGTCTTTTTTTCGTGAGCCTCATCACTTTAACTACTTAAAAAACACCATTGTTCCAAAACTACTTGTGAGTAATGCTAAGCATAAACGTGTACGTGTTTGGTCTGCTGGGTGTTCAACGGGGGAAGAGCCATACACTATTGCAATGACATTAAGTGGTTTGTTTCCTTCTGATTGGGATGTGAAAATACTAGCCACTGATCTTGACTCGAACGTATTAGCCAAAGCTCAAGCGGGAACATACACAGCGTCGAATGTTAATGGTTTAGAGAAAGCTCAACTAAAGCGCTGGTTTTTAAAAAGTCATGATGGGCAGTTATACAAAGTTAAGCCAGAGCTACAAAAAAACATATTTTTCAAAAGGTTAAATTTACTTCAAGGTTGGCCAATGAAGGGACCATTTGATGTTATTTTTTGCCGAAACGTGGTTATCTATTTTGATAAACCAACAAAAGATACGCTGTTCAAGCGTTATTATGACCTACTGACCGACTCAGGCCATTTATTCCTGGGGCATTCGGAAACACTGGGTAAGGATCACAAAGAGTTTAAGAATTTAGGCCAGACGATTTATCTAAAAGGTGGTCTATGAGCAATCATTTTAAACCTGTGTTACCTGGTTTCGAGCATGTTAAACGATTTTGGGATAACCAGAGACAAAAAGTGGTCGCAAAGGTTTTGCCTGGCGAGTTTTATGTATCAAAAACAGATGAACTGATTACCACGGTGCTTGGTTCATGTATTGCCGCATGTATTTATGATGAAGGACTCGGCATAGGTGGCATGAATCACTTTATGTTGCCAATGGAAAAAGGGGTCGACCCAGCGAATGCACATAGCTTAAATTGTCGCTATGGTAACTGGGCAATGGAGTATCTGATCAATGAAATCTTGAAAAATGGTGCTTCAAAACGTAATTTAAAAGTCAAACTGTTCGGTGGCGGTAAAATTATTCGCTCAATGACAGACATAGGAGTAGGCAATATTCGTTTTGCAAATGCCTATATACTTGAGGAAGGATTAGATTTAGTATCTCATGATGTGGGTGGCCCTTGGCCTCGAAAAGTATTATTTAATCCACAAACAGGTTCAGCGCAGGTGAAAAAAATGCGTGAATTACATTCTGATAAGCTTGAAAAACGTGAAATTAAATACTTACACGATATTGAGCATCAAGATGCTGAAACGAATATTGAATTATTTTAGGAGCGCATATGATCAAAGTACTCATTGTTGATGATTCTGCTTTGATCCGTGGTTTGCTCAAGGAAGTACTGGAACAAGCCGATGATATTCAGGTTGTTGGTGTTGCAGAAGATCCTTATCAGGCACGAGATTCTATTAAACGGCTAAATCCTGATGTATTAACACTTGATATAGAAATGCCAAAAATGGATGGGTTGAGTTTTTTAAAAAATTTAATGCGCCTACGTCCTATGCCTGTTGTGATGATCTCTACCCTAACTCAAAAAGGCTCGCCAATCACACTTGAAGCACTAGAGATTGGTGCGGTCGACTTTATTGCAAAACCAACTGCAAATGTATCAGAAAATATTCAACGCTACGCTCACTTATTACAACAAAAAGTACGCACAGCGGCTTCTGCCAGAGTACGTACCTTTAAAGCGCAAAAGGTGGAAGATGATAAATCTTTAACTTCTTTGCAGTTTAAACAGAATGCTGTTTTGGCGATTGGCGCTTCAACAGGGGGAACCGAAGCAATTAAAGAAGTGCTGGTTCGTATGCCAGAAAATTGCCCACCTATAGTGATCACTCAGCATATTCCGCCGGTATTTAGTACCTCATTTGCGATGCGTATGGATCGAACGTGTAAAATTAACGTCAAAGAAGCTGAACAGGGTGATAAATTAAAGCCGGGTTGGGCTTATATTGCACCGGGCGATCAGCATTTAAGTGTTGTTAAAAAAGGCAGCGCTCTATATTGCCAACTCGATGCTAATGAGCTGGTAAATCGCCATCGTCCAGCTGTCGATGTGTTGTTTAATTCACTTGTTATAGCTTGCCCTAAAGTAACTGTTGCAGCATTGCTAACCGGTATGGGAAGTGATGGCGCTCAAGGCTTACTGGCGTTAAAACAAGCGGGTGCTTATACAATTGCACAAGATGAATTGTCGTCAGTGGTGTGGGGAATGCCAAAAGCCGCAGTGGAGCTCAATGCGGCTCATGAAGTTGTGCGCCTTGATAAAGTGACGGCACAAATGCTGAAACAGGCTATTACTGCGTGATAACCCAAGGTTGTGAAAACCAATAATAGCTGCCTTTTTTCGCGATTGAAGGGGCTGTGCAGTTAAAGCGAGAGCGACCTTTTTTCAGTTTTTCAGGTGAGGTGATCTTCACCGTATCTTTGCTAAGCCAAGCTAAATCTGCTTGGCCAATACCTGAAACATAACAAGCAAACTGACTTTTATGAAAATCTTGCATATCAAATTGCATCGTTAAACTAGGTGGGTTTTCGTCTGTCACACTATCTGAGTAGGTAAGCTGTTTGATAGTGAATGCTTGTGAGTCGAGTTTAGTGGCAAGCGTATCAAGCTTTGAATAAAAGCCTGATGCCGGAAAACGTGGTAATCGAGTAAAGTCAGAATGGATCCCTACAGCACCCGAATGCTGACCTATACCAACAAACCCGAGTGATTTAACTAACTGCTGTAATGAATTATTAAACTCGCCATAAGGGTAAGCAAGGTATTTATAATCATGACCAATTTCTTCTTTTATGCGCTGCTGGGCAGATAGAATGTCGTTCTTAGTACGCGCAAGCCATGCTTGCTCAGTTTCGTCTGGCTGTTTGCGATGCAAGTAATTATGAGTTTGCGTGTGGTTGCTAATTAAGGCGCCTTTACTTGATAGCTCTTTTAGCTGTTGCCAGGTCATCACATAGCTTTTGCCTTCATCAATAAGTTCAGGGTTTACGAAAATAGTATACGGATAGCCAAACTTTTCTAAGATAGGAGCAGCTTCTTCGTAATTGTTTTTATAGCCATCATCGAAGGTAATAGCGACAGTTTTATCTGTTAAAGGGTGTCCCGCTTGTAACGAGGTGATGAGGTCATTTAATGGAATAACTTTGAAGTTATTGTCTTTTAAATATTGCATGTGTTCAGTGAATGTTTCGCTGCTGACACTGGTTACCGCAGGAAGGCTTTCACTGACGTGATGATACTGTAGAATGACTGCGCCATGGGCACGCAAAGATAAACCTAACAGGACTGCAAATACTACATGAAACATTTTCTTAAACGTCATAAGGCACACCATAAAAGTTTACTGTTATTAGCCGGTCCGATGATTTTATCAAATATTACCGTGCCACTGTTAGGTTTAGTTGATACTGCTGTAATCGGTCATCTAGGAAGCGCTCACTATTTGGCTGGTATAGCACTCGGTTCAGCAGTTATTTCGTTATTATTTTGGCTAGCAGGCTTTTTACGCATGAGTACCACAGGTTTGGTTGCACAGGCCTATGGAAAACACGATCACAGCTTACTTGCTGAGCTATTAAAGCGCAGCTTGCTACTAGCAACAGCGGTTGCGCTGCTATTAATAGCGCTGAGTATACCTATTCAATCCTTAATGGCATATTTATCAAATGCCAATGAAGCTGTTTTAGAACAAGCAAATAGCTATTTTTCGATTCGTATTTTTAGTGCACCTGCCGCCTTATGTAACTTGGTGTTGCTTGGTTGGATGTTAGGAGTGCATTATGGCCGGGGGCCATTTTATTTATTACTTATTACTAACATAACCAATATCGTGCTTGATATTTATTTTGTAGTGTTTCTTGATTGGGGCGTTGCAGGAGCTGCGTGGGCATCTTTAATTGCTGATTATATTGCGCTTGCTTTTGCACTTATGTTAGTTGCACAACTAGCTAAAAAACAAGGTGTTAACCTTGCTGTGAAAGACTGGTTAAGTGTTGCTAAGTTACTTGATTTAGTGAGCTTAAATCGTGATATTTTTATTCGCTCACTAGCACTGCAATTATGTTTTAGTTTTATGACTTTTTATGGCGCACGTATCGGCGAAACAACCTTGGCAGCCAATGCTGTTTTGCTAAACTTTTTAATGTTGGTGAGCTTTGCACTAGATGGTATTGCTTATGCGAGTGAGGCAAAGGTCGGCAAGGCTAAAGGTGAGCACAGCGCTAAGCAGATTCAATTATGGGTTAACTTGAGCTTGTTTTGGGGCGGGTTATTTGCGCTGTTTTATAGCCTTATATTTTTACTATTTGGCGAGGCTATTATTCGCTTACTTACCGATGTTCCAGAAGTTATTGAAATGGCAACAGATTACTTGCCTTGGGTAATTATATTGCCTATTGCGGCGATGGGGTGTTTCTTATTTGATGGCGTATTTGTGGGGTTAACCCGTGCCAAAGACATGCGTAACACTATGCTATTTAGTGCTGTAGTGGGCTTTTTCGGGCTGTTTTGGTTAGTGAGTAGCTGGCAAAATCATGGTTTATGGTTTGCGATGACCAGCTTCATGCTAATGCGCGGATTAACTCTTTGGTTTCGCTACCGTAAAATTGTCAACAACCAGCAATTATTAGAGTAAATTATTTCCACAAATCGGGGTCATGATCTTTTGGGGATGAGCGTTCTAAAACTTGCGCAAACCGATTGGCAAAAATGCCTAGGTAACCCCAACCAGCAAAGAATAAAGCTATTGCTAATACGACTAAGCCGATTAATTGAAAAAATGCGGGTCCATAGTAGCCTATGGCAATAAAAATCACGGCTAGCACAAAGAGTGCTAGGCCGCGAAGAAAGCGTTTTAAGCTTAACTTGGGGTCGCTACCTAAGCGAAATACCCACTTTTTAAGCATGCTTTAGAGACCGGTTAGTAGTAAGAATGCTCACCAGATTGGTGATCAGTGATGTCTCTTACACCATTGATTTCATCAAACTTGGCAATCATTTCTTTTTCGATGCCTTCTTTTAGTGTGACATCAATCATTGAACAACCGTTACAGCCACCGCCAAATTGCAGTACTGCAATGCCATCAGCAGTAATTTCTACTAGGCTAACTTGGCCGCCGTGGTTAGCGAGCTGTGGGTTCACTTCAGTTTCAAGCATGTGTTGTACACGCTCTTGTAATGACGCATCATCGCTAAGTTTACGTGCTTTTGCATTTGGTGCTTTAAGTGTTAACTGAGTACCCATTTTGTCAGTTACAAAATCGATTTCAGCTTCTTCTAAGAAAGGGGCACTTTCAGCATCAACAATGGCATCAAAACCATTAAATGGTAGACGAATATCAGTCGCTTCAACGGCGTCTTCAGGGCAGTAAGAAACACCACACTCAGCCTGCGAAGTACCTGGATTTACAACAAAAACACGAATGTTAGTTTGTTCAGCTTGGTCTGCTAAAAGTTTAGCAAAATGAGATTGTGCAGATTCAGAAATAGAGATCATAAAACGGACTATACTTGACTAAATTACTCGGATACTGCCTATCATACTCCGCTCATCGTGTTGTCGCCAGTGTTGAGCGTAAAAAGTTGCATCTATTTTATCGAATGGTAGCGTTAAAACATCAAATAATTATGGGTGCTATCTATGCGTTTTATAATAACAATATTAACTATGCTAGTGAGCGTTAGCGCATTAGCAAAACCTCTTTCTTATTACTTTGAACAAGATGTGAAATTTGACCCAAATATTCCTACCCCTGAGCAGGTACTAGGTTATGAGGTGGGTGAGTGGCATGTGCGACATGATCAGCTTGTGCAATATATGCAAATTCTGGCCGAAAAAAGTGACCGAATGAACTTTAAAGTAATTGGTCGCACTCACGAGCAACGTCCGCTGGTGATGTTAACGATTACTGCACCAGACAAGCTAGGCCAAGTTGAATCTATTCGTAAAGCTCATTTAGCGCGTTTAAATGGTGGTGCTACAGACTCAAGCAAACAGCCGGCGGTTGTTTGGATGGGTTACAGCGTACATGGCAATGAATCATCAGGTAGCAATGCATCGCTATTGGTTGCCTATTATTTGGCCGCTGCACAAGGGCCAGAAATTGACACCTTACTGAATAACACGGTTATTTTGCTCGACCCATCATTAAACCCCGATGGCTTAGCGCGTTTTGCAAATTGGGCAAACAGCAACCGTGGTATGAAGTTGTCATCAGATCCACAAACTCGCGAGCATATCGAAAGTTGGCCAAGCAGTCGTACTAACCATTACTTGTTTGACTTAAACCGTGATTGGTTATTGCTGCAACACCCTGAATCACGTGCACGTATCGCACAGTTTCACCAGTGGAAGCCAAATATACTGACTGACTTCCACGAAATGGGCCCGAATAGCACGTATTTTTTTCAGCCAGGGATCCCAACTCGTAAACACCCAATCACGCCTGAAGAAAACGTTACGCTGACTAAAGCAATTGCAAATTATCATGCAAAGACACTTGATGAGCATAATGCGCTTTACTTCACTGAAGAAAGCTTTGATGACTTTTACTATGGTAAAGGCTCAACTTACCCAGACGTAAATGGCGGTGTAGGTATTTTATTTGAACAAGCAAGCTCACGTGGTCACTTACAAGAAACCATCAACGGCCCGTTAAGTTTTCCGTTTACGATTAAAAATCAGTTATTAACTAGCTTGTCGACGTTCCAAGCGGCGATTGATAACCGTGCTGACTTACTTGATTATCAAGCCAAATTTTACAACAAAGCGATAGATCTTGCTGGCGATGAAGACTTCAAAGGTTATGTTGTTAAAGGTGGTGCTGATACGAGTCGCATGCAGTACTTCCTTGATTTATTGAAGCAGCATCAAATTAATGCGTATGTGCTCGAAGAGCCGTTAAAAGTAAATGGTCAAAGCTTTTCTGAAAAAAGTTACTATGTGCCATTAGCACAGCCGCAATTTCGTTTAATTAAAGCGATTTTTAGTGAGCAACAGCGTTTTGTTGATAATACGTTTTATGATGTATCTGGCTGGACTCTTGCGCATGCTTTCAATCTAGAGTTTGCAAAAGTAAGCAGCAATTGGGGCTTAAATGTTGCTAAAGAGCCTTGGCAACAGCCTGTAAAATCAAGCTATGCAGCATTACCACAAAGCTATGCTTATGCATTCAAATGGGATGATTATTTAGCGCCAAAAATGCTTAATAGCTTACTCGAACAAGGTGTAAAAGCGCGTGTGGCATTAAGCCCACTCACAGCAAAAACGCCTATGGGTGAGATTGCTTTTGAGCCTGGAAGTATCCTTGTGCCTGCAGGTCTGCAAACAGATAGCAACTGGGTTAGCTATTTAAACCAAGCACAAAACGAGTTTGGCATTGAAATTACACCAATTAGTTCTGGCTTAACGGTAAAAGGTGCTGACTTGGGCTCTCGTTCAATGGCGGTAGTGAAAGCGCCGAAAGTGCTATTAGTCGGTGGTGAAGGGAGCAGCCAGTATGAGCTTGGCGAGGTATGGTATTACCTAGACCGTTTCGTTGGCACAGCGCCAAGCATTGTTGAAATGCAACGTCTTGATGATATTGATCTCGAAAACTACAGCCATATCATTCTAGCGCACGGTAATTACAATCGTCTTGATGATGCAACGAAAGTGGCAATTAAGTCGTGGGTTCGTAAAGGCGGAGTTATTTGGGGACACAAAGGCGGAGCTAAGTTCCTAGCCGATCAACAATTATTAAAGGCTAATTACTTATCTCGTCGTGATGTAGCCAGCGCCTTTGATACAACAGGGCTCACCTATGCTGATAAGGATGACCTCGCTGGTCGTCAGCGTATTGCGGGTGCAATTTTTAATACCTCAGTGGACTTATCTCACCCACTGACGTATTCGCTGAACCGTAATACATTACCTGTATTTAAGAATAGCACTTGGTTACTTGAGAAATCAGACGCACCTTTTGTTAACGTACTTACTTACACAGACAAGCCGCTTTTAGCTGGCTTTACTGATGACGTAAACGTGGAGCAAGTAGCGGGTGCAGCAGGACTGATAGCACACTCATACGGTAAGGGTAGTGTCATTGGTATGACTGATAACCCAGTATTTCGTGGTTACTGGTACGGCACTAGTCGATTACTGAGCAATGCATTATTTTTTGGTAACGCATTCTATGCCTCAGCTGACTAATCACCTTTAATGTGCACCTAACGGAGTTAAGCAGGTAAGCATAGCCCACACCTGTTTAGCTCCGGCTTCTTTAATGACCTCAGTCGCTGCATTTAAAGTTGCGCCAGAGGTCATCACATCATCAATGATTGCCACGGTTTTTGCAGACAAATCCTGCTGGCAAATAAACGCACCCTTTAAGTTTTTAATTCTGTTCGTTTTACTGAGCTTTGATTGTGCTTTTGTAGCTTTTAGCTTTTGAAGAGGCGAAATAATAGGCTCATTTTGTGTTTGGAGTACAGGCAACCATGTTTGACTGACTTGGTTGAAGCCACGGGTTAAAAATCGCTGTTTATGTAAGGGCATTATAATAAAAGCGTCTGGCCAGTGGATATTTACTTTGCGAGCAACTGCAAGTTGCTGGCTAATGATTTGTTGTAGAGCAATCTTATAATACTGTTGGTCATTAAATTTTAACTGCTTTAACCATTGATTTAAGGGCGCTTGGTACCAAGCGCAGGCAATTAAGTGGTCAAACTGACAGTCAGGAAAAGCATCACAGACATCAGGCCTGTGTAACAGGTTTGGGTGGCGTTCTAAATCAAATAAGCTTAGATCTTGCAAACAATAACTGCATAAAGCATGGTTAGGATTAATATGGCTGTTACAGCCAATACAAAAGTTTGGAAATAACGTGTCTAAACCTAGTTTTAAAGCATGGGTTAAACGAGACATTGCATTCATTCCTTTAAACGCTATCATGAGCGCTAAGTGTGGTCTGGAATGATGAAATATGCAAAATGATATGGTGTTACTACATGGTTGGGGAATGAACCAAGGCGTGTGGCAAGTAATAATGCCTGAACTGGAATTTTTCCATGATGGTGAGGTTCGTTGCTTGGATTTACCGGGATTTGGTAATGCACAAAGCTGCCCAGCCCCTTACACCTTGCATGCCGCTGCTGAGCAACTTAGTGAGCAATTGAATGAAGGGTCATTACTCGTTGGTTGGTCATTAGGTGGATTATTTGCTTTGTACATTGCAGCTCATTGGCCAGAAAAGGTGGCTAAAGTTGTGCTTGTTGCATCAACGCCTTTCTTTGCCGAGCAGAATGACTGGCCAGGTATTAAACCGAATGTATTAAATACCTTCAAAGAGCAACTTGTTAGTCACCGCGAAAAAACCATTGAGCGATTTTTAGCAATCCAGGCGATGGGCAGTGAATCGGCCCGTGACGATATTAAACAACTAAAAGCTTTATTAAATCAGTATCCAGCACCACAAGAGCAGGCTTTAAGCGCAGGTTTAGAAATTTTGCAGCATGACGATTTACGCTCACTGTTTGTTGAGCTAAGTGTGCCAGTATGTGGCATTTTTGGTCGCTTAGATTCACTGGTTCCTTATCGAGCAATTGAAAAAATGCATGCTTTACAGCCTGAGTTTGAGTATGAAGTATTAGATAAAGCATCGCATGCCCCATTTATCTCCCATAAAAAAGCATTTATAACAGCACTGAAATCAATGTGTTAATTTAAACTCGGCCGTAGGCCACAAAAATAGCGGGATTTAGCTTTATTTTGCTCGTTTTATGAGCGATACTTAACAAGTGAATCTCACTGTTGGAGGGTGTTATGCCAATCAGTTCTGTTTTTAATAATGCGGTAGAAGGTTATAACCGTGCAAGCCAAGGTATCGAAAAGGCGAGCGCTGAGATTAGCCGTGCCTCAATTGATCAGCAAGATGATGCCCAACTAGCTCAACAACGTCAATTACAAGCGGCAACTCCAAATGAAGCTGTAACTCCGCCAGTTTCACAACCTGCCCCAATCGATGAGTCGCTTGTTAATTTGAAAGTTGAAGAATTTAATGCAAAAGCAAACATCAACACCATTCAAACTGCTGATGAAGTGCTGGGTACGTTAATTGATATCAAAGTTTAGCACTTATGAATATCGTTACTCCGTTTCCCTCGATTAATATCAACACGGCGAATGTGCACACCGAAAGTGCTCGCCGTGATAATCAGTTACGTGAAGTAATCCCGCCACCCGCTGCTACTAAACCAAGTAATGCCGAAAATAAAACGCTTAGTGATGGTGATAAAACCAAGCAACCGGGTTCTGAGGCTGGTACTTACGATGCCAAAGGTCGTTTATCTGAAGATAAAGTGATTGAGGAGCGTCAACAAGGCAGTGAACAAGGCGATCCAGAGCAATCAGAACAAGACGCTAAACAAGAACAGAAAAAAGAGCAAAAGGTTGCTGAGCAAGAGCAACAAGACGCTGAACAAATAAAAGAATTAAAAGCGCGTGATACCGAAGTGCGTATTCATGAGCAAGCGCATGCCACAGTAGGGGGGCAGTATGCGGGCTCTCCTAGCTACGAGTATCAACGTGGCCCCGATGGTACAAACTATGCTGTTGGCGGTGAGGTGCAAATTGATGTTGCTGAAATAAAAGGTGACCCACAAGCCACAATCGAAAAAATGCAGACGGTGCGTGCAGCGGCACTTGCGCCACAAGAGCCTTCAAGTGCTGATCGCTCAATTGCTGCAGATGCCACACAAAAGCTTATGGCAGCGCTTGCCAGCCAATCAGCTGATGGCGATGCTGACTCAGGCAAATCGACCTTCAAAATAAACAGTGAGTATGCCGAAGATAGCGCAACTCAAAGCAGTGAAACAAAAACAGCAAAGCGTGATGTTGAAGTAGATGAACGTGCCGCACGTATTGCTAATTTTTATCAAGCAGCTACCTCGCCCACTAATCAAAACCAGTTCTCTGCTTTTATTTAAGCTTCTTAAATTAAAAAACCGCGTAAGTTAAAACTCACGCGGTTTTTTATTATCGATTTACACCTATAGGGTATTATTTTTTCACTTTTGCATTGGCAAATGCATCAGCAAAGGCATTACCCATTGCTGCATTACCAAAATCACGTTTTTGTTTAGGTGCTGCACTTTTCGCTTTCGCAGCTGGCTTAGGTTTGCTAGCTGGTGCTGCTTTATTACTAGTATCAACATCATCGTCTAAACGCATAGTAAAGCTGATACGTTTGCGTGCTGCATCTACTTCAAGTACTTTTACTTTAACAATATCGCCAGCTTTAACTACCTCGCGTGGATCAGAGATGAACTTGTTGGTAATAGCAGAAATATGCACTAAACCGTCTTGGTGAACACCCACATCAACAAAGGCACCGAAGTTCGCAACATTCGACACTACACCTTCTAGGATCATACCCGGTTTTAGGTCGTTAATGGTTTCAACACCGGCTTTAAATTCAGCTGTTTTAAACTCAGGACGCGGGTCACGACCCGGTTTATCAAGCTCTTTAATAATATCGGTAACTGTTGGTAAACCAAACTTTTCGTCTGTGTAGTCGTTAGCAACCAGTTTATTTAAGATATCAGAGTTACCAATTAAGCTATTTACATCGAGGTTGTTCTTTTCGCAGATGCGTTTAACAACCGGGTAAGCTTCAGGGTGAACAGATGACTTATCAAGAGGATCTGTACCATTAGTGATACGTAAGAAACCAGCCGCTTGTTCAAAGGCTTTTGGCCCTAAACGCTCTACTTTTTTCAGTTCAGAGCGTTTGCTAAATGAACCATTCGCATCACGGTAGCTAACAATATTTTGTGCTAACGTTTTATTTAAGCCCGATACGCGAGTAAGTAGTGGCACCGAGGCCATATTTAAATCTACACCTACTGAGTTTACACAGTCCTCTACAACTGATGTTAGCGTTTGTCCTAGCTGGCTTTGTGATACGTCGTGTTGGTATTGGCCCACACCGATTGATTTAGGCTCAATTTTTACCAGCTCAGCAAGAGGGTCTTGTAAGCGACGCGCAATTGACACCGCACCACGCAGTGAAACATCAAGGTTAGGGAACTCGTTGGCAGCAAATTCAGACGCTGAATAAACAGATGCACCTGCTTCACTGACCATGATTTTATTTAGTTTAAGTTCACTGTTCGCTTTGATAAGTTCAGCAACTAACTTATCTGATTCACGTGAAGCTGTTCCATTACCGATGGCGATTAGCTCAACTTTGTGCTGGCGACATAACTGCTCTAAGGTACGTAATGATTTTTCCCAGTGGTTTTGGGGTGCATGAGGGAAAATGGTTTGCGTGGTTAAAAGCTTACCTGTGCTGTCTACAACGGCAATTTTACAACCTGTACGTAAACCAGGATCAAGACCTAGAGTAGTACGCGGGCCTGCAGGTGCAGCCATTAATAAATCTTTTAAGTTTTTCGCAAAAACGTCAATTGCGCCAGTTTCAGCTTTTTCACGCATTGCGCCTAAAAACTCATTCTCAAGGTGAAGGCTTAATTTAATCTTCCACGCCCATTGCACCACACTCATCAGCCAGCTACTTGCAGCAGAGTTGCTTACATCTAAGCGATAATGATCGGCAATCATCTGTGCGCACACTTGGGCTGGGTTTTCTGCGCTAGGTTCAGGGTTGATACTGAGTTGTAAAACCCCCTCATTGCGAGCACGAAGCATAGCGAGTGCACGGTGTGATGGTACTTTCTTAAGTGGCTCTTGATGCTCAAAGTAGTCGCGGTACTTAGCGCCATTATTTTCTTGGCCTGCTATTATTGTGCTTTCTATTTGACCATGCTGTGAGATGTGGCTGCGGAATTTAGCCAATAACTTAGCATCTTCTGCAAAGCGTTCCATCAGAATAAATTTAGCGCCATCAAGTACAGCCTTACTATCAGCAAAGCCTGCATCAGCATTTATGTAATCAGCTGCGAGTTGTTCTGGATCGAGGTTTGGATCATTAAATAATGCATCGGCAAGCGGCTCAATGCCGGCTTCAATAGCAATTTGACCTTTCGTGCGACGCTTAGGCTTGAACGGTAAATATAAATCTTCAAGCTCAGTTTTACTGTCAGCGTTATTAATATCAGCATTTAGCTCTGCTGTTAATTTGCCTTGTTCTTCAATGGTGGCAAGAATAAAACTGCGGCGTTCTTCTAATTCGCGTAAATAAGATAAACGTTGTTCAAGTAAACGTAATTGTGTGTCGTCTAGACCACCAGTTACTTCTTTACGATAACGGGCGATAAAAGGGACTGTGGCACCTTCATCAAGTAATTTGATTGCAGCAACAACTTGTGTTTGCTGGGCATTTAGCTCGGTCGCTAAGCGTGCAGAGATATTGCTCATGCATAAACCTTTTTAGAAATAGAAAATCAGTAAAACTGAAGATTAATTGCCTGAATAATATCACAATAAGAAGGCCTTAAAAGCACTGCTTTTAAGGCCCGCAAAAATAGTTTTACACAACGCTGGTTTTAGGCGTTAGTGTGGGTGGTCAATCTGCTGCATGACTTCACTGAAGCTGTTAGCTATTGGATTGATATTGACCGGAATATGGAGTTTTTTAGCGATTTCTCGCGCAGAAATCAAACCGCAAATTTCATGGTTTGCGCTAGTCACTAATAAGAACATCATACCTTGATGCTCCATAGTTTGCAGTGCATCTCCAATACATGCATAGCTGATGCTCTGCAAGCTTACTCCCGCTAAATTGCTAAGTGGTGTCATTACATCGTGTAGTGTTAATTCATCACGGTGTAAGTTTAAACGCTGCGCAAGAATCATAATCTTTGAGCTTTGTAAGTCTGCGCTAGAGGTGATCCCGAGCAGTTTATCTTCGCCATCAATCACTAAAATAAAATCTGAACAGCAACTATTTGTTTGTTTTAACGCATCAACGATAGATGTGCCATAGTGGGCACGAAGCGGGTCTTTTTTAGTAAAGCTATTAAGTACTTTAAGTGCAGAAGAAGTGAGATCAAGTGTTGGCTCAACTTCATTTACTGCATTAGATAATGCGCCATTAGAGATATCTTGTAGACGTAATTCTTTGAATTTATTCATTTTGTTCACCATACATTTTAATAAAACTGAAATAGAAAAATTTGAGTTAATTAAAAAGCAGGTGGCCCTCGCTGGTGTGCGCTATAAACAGACGCCTTGTTACAAGGTTGAGCATACAACACAACACGTGCATCTGGCAGTGGTTGGGCTACATTGGCGATGTACGCAGGTGTATGTTTGTCTAGGTCGGTATCTAGATTGGCAGGGTCTGCACTATCACACGCAATAAAATGTGCGGTTGGTGTAACACTGTCTGAGTGGCTTTCTATATCGTTGGCATAAGATATCAAACTCACACTTATTAAAAGTGCGAATACAATTGCATTACTTATTATGCGTTGCATTGCGTTTGACATAATTACTACCTTCTAAAACTCAAGTAATGATTTATCTTGAGTATCTTTAGTTATAGATCACATTTTTAGACTAAACAATCATTAATTAACGCTTTCTGAATTTTCTGGGAAAAATTATTTTGCATCAGGATAGGTTATCTCATTGATGAACCACTCTTTTGTACCTTCAGGCGTGTTTACCGTAAAGTCATCATCGACCTGTTTGCCAAGCAGTGCCCGAGCCATTGGTGCATCGATAGATATGTAGTCTTTACGCTCGTAAATTTCATCAGGGCCAACAATACGAAAGCGTTTTGTCTCGCCTTGTTCGTTTTCAATTTCGACCCAAGCACCAAAAAATACTTTGCCAGCTTGTTGTGGGTTGTAGTCAACAATTTTAAGGTCAGGCATACGCTTGCGCAAATAACGAACTCTGCGATCGATTTGTCGTAAAACACGTTTATTAAATTGATAATCGGCATTTTCAGAGCGGTCGCCCAAACTTGCTGCCCAAGTCACTATTTTGGTAATTTCGGGGCGTTTTTCATGCCATAAATAATCATGTTCTTGTTGTAATTGCTGATACCCTTCTCGGGTTATTAAATTTGTCTTTGCCATTTTATTCAGCCTAAAAAGAAAACCAGCCGCAAAGTATACCCTTTGTCGAGCAGGATTTTGAAATGTTCAGTAACAATCTAAGCGCGTAATTCGTTTTTTATTCTTAACTTTTTCATTTATATTAATAAGTAACATATTACAAAAAGAATGAAAGTTATGGGACACGAAACGACAAAAGTATTGGTTGTTGATGATGATATGCGCTTACGCAGTTTGCTAGAGCGTTACCTTGTAGAACAAGGTTTTATTGTTCGTACAGCAGCAAATTCAGAGCAAATGGATCGCTTACTAGAGCGCGAAAACTTCCACTTGATTGTATTAGATTTAATGTTGCCGGGTGAAGATGGTCTTTCAATTTGCCGTCGTTTACGTCAAAAAGAAAATGACATTCCTATTGTAATGCTCACAGCAAAAGGCGATGAAGTTGATCGCATCATTGGTTTAGAGCTAGGTGCGGATGATTACATTCCTAAACCATTCAATCCACGTGAGTTACTCGCGCGTATCAAAGCAATTTTACGTCGTCGTGCTAAAGAAGTGCCGGGGGCGCCTGCTGCCGAAGAAAACGAAATTAGTTTTGGTGAGTTTACTCTTAACCTTGCGACCCGCGAAATGAGTCATGGTGACAAAACAATGTCGTTAACCAGTGGGGAGTTTGCTGTATTGAAAGCCTTGGTAACACATCCTCGTGAACCGCTTAGTCGCGATAAGCTAATGAACTTAGCACGTGGCCGTGATTACAGTGCACTTGAGCGCAGTATCGATGTTCAGGTATCGCGCTTACGTCGTATGATTGAAGTTGATGCGGCTAATCCTCGTTATATACAAACAGTATGGGGCTTAGGCTACGTATTTGTGCCAGATGGTGAAAAATAATAGCAATGGGCATGTTTCCACGTAGTGCGTTTGGACAAACGGTATTTTTGGTTGCGGCCCTGCTGTTAATCAATCAAATAGTCTCTTATATCACAGTCAGTTTTTATGTTGTTAAACCAACGATAGAACAAGTAAACCTTATTCTCTCAAAACAGGTTAAAACCGTGTTTATTGAATGGGAAGAGGGAGTGGAGGTAAGCAAAGAAGCCTCTGACAAGTTTTTTGAGATCACCGGCATTGAGGTCATGACGCAGCGCCAAGCTATGCGTGAAGGGTTGGCTGAAACTCGCGAGTACTCTATGCTATCGCGCAGCATGTCGAAAGAGCTTAATGGCTCTGCGCGGGTACGTATTAGCCAAACCGATCCGCTTGTGTATTGGGTTGAAGCTCCGCAAGCGCCAGGTTATTGGGTACGTGTGCCGCTCACCGGATTGCAAGAAAACAACCTAAAGTTCTTAACCTTTTATTTATCGAGTATTGGCTTTTTAAGTGTACTCGGTGGTTGGTTGTTTGCCCGTCATCTAAATAGACCTTTAAAAGCACTGCAACAAGCCGCTGTTAAAGTAGGGGTAGGTGACTTTTCTACCAAACTAGAAGAGCAGGGCTCTACAGAAGTGATTGAAGTAACCCGAGCGTTTAACCAAATGTCGCGTGGTATTG
Organism: Pseudoalteromonas sp. PAR1; assembly: GCF_947311895.1. Classification (NCBI taxonomy): domain Bacteria; kingdom Pseudomonadati; phylum Pseudomonadota; class Gammaproteobacteria; order Alteromonadales; family Pseudoalteromonadaceae; genus Pseudoalteromonas; species Pseudoalteromonas sp. PAR1. The sequence continues at coordinate 58,339 of NZ_CAMZMY010000019.1, read as the reverse complement.
CTGCCCTTGAGAATGATCGCCGATTATTAATGGCAGGTGTTTCCCATGACCTACGTACCCCGCTTACGCGGATTCGTTTAGCGACTGAAATGATGTCGGACGATGAAGATTACCTGCGTGAAGGGATCATTCATGATATTGAAGATATGAACGCCATTATCGATCAATTCATTGAATATTTACGCCATCACAAACGCGAAGAACTCGAACTTGAAGACTTAAATGCGATTGTTTCAGAAGTCGTTGAAGCTGAGCAAAAGCATCATCGCACTATTACCTTTACAGAAAACCCAAGCTTAGGCGAAGTGCCAGTAAGCACGGTGGCAATAAAACGTGTTGTAACCAATATGATTGAAAATGCAATTCGCTATTCAGACGGTGATATTGAAGTTGAAACTCGCGTGAGCAGTAATAAAAAGTTTGCCATGGTGGTGGTGAATGATCACGGCCCGGGTATTCCTGAAAGCGAACTTGAAACCGTATTTGAACCGTTCAAACAAGGTGATGCGGCACGTGGTAGTGAAGGCAGTGGCTTAGGTCTTGCGATAATTAAACGTATTGTCGATATGCATGGCGGCCGAGTACAGCTACTTAATCGCCCTGAAGGTGGCCTCAGCGCGCAAATCTATTTGCCTTTTTAAAAGTATTTAGCTTTAAGCCTTAAGCTATGAGTTTCAAGCAGCCCGAGTGGGCTGCTTTTTTATGGGTGGAGATTTACAGAGCAGTTAGGTACTTATAATTTAAGTTGCCACAGTTATGAGTTATCGATAAAACTAGTTTTAAAGTGCTTTCTTGCTTTGAAGGGGGCTGAAGCAATGATGAAATTTAAAGAAAGTAGCAAGGTAACTATTAAGATAGTTAGCCAGTTTAAAGCCATCTGAATGAGAGTCGGTGGTTCATAAAAGCCAAAATGCATGAACTCGGCAATTAAAATTTTATTTTTATAAATTAAGCTGTTACAAAAATTGCCAAGTGCAAAAAAAGATACACTAACCAGAAATAGCATAGCAGTTATAGTTGCCACTTTGAGCTTTAAAAAATTTACCTTTATATATTTCGTTAAAAAATATAGAAATACTAAAAACGCAATACTGCTTACAAAGAGCGTGGCACCTAGCCCCAGAGTTAGTAGATTTGAAACCACCCATACTGGCTTTACAGTTATTGGCAAATCATTCGGGTTTATGTCGTCAGTCACTAAAAAGATGTAAATAGACGTATAAGTTAAAATACTGATTACAGTGATCGGAATATGCCAAAGTAATTCACGCTTTTCTTTTTTACGAGCTATTTTATGTGCGGTATTTCTCTGTGCAAGTCTTTCTAAAGGGTCCATTCTTTACTTACCTGAGTAATCATTCAAAAAATTTACCTTTGAGAAAGGTGATTTGCAAGTAATCATAGCCATTACTAGTCCTCCTATTTCTCAAAACAATAAAAAAGCGCGACATCAAATGCCGCGCTCTTTTTTCTTGAAGCTTAAAACTTACAGCTTAGATTGCTTTAAATCGAATCGCTGTGCCGCCGCTGGTGGCAAGCTTTAACGTTAGCTTATCATCAGCAGTCACTATGCGTTTTTCTACTTTTAAGTCGTAAGGGTTATTTACCCATTCAGCTTTGTCACCGTCACGGTAGATTTGCGCTTCAAACTTTTTACCTTTATCTAAGAAGTCTAACTTCACTTCTAAAGTGCGAGCTTTTTCGTCTGTAACAGCACCTAGATACCAGTCGTTACCTGAGTATTGATCACGCTTGCGTTCTTTACGTGCAAATACAACGAAATCGCCAACTTCACCTTGTAGTGCAATACTTTGCTGCCAATCAGTTGGTACGTCTTGAATAAACTGGAATGCATCTGGTTTCGCTAAGTAGTTACGTGGTAAATCTGCGGCCATTTGAATTGGGCTGTACATTACAACGTATAGCGCTAATTGCTTCGCTAGGGTTGTTTGTGGGCGGTTGGTATCAGCACCTAAACCGTTAAAGCCCATATCAAAAATACCTGGCGTAAAGTCCATTGGGCCTGCAAGCATACGCGTGAAAGCTAGCATTGGAATATGCTCTGGTGGGTTCGGCGGTGTACCCCAAGCGTTAAACTCTTGGCCACGGGCACCTTCACGAGCAATCCAGTTAGGGTATGTACGACGTAGGCCGGTATCTTTCACAGGCTCATGCGTGTTGATACTAATTTTATGTTTTGCAGCAAGTTTTACGTTGTGTAGGTATTCATTAACCATGAACTGACCATCGTGCCACTCTTTGCGTACAATGCCGTTTTCATCGATACGCTTGATGTTACCACCGTCAGCAACATAACCTGTTTTAACTTGGCTTACATTTGATTTTTCGTATAACGCAAATGCATCTTCCATTTGGTTACGGTAGTTGGTCACGTTGCCCGAAGTTTCGTGGTGACCAATTAATTGTACGCCTTTTTCTTTGCCGTAACGAGTCAGCTCTTCAATATCAAAGTCGTCGTAAGGTTGTGTGAAACTAAATACGTCACCGTTATAAAACCAGTCGCCATCCCAGCCAATATTCCAGCCTTCGACTAGCACGCCATCGAAGCCATATTTAGCAGCGAAGTCCATGTAATATTTAGTGTTTGCAGTGGTTGCACCATGAATTTTACCGCTACCCCAAGTATTTTCATTGATGTGCATACCCCACCAAATACCTACGTATTTACCCGGTTTAACCCAAGATACATCACCCAGTTTATTTGGTTCGTTTAAGTTTAAGATGATATCTGAGTTGATTAAATCAACGGCTTCATCACCAATTTGAATTGTACGCCAAGGAGTATTAAATGCACCGTGCTTTTTAACCGCTACGCCGTCTGACCAAGGTGTTAAATCGGCTTGGAAAGTACCATCACGACGTTGGTTTAAAACCATGCCGGCATAATCAACAAGGGCTGCTTCGTGAATACTGATATGTACACCATTTTTATTTTTTAAAGTAAATGGTGTGTGCACAAGTGCCGCTTTATGTAGTGGCGTGGTGTTATAAACATACTCATAACGGTTCCAACCACGCGCTGGTATCCACCATGCCGTTGCATCTGATGAGTCTGTAATTGCAAACTCAGTAAGCTCTTTAGTGATTTCTACATCATCAAAACCAGCTTGCTTTGGTAATTCGTATCGAAAGCCGACACCATCATTAAAAGCGCGAAAACGTACTGTAAATGTGCCACCTTGTGGTTGTGGCTTTTTAAAGGTAACAGCGACTTCGTTATGGTTATCAACCACTGTTTGGCGTTCACCCCAAGGTTGTTCCCAGCTGCTTTTTACAGAGTCAGTGGTTTGGCTGCTAATTTTGTAACCTTCGCTCATTGCCGGTTGTTGTTTAAAAACAAGGCCTAACGCTGAGTTAGCAATGACTTGTTTACCAGCAAAACTGATTTCGTAGCTAGGTGTGTGTTGTTCATCAGAAATGGTTACTTTGATCTGCCCATCAGGTGAACTGACGGTTGTGGTTTGTGCTAGGCAAGTACCTGAAAAGGCTGCTAACATTAAGGCAGTTAATCGCATTGTTGTTCCTTGGCGGCTTATGGTTATGGATTGTTGTCACGTATTCACATACATGCTTCAAGCATAAAGTGACTTGCCAGTTAATACGAGAGATCTGCATACGTATTCAACAAAGTGAGTGCTGTGATATCAGGCCCTATACTGAAAAAGGTTTAAAAAATGATAAGAATAACCCTGTTGCTACTACTATTGTTTAGCCAAGCTTTATTGGCGCAGCAAATACAAATAGTGGATAAGCAGAATCAACCGGTCAAAAATGCGGTTGTTTGGTTAAAAGGTTCTCAGCAGCTAACTTTGCCTGATACTCATTACACTATGAGCCAGCAGGAACGTGCGTTTGTTCCTCATGTCTTGGTTGTACCAAAAGGAGCGAATGTTGAATTTCCGAACCTTGATTCAATCATGCATCATGTTTACTCGTTTTCTAAAACGAAGCAATTTGAGCTAAAGCTTTACCATGATAAACCAGAACAACCGATTAACTTTGCGCAAACGGGCGTTGTAGAACTTGGTTGTAATATTCATGACTGGATGTTGGGCTATATTGTTGTGGTTGATGGCACTGTATTTGGGCAAACAGACAAACAGGGTATCGTAAATTTACCACTACCTGAAGGGCCTCATATATTGGCGGTTTGGCATGATCGCTTTAACGATATTAGTTCGCCAGAAACGATAGAAATTTCCACCTCTAATAGTCAATTTAGCTACAAATTAAAGCAAACTTTGTTACCAAAATTAGAATTAAACAACGATGAGTTTGATGATTATGAATAACTGGCAAGCCTTGGCATTGGTTAGTGTTTTGGGGTTACCTGCGCTGGCATTTGCTGAGCATGATGGCTTGGTAACTGTGACGGCTGTGCGTGGCGACCAACTGTTGAGCTATCAGCGAGAAGGAATTGGTTTGTACCGTTATGACCAAGAGCATGATGCTTTAGTGATATCCCAAGCTATGCTTAGTAGTCGTTTTGAATTAAGCCGAGATTGGTCTGCGCATACAGTGCTTAACGCTCATCCTGATCCTGAACTAACCGTAGGTTTTAGTCAGGCCTATTTACAGTATCAGCCTCTCACAGCAAGTCGCTATAAATGGGCTGTTAAAGCGGGTGGCTTTTATCCAAAAATGTCACTAGAGAATCCGCAAAGTGGCTGGATATCACCCTATAACTATACTAACTCTGCGATTAATACGTGGATAGGGGAAGAGGTGCGTGCCTTTGGTCTTGAGGCCAGTATTAAACGCCCAGGTCGTCAGTTTAGAAGTAACCACAGTTTTGAAGGCTTTGCATCGGTTTTTAAAGGTAACGACCCTGCAGGAACGCTGCTGTCATGGCGAGGATTCGCTATGCATGATAGGCAAACCACGTTTAATGAACAAATCGACTTTGCTATTCCATATTCATTCGAATGGGCGCAGCTAGATAAGCAAGCTGACTATGTTGAGCCTTTCGAAGAAGTAGATGGTCGCTTTGGATATTATTTAGGTATGCATTGGGATTATCAAAAAAGGTCACAGTTTCGCGTTTATTATTATGACAATAACGGTGACCCCGGTGCTTTAAATACCCGTACAGGTCAGTATGCGTGGGATACACGTTTTTTAAGTGCGGCATGGTTGTATAAGTTCAATCAGCAAACACGCATTATTGTTCAGATGCTAGATGGCAAAACCGCAATGGGTAAATACCGTGGGATAGATAACGATTTTTACAGCCATTTTGTTTTATTAAGCCACAAGTTAGACCAGCACCGTCTTACAATTAGGTATGATTACTTTAAGGTAAGTGATCATGATGATTGGCAATTTGATCCTAACCAAAGTCGTGGAGAAGCTTTAACCGCAAGTTGGCGCTATCAACTGTCAAACAAGTGGCAAGTAGGTGCTGAATATTCAGTGCTGAGCAGTGACGCTCAAAATAGACCCGGTATGGGATTTAATGAGCATAACTCGCAGCAGCAATTTCAACTTTCAGCGGGATGGCAATTTTAATTTCATACACTTTTATCGTTTTTCTACTACCATTCTAAAGAGTGGGTAGGTTAGATTTTGAATTAGGACAATGTATGAAGTTAAAAAGCATTCGCGTCAAAAGTTCGTTACCAATCGCGTTATTAGGTATTGCCATAATTCTCCTAATTGCGGGCTATACCTATTTAATTAACCTTCAAGAAGAAGCCATTGATGCACAGTCAGAACGTTTTTTAAAGGCTGTCTCTGTGGTTGTTAATGCTGATCGAGACTTGTATCAAGCCAAAGTGGCAGAGCTGCAACTTGTTACCCAATTGAAGGGTGATAAAGGCCAGCTTACTGAGCATCAAGAGAATGCTGAACAAGTGAAAGATCGTTTTAAGCAATACTTATCTTATATGTCACCTTATGCAGAGATTGCAGGGCAATTCCGTAACTTTGATAGCGCGTTTGATGCTTGGTACAAAGCCTCAACAGCTTATATCAACAGCCCAGCTAACGCTTCGCAAAAACAAGCGGCTGAACAGACCTTTTCTGAACTACGTGATGTTTTAGATAAAGCGGGTGAAGTAGCTGAAAAAACGTCGCAAGACGAAACAGAAAGATTGATGGCTAAAATCATGGGCTTTAAAGTTATGCTTATGGTGATGATTGCAGTGGTTTTAGCTGTGGCGGGTTGGTTTAGTTATTTTGTACCACGTCAGCTTACAAAGCAGATCAACTTTGTCACTGAACGGATTAACGAAATTGCCTCAGGAGATGGTGACTTAACTGGCCGTATAAATGTTAAAACCCAAGATGAATTTGCCGAACTGGCAACTGCATTTAACCGCTTCTTAGATAATTTGCAGCAGCTTATTAAAGATATTTTAGAACAGGCAAAAGAGCTTAATACGCTTGGTAACGATCTAGGCAATTTCGCTAATCAAAACCATCAAGTAAATCAAAAGCTCAGTCAAGCATCTGAGTCTATTGTAAGTGCTGTACATGAAATGAGTGTGGCAAGCCGTGAAGTAGCCAATGTAGCGCAAAACTCATCCCATGAAGCCGATAACTCACAGCAGCTTGCTAAACAAGGTTTAACAGCCGTTGATAATTCGAGCCGTAAAATTACAGCGTTGTCAGAAAATATGGAACACGCCAGCCAGCGCTCAACGGAGTTGCAGCAAAGCTCAGACAATATTGCCAAGGTGCTTGAGGTTATTCGTGCGATTGCCGAGCAAACTAACTTACTTGCACTTAATGCGGCAATTGAGGCAGCTCGGGCAGGAGAACAAGGTCGCGGCTTCGCGGTAGTGGCCGATGAAGTGCGAACACTCGCTACGCGAACCCAAGAAAGTACCAATGACATTCAAACAATGGTTGAACAGTTTGCCGGTAGTGTTGAGCAGTCATTGCAAGCTATTAACTCGGGTAAACGTTTTGCTGACGAGGCAGTAGCATCTTTCGCGCAAACGAATGATATTTTAAATGCCATGCAAGACTCATCTGTAAAAGTTAATGATATGGCAATGCAAACGGCACAAGCCACCGAAGAGCAAACCGCTGTTGCTGATGAAATCAGTCAAAACTTATCTGACTTAAATGATCAAACTCAGCAAGGGGGCGGGCTGGCAAGTTCAACCCAAGAAGTGGCAACTAGGATGACTCAACTAACTAATGAACTCAATCATTTAGTGAATCGGTTTAAGGTTTAATACAATAAAAAAGGGCTCAATTGAGCCCTTTTTTACATCTAACTAAAACGCTTACTTTTTCTCAAAAGCACGTTTCATATAATTTGGTGTTGCTAATGCACCATGGTGAATACCTGCATTGTAGTATTCTGTGCTTTGCGCGAGTGTATTTGCATCGTCTTCACGAAAACCTGCAAACGCTTCTGACTTACGAGCAAGCGTCACTGACCATAAACCACTTGGGTAGATAGGTTGTGGGAAAGGTAGTGTTTGTAGGTCAACAAAGCCAACCTCTTTCATTGCGTCGCGCATTTCTACTAATAGTGGCATGTGCATAAGTGGTGATTCACTTTGCTGAATTAAGATGCCGCCAGGGCGAAGTGCAGTTAAACAGCTGGTATAGAAAGCATGGTTGAATAAACCTTCGCCTGGGCCAACTGGATCTGTACCATCGACAATTACCACATCGATTGATTCAGGCGCTGCTTCACGCATGTATTTAATGCCGTCGTCAAACATCACTGTAGCGCGAGGATCTTGGTTTGATTCACATAGCTCAGGGAAGTACTTAAGTGACATTTGCGTCACAACTTCGTCGATATCGATTTGTGTTACGCTTTCAACACCAGGGTGTTTTAATACTTCGCGTAAAGTACCGCAGTCACCACCACCAATAATCACAACGTTTTTAGGGTTTGGGTGTGCAAGCAATGCTGGATGACTGATCATTTCGTGATAAAAAAAGTTTTCACGGCTACTTACCATCGTACAACCATCAATAATCATAAGATTACCGAAGTCAGTTGTCTCGTACATTTCTACTTTTTGAAATGGTGATTGCTGTTCATCAAGCTTTTTAGTTATGCGTAGTGAAAAGGCGCTACCATCACGGTCACTAATTTCAGTAAACCAGTTGTTTTGATCTAAATTGGCCATCTTGCTTATACACTTTTGGTTAATGGTAAAAAAGGGGTGCAATTCTGCCAGTGCTTGGCCAATTGCTCAATCAAATTTTAATCAGTATAGCGAATATTTTTTATCACTTTGGCATAGAGTGCATTTTTTGTTAGCGTGGGCAGCTCGGGCGTATTAAAATGTGCGTTTATATTTATTGAAATTACAGAAGACATTGCCATGACTTGGGGTTTAGACAAAGCACGCGAAACATATAATGTTGCTCATTGGAGTGACGGCTATTTTGATATTAACGCACAAGGTGAGCTGGTTGCTTATCCTGATGGCGATCAAACAAAGTCAGCGATATCTTTGTCTGAGCTTACTGAACAATTTAAAAAGCAAGGTCTTACTTTGCCTGTATTAGTGCGCTTTACTGATATCTTGCAAAATCGCGTTGGCACCTTAACAAGTGCATTTACCAAGGCACGTCAAGCGCGGGACTATCAGGGCGAGTATACTTGTGTTTACCCTATAAAAGTAAACCAGCAACGCTCTGTTGTTAGCAAGTTACTTGCTCACCCAAGTGGTTTAGTTGGCCTTGAAGCTGGCTCAAAACCTGAGCTTATGGCGATTTTAGGCGTAGCCAAAGAACCAATTACTATTGTTTGTAATGGCTACAAAGACAGTGAGTTTTTACGCTTAGCCTGTATAGGTAAAGGTATGGGTCACAAGGTTCACATTGTTGTTGAGAAGCTCTCTGAACTAACTACTTTACTAGCGGAAATTGATGACTTAGGCATTGAGCCATCGATTGGTATTCGTATTCGCTTAAACTCGGTTGGTAAAGGTAAATGGCAAAATACCGGTGGTGAAAAAGGTAAGTTTGGTTTAACTGCAGGGCAAGTGTTGTCTGCTGTTGAGCTACTTAAGTCGCGTAATAAGCTCCATTTAATGCAATTAGTGCATTTTCATATTGGCTCTCAAATAGCCAATATCCGTGATATTCACCGTGCATTGCGTGAATGTGCTCGTCACTTTGCTGAGTTAACGCAGTTAGGTGTACCACTTAATACAGTGGATGTAGGTGGCGGTTTAGGTGTTGACTACGAAGGTTCTGGTTCTCGTAGTTCGTGTTCAATGAATTACAGTGTCGATGAATATGCACGTAATGTCGTTAATGCGTTTGCTGAAGTGTGCCAACAACATGACCTTAAACACCCAGCCATTATTACTGAATCAGGCCGCGCGTTAACTGCGCATCACGCGGTATTAATTACTGATGTTATCGATGTTGAACGTGCACCTAACCATGCAAACCCAGCTGCGCCTGAGGCTGGCAGTGTATTGGTGCTCGATGAAATGTGGCAGTGCTTACAGCGGTTAACTCCGCGCATGGCACTAGAAATTTATCACGATGCAATGCACTTATTTAGTGAAGCACATGATCAATACGTTCACGGTTTGCTGACTATGATTGAGTGGGCGAAGTTAGAGCAGTTGTACTTCACTATCTTACACCGTGTTCGTGCTTCTCTCAGTGAAAATGCCCGTGCCCACCGTGAAGTATTAGATGATTTAAACGAAAAACTGGCTGACAAGCTATTTGTTAATTTCTCATTATTCCAGTCACTGCCTGATGTTTGGGGTATTCAACAGTTATTTCCTGTAATGCCAGTTGAAAACTTACATAAGCCGTTAACGCAACGCGCTATTATTCAAGACATTACCTGTGATTCTGATGGTCAAATTCGTAACTATGTTGAAGGTACAGGTATTGAGAGCAGTTTACCTATTCCTGAGTACAAGCAAGGCCAGCAATACCACATCGCGATGTTCTTAGTGGGTGCTTATCAAGAAATTTTAGGTGATCTACATAACCTGTTCGGCGACACAGACTCAGTGCATGTAGAGTTAACAGATGCAGGCTATCAGTTAACCAACGCAATTAAAGGTGACAGCGTTAAGGACGTATTAAAGTTTGTTGATTATGATAGCGACATCCTTGCTGAAAACTTTGCAAAACGGGTTAACTCACTGGCAATTGATGAGCAATCTAAGGCACAATATTTATCAGAACTAAATGCAGGCCTCGCTGGCTACACGTATTTTGAAGATTAAGCGTTAAAGGAATAAGTAGTAATGTCCATGATCCGTTGTGTGTTCAGTTTTTTATTTTACACCCTTAATACACTTTTTTGGTTTGTGCCTATCTTTATTTGTGGTGTGATTAAACTCATACCAATCAAACCGTTACAAAAGCTCATGAGCTGGATAGCGAAGCAATGCGCCACTATGTGGGTGAGTTGTAACAGTATTAATCAAAATCTATTTGCTTCATATAAGCTGAACGTAACGGGTCTTGAGCAACTAAAAGCGAAAGACTGGTATTTAGTTATCGCTAATCATCAAAGCTGGGTAGATATTGTTGTGATGCAGCGTGTATTTAATCGTCGCATCCCATTTTTGAACTTTTTTTTGAAGAAAGAGCTAATATACGTACCTTTCTTAGGTCTTGCATGGTGGGCACTGGATTTTCCATTCATGACCCGCACTAGCAAATCACAATTAAAGAAAAACCCTAAATTGCGCGGTAAAGATTTAGAAACCACACGTAAAGCATGTGAAAAATTTAAAGAAATGCCGGTAAGTATCGTTAACTTTGTTGAAGGTACGCGTTTCACTGCTGATAAGCACGCGCGTCAGAATAGTCCATTTACGCATTTATTAAAGCCAAAAGCGGGCGGGGTTGCGTTTGTGATGCAAGCAATGGGTGAGCAAATTTCTAAAGTGGTGAATGTAACTATTCATTACCCAGACGGCATACCTAGCTTTGTGGACTTTGCTAGTGGGCGTGTAAAGCAGGTTGATGTGAAGGTTGAAGTCATGGAAGTGAGCCCTAATTTAATTGGTGATTATACAGGCGACGCTGATTTTAGAGTAAACTTTCAAGCTGAACTTAATCGTCTCTGGGATGAAAAAAATCAGCAACTAGCAGAGTTTAAAACACACGCGAAGTAGTTGCAGTTGACGTACTCGAGAGCACACATATGTTAAAGAAGTTTTTACCAAATTGGTTAACAGGCGTTCTAGTAAGCATTGTTTTGTTTGCCAACGTAATTATTTGGGGCACGCTTGTGCTGCTTTTTGGTGTGCTTAAATTACTACTGCCATTTAAAGTAGTTAGCGATATTCTGCACGGTGCTTATCGAGGTTGGTGTAAAGGTAACCGCTTAGCACTGTGGTTAGGTTGTGAGAATATCGATATTAATATTCAAGGCAGCGTTAGTAGGGATGGTTGGTACTTACTTATCTCTAATCATATGAGCTGGCTAGATATTGTCGTACTTAGTGCGATAGATGTTTTACCCGCACCAAAGTTTTTCTTAAAAGATGAATTAAAATATGTGCCCTTCATTGGCACTGGTGCATGGGCCATGGGCATGCCTTTTATGAAGCGGGTTAGTAAAGCGCAATTGGCAAAAAATCCAAAGTTAAAGGGCCTTGATGTTGAGCGTACCAAGCGCAGTTGCCGCGACTTTCGTAATCATCCAACAACTATTATCAACTTTGTTGAAGGCACACGCTTTACGTGCCAAAAACACAAAAAGCAAAATAGCCCATTTAGTTACCTTTTAAAGCCTAAAGCGGGCGGTATTGCCTTTGCTCTTGAGGTGTTAGGTGAGCAGTTTGATGCATTATTAAATACCTCGATTATTTATCAAGGCGAGGGTGATCACATCTGTCGTAACCTGATGCGTGGCCGCTTAAACGTGATTAAAGTGGATGTGCATTTACAAGCAATTAGCGCAGATATGATTGGCGATTATCAGCACGATCGTGCATTTAGAACGACTTTTCAACAGTATGTCAATAATTTATGGTTGCAAAAAGATGCGCAGCTACTAAGTTATCATCAGGCTAAAGAAGCGGATTACATTGCTAATATCAATAAAGAGGTTGAAGCGCCATGAAGCAAACTCACCTGCAAGAATTAGTGATGCCTTGGTTTGAATCAATGCCAGACGCGACACTTGTAAGTGCATTAACGGCGACAGCTATCGGCGTTGGCTCATTACTATTAATTTATATGTTTACCCGTCGTTTATTGTTGCCAGGCATTCAAAAGGTCGTTACTCGTCTGTCACCTGAGCGTATTGGTGCGCTTGCACCAATGCTCAATAAACTAAATCGCCGCTTTGCTGGTGCTTTGTGCTGTGTCCTTTATTTAGCAACTTTCGATTATGTTTATCCTGTTCATGATGTTGCTGCACTCGTTTTAAAAACAGTAGGTCAAGTTGCGCTCATTATTTATGGTGGCTTCATTTTAAGTAGTGTAGTGAGCATTGCCGGCGGTATTTATAATCAACTTGAATTTGCTCGAGACATTCCGATTCAAGGGTTAATCCAAGTTGTTAAACTGATCACTTTTATGGTTTGCGCCATTCTCATTGTGAGTATTTTGCTGGAGAAGTCGCCAACTTATATTCTCTCAGGCTTTGGTGCAATAGCGGCAGTGACCTTACTCGTATTTAAAGATACTATTTTGGGTTTTGTCGCCAGTATTCAAATTGCAGCTAACCGTTTAGTGACCTATGGTGATTGGATCCAAGTAGATAGCTATGGTGCTGACGGTGAGGTTATCGACCTTGGCTTAAACACGGTTAAAGTGCGTAACTGGGATAACACCATTACAACCATTCCAACCTACATGCTGGTTGCTGGGTCATTTAAAAACTGGCGTGGCATGCAAGAGTCTGGCGGTCGTCGTATCAAACGCTCTTTAAACATCGATATGAATAGTATTCGCTTAGTTGACGATGCGTTTCGTGAGCAAATAGACACAGCTATTCCACTGCATGACTATATTCGTGTTTCTAGCTTGCCAGATCCGGTAACCAACCTTGGCTTATTTCGTCGCTATGCAGAAGGTTATCTTAAGCAGCATGAAAAAATAAATCGTGATTTAACCCTGATGGTGCGTGAGCTACAGCCAATGAACCATGGTTTACCAATCGAATTCTATTGTTTTAGTGAAGACAAACGCTGGATTTCTTATGAGCACTTGCAAGCAGAGATAATGGATCATCTACTTGCAGTGTTGCCAATTTTCGCGCTTAGACCTTATCAGAGTGTTACAGGCCAGATAAGTGCGAGTGAGCCACAAACAGGGCTAAAGCCAAGTATTAAGGTTGCTAATCCTCCGCGCGAAAAAGCTTAAAACTGACCAATCAGTACGCTAAAAGCAATAAAGCCTAACAATAGCCACCAAATTGGTGGCTTTGCCATTCTTAGCCAAGTAAATGCGGCAACTACCAAGCCTACTTGCCACAGATTTTGCACTGCCGACTGCCAAATTGGTGAATAAAGGGCGGCGGCTAAAAAACCTACCACGGCGGCATTTAATGCTGCGATACTACCCGCAAAGCGTGGCTTATCAGCTAATTGTAACCAGCTTTTCATAAACGCTAACATTAATAAAAAGCCAGGTAAGAAGATTAGTAAAGTAGCAACAATCGCACCTATGAGTGGCGTATTTGGAGAAATCTGTGCGCCTAAGTATGTGGCTATGGTAAACATTGGCCCTGGTATGGCTTGCGCACTGGCATAAGCAGATAAAAACTGCTCGGTTTCAAGACTCGGCACACCCGCTTGTAAAATGGGTAACACAACGTGACCGCCGCCAAAGACCATGGCGCCAGTTTGATAGAATGGGGCAAACACAGAAAACCACTCACCTAAAGGTAAAAAGCTAACCAGTAACAAAACAGTAAATAAACCAAGCGGTAACCAAGCAATTTTGACTGATTTGTGTTGTTGATTCTCTGGTAGTTTAAGTTGAGGATAAAACCAACCTAAGGCTGCTGCTGCAATAAGTACTATAATTTGGCTCGATAACTGTGAAAACACAATCAGCGCAACCGTGCTCAGTACCGCGATAAGTTTGTGTAAGTGGTTTTTGCAAAAGCTCATTGCCATACTGTAGGTTGCATCGGCAACAATCACCACCGCAAAGAGTTTAAGCCCGGCTATCACCGCAAAGTAAATATCACCAAATTGGTGAGCACTAAGAGCCAAAAAGAACATAATTAAAAATGAGGGCAGGGTAAAGCCAATAAAAGCACATAGGCCACCTAATAAGCCTCCTTTTTCAACCCCCATTGCAAAGCTAACTTGGCTTGATCCGGGGCCAGGTAACGCTTGGCTTAGGCTAATAAGTTGCGCATAGCGCTCAGCGGTGAGCCATTTTAAGTTATCAACAAAATGACGTTTAAAGTAACCAAGATGTGCAGCTGGGCCGCCAAAGCTCATGCAGCCCAATAAAAAGAATTGTTTAAAGATAACAAATAACATTACTTTTGCCGTTACAGGATAGTTGTTTCTATTATGACAAAATTGTATGACATTTTTGTGGTTTTTATGACACTAGGCCGTCTACAATATAGAAAACGAGTGAACGTAGTTATGAGTATCACTATGAAGCAGTATTTTACAAGTTTGTTGTTACTACTGGCTAGCTCCTTTGCATTTGCAACTACTTTTGAAAAAGTTGTGGTGGCTGTTGATCATGCGCCGCCTTACGGCATGGTATCAGAGTCAGGCCAAGTTAGTGGGGCGATAGTCGATATCATGCGCGAAATGCAAAGCAGCCTTCCCATGAAACTTGAATTTGTCGCTTGCCCGTTTTCGCGCTGCTTAAAAATGCTCGAGCAAAATGAGCTAGATGTGATGGGCGGGCTTATCCGCACAGAGGCTCGTGAGCAAAAAATGCAATTTTTAACCCCACCCTACATGATGTTGTCATCTTCCTTTGTTTTTTATGCAAAAGCTGATAGCGAGTTTGCAGTAAATAACTATCAAGATTTAGTTGGTAAACGCATTGCGGTAATGCGAGGAGCGGCCCATTTTTCTCGTTTCGATAAAGATAAAACACTCACCAAAGTTGAAGCCTTAAGTGAACACAATGCCTTTGAAATGTTACTGAAGAATAGAGTTGATTTGGTCATTGCTGTTGAGGAAACAGCGGATCATTCAGCAGCCATTTTGCAAAGGCCATCACAAAGTGTAAAAAAGATGTCGTATCGTTTTGATGATGTGATTTTTGGGCACTTAGCATTAAGTAAGCAATTTGCTAAGTCTGAGTTTGCTCAAAAGATTCAAACTCAACTGAACAACCTAGTTCTCGATGGTCGCCTAACAAAAATAGTGGCGGAATATAACTTACCGGCTGTTTCAGCTGCGGCTATTGATAATTAACTCTTTCTTCATAGTTTGTTCATTGTTGTTTAATTATAATGGATAATAATTCGAAATTAATATTGCCATGGAGAGACACATGACTATTAGTAAATCAGTTTTAACAGTGGGCGTTTTGGCCGTTTTATTAACGGGTTGTGAAACAACTAACACAGGTAAAGGTGCAGCAATCGGTGCAGCAACTGGCGCTGTATTAGGTAAAGCAACAGGCGACCATGACGATAAACGTATCTTCATTGGTGCTGCAATTGGTGCATTAGCAGGTGCAGCAGTTGGCGATTACATGGATAAACAAGAAGAAGCATTTCGCGATGAGCTAGCAGGCTCTGGTGTTGAAGTGGTTCGTGAAGGCGACAATATTCGTTTAGTAATGCCATCAAACATTACTTTTGCGACTGATCAATCTTATATCTCGTCGGGTTTTCACAGTACTCTTGATGCAATTGCGCAAGTGATGAACAAGTATGAAAAAACCTACTTAAGTGTTGAAGGCCATACCGACAGCACGGGTAAAGATAGCTACAACATGACGTTATCTCAGCAACGTGCGCAAAGTGTAAAAGATTACTTAGTTAATCATCAGATCATATCTGCACGCATCAGCACGCGAGGCTATGGTGAAACGCGCCCTGTAGCGAGCAACGATACAGCTAATGGTCGTGCTTTAAATCGCCGCGTAGAAATTCAGATCGTACCGAATACACAAGGTTAGATATTACATCTAGATTTGTGGTCAGGTTTGATATGCCCTTTCAAACCTGACATTTCTCTTCTTATATCGACTCGCTTAATTAATCTCGATTAAACTGTAATTCGCACAATTGTTTATACAGTGGGTTAGTCTCAAACAACTGTTGATGCGTACCCGTTGCAATAATTTCTCCTTTATCCATTACGACAATCACATCAGCATGTTTAACTGTTGCCAAACGATGGGCAATAATCAGGGTTGTTCTGTCTTTCATTAGATGCTCAAGGGCAGCTTGTACATGAAATTCACTTTGTGCGTCGAGTGCACTAGTTGCTTCATCAAGCAATAAAATGGCAGGGTCTTTTAAAATTGCTCGCGCCAGTACTATACGTTGTTTTTGCCCACCAGAGAGCCTGACCCCTTGCTCCCCCAAAAAGCTGTGATAGCCATCAGGAAGTTGATTAATAAACTCATCGGCATGAGCATATTTAGCCGCCGCATATACTTGCTCCTCAGTGGCGTTTGGGTTGCCATAACGTATGTTGTGCATTACGTCTGAGCTAAATAAAATTGGGTTTTGTGCCACCATCCCCATTTGCTGGCGTAAGCAATCAAGAGAGAGTGCTTTTATGTCTATGCCCGCCAGCGAAATACTTCCTGAGCTTGGGTCGTAAAAACGTTGCAGTAATTCAAACAATGTTGTTTTACCAGCGCCCGATGGGCCAACGATTGCAACAGTTTGCCCTTGTTTAACTTGTAAGTTAAGCGCATTTAAAGCGGCTTTATCTGGCCTTGAAGGGTAATGAAAAGACACATCATTAAACTCGATAGCAGGGTGATTAAGCTTGTTTGTCTCAAGTTGTGCATCATGATTTTTATCTGGGCTTTTGATCATGCTTTCAACGGCAAGTAGCTCTAATAATCGCGCTGCTGCACCTGCGGCTCTTTGTAGCTCACCGTACACTTCGGCAACCGTTGCTACAGACATCGCCACCATAATCGCATAAAACACGAAAGCACCGAGCTCACCACCTGTCATGGTGCCAGCTAATACGTCACTGCCGCCAACCCAAAGCATCACACTAATGGCACTAAAGGTCAGAAATATCACCGCGGCAATCAAAAACGAGCGCTGTTTGATGCGGCTTTTTGCTACTTGAAACGCCTTGTTGGTTTCTTCGTTAAATGCTGCTTTTTCACGCTCTTCATGACTATAACTTTGCACGACTTTTATATTTTGAATGATCTCGCCTGCGTAGGTGCTGATATCGGCAATGGCATCTTGGCTTGAGCTTGCGAGTTTTCGTACCTTTCGGCCAAAAATCATCATCGGCAGTAATACCACAGGCACACAAGCAACAACCACAAGGGTTAGCTTTAAGTTAGTGATAAGTAGCATAGCCAAGCCACCGATGAGCATTAAGCTACTGCGTAATGCCATCGAAAAAGAGGAACCTATAATAGATTGCAACAAGGTGGTATCAGTGGTCAGACGCGACATCAGCTCGCCGCTGCGGTTTTCTTCAAAGTAGCTTGGGTGTAATGTAACGATGCGGTCAAACACGGCTTTACGAATATCGTTACTGACTCGCTCGCCAATCCATGACATTAAATAAAAGCGACAAAAAGTACCTACCGCTAATAAGCTAATTAAACCAATCAATACCATCACTGCTTGCTGTAGCTGAGCTTGTGAGCCTGCAATAAAACCATGATCAATAACAAATTGAACACCTTGTCCAAGAGATAAATTGACTCCGGCGGTAAGCAACAAGGCGCAAAGCGCTGCAAACACTACCCATTTGTAGGGTTTTATAAAAGCTAAAATCGGTAATAAGCTGCTAAATGCGGCCTTTTCTTTATTGTTAGACATGCTAGATTCTTGTTGGTGAATAGGGTATAGATATGGTTATCAATGCTCTAAAAATCAACAGTTATTAAGGGATTAGTATGGAATCTACAACTATCAGCGGGCAATTCACTGTAAAATTAAACCCTATTGGCGGCTATGCAACAGGTAAGGATGGCGTTAATTTAGGACGCATGTCGATTGATAAACAGTTCTCAGGACCATTAGAGGCAACAAGCCAAGGTGAAATGCTCAGTGCCATGACTGCGACTCAAGGTAGCGCAGGTTATGTGGCGATTGAACAAGTTGTCGGTAGTTTAGAAGGTAAGCAAGGTAGTTTTGTACTGCAACATTTTGGCACCATGGATAAGGGGACTGACCGATTGATTTTAGAAGTGGTGCCAGACTCCGGCGCAGGAGAGCTTGAAGGTCTTTCTGGTAAAATGGCAATTCGAATTGAATCGGGTATTCATCATTATGACTTTGAATACCAACTGATGGACTAACATGCAAAAAGTAGTTGAGTTTAAAAAGAAGCGCTTTTTCGGCGGCATCGATATTGAGGCATTAAATCAACGGGTGTTCGAGTTAGGCCAAGCTGGTTGGCAAGTGAAAACAATTACCACTGCCACTGGGTTTTATGGTCAGATAACATCCGTTTTATTACTAATTGAGAATAACGAATAATGACACTAACTGAGTGGTTGAGTTTAGTTTTAATTTGCGTGATGGGTGCGATGTCGCCAGGGCCGAGTTTAGCTGTAGTATTAAAACATAGCCTACATGGCGGCATGAAAAACGGCATGTTAGCGGCGTTAAGCCATGGTATTGGGGTTGGTTTTTATGCGTGTGCCTCGTTACTTGGCCTAGGCGCGCTGATGACGCAGCTACCAACGCTTTATCAAGTGCTGGTATATGGCGGTGCAGCATACCTAGCATATTTAGGTATTCGTATTTTGTTAGCTAAACCTAGCCCGCAAACACTGAATGTTGAGCAGGCTAAGCCAAGTCCTCGCAGCGCGTTGCAAGATGGCTTTGCCATTGCCTTTTTAAATCCAAAACTAGCAGTGTTCTTTTTGGCACTGTTTTCGCAATTTATTGATCCAGAGAGCCTGACTTTGCAGGTTGGCTTAATCATGTGTTTAACGGTATTTGTGCTTGATACAGGCTGGTATCTACTTGTTGCACTGTTAACTGAAATATCAAAAAAGCGTTTTGGTTTTACCAAAGCGAATCCGTGGTTTGAAAAATTGCTAGGGATAATCTTTATTGCCTTAGCTGTTCGCGTCGTTATTACCCTATAAAACCCTCTATATTGCGATTACATCACGAATAAAAAAGGGTTGTGATCGCTGCTTTCCCCAGCAAGCTCCTATTGCATACGTATTCATCACACAATATTTACCTTTTGGTTACACTTTATTGGTTGTTTTTTGACAACAACAATAACCACAAATACAACACTTCCAACGACAACAGGGTGGGAATCCAATGGGGAAATTCAAGCTAAGTGCACTTATGCTGGCTTTAGTGGCAGCAAATAGTGCAATGGCGGCGACGGAAGAAGAACGCACATCAGCGAAGGAAATCGATCCTGAGCTAGAAGTAATCGAAGTGCGCGGCTTTAGTCGCAGCTTAATTCAATCATTAAATCAAAAACGTTTTAGTGACACTGTCTCTGAGCAGCTATCAGCCGATGATTTAGGCGCATTGCCTGATGTGTCTATGGCTGATGCATTAACACGTCTGCCGGGGATCTCAGCGGTACGCACTGGTGGCCAAGCTGCCGAAATCAACATTCGCGGTTTATCAGGTGGATTTGTTTTTTCGACATTAAACGGTCGTGAGCAAGTATCTACCAGTGGTAGCCGTAGTATTGAGTTTGACCAATATCCGTCTGAGTTAATCAGCTCGGCGGCGGTGTATAAGTCGCCAAAAGCCTCACTCATTGAAGGGGGCGTAGCGGGGACGGTAGAGCTACAAACAGCCAGCCCATTGGATAACGACCAGCAACACAAATTTACTGCGAATGTACGTGGTATGTATAACGACCGTGCTTCAGAGGTATTTGATGCCACCGAATACGGCGACCGTATTAGCTTTTCTTATCAAGGCAAATTTCTTGACGATACGTTAGGTGTGGCATTGGGTTACGCGCGACTATTCCAGCCAAGTGTGGCGACGCAGTTTATCGGTTTTGCTTATAACGGCAATAAAGATGTTGATGGACTGGCCAATGATACTGATGGTCCAGTAGATAACCCTGCTAATGAATACATTAGCGAGGGTTTTGAGCTTCAGCACTTAGGTGGTGAAGAAACCCGTAATGGTTATTTAACCTCAATTGAATGGGCACCAGCTGATAACTTTAAACTAAAAGGTGATGCGTTTTTATCGCGTTTTGATAGCGAATCATTTGCCCGTGGTTTTCGGGTTAAGTTTGGTGGTCCGTCTGCGGTTTATGCTAACCCAGTACTTGACGGTAATGCGGTGATTGGTGGCGCGATTAACCGCACATCAAACAGCTTTACCCGTGTTGAAATCGTTAATGATGATAACCAAGACTTTGATGAAGTAGACAGCTACGGCATTAATGCCGATTGGCAAATTACTGAGCGTTTAAACGTTAATGCTGATGTGTCGTTATCTCGTGCGAAGAGTAATTTCCGTAATGGTTTACTGTGGGCATTGGTTGCGGAAGATGCCACCGTTGAGAACCCTGTGTTTGATACCAATGTATCGCTTAACTATCAATTAAACGGCTTGAACTTGCCTGATGTAGGTTTTAACCAAGCCGACGCATTTAGCGATATTGACCGCGTTATGGTCAGTAAATACGGTATTTACCCGTATGAAAATGAAGATGAAGTCAAAGCGTTCCGACTCGATTTTAAGTATGAGTTAGAGAACAACTGGTTTAGCTCAATTGAATTTGGTGCTCGTTACTCTGACCGTGAATACAGCAATAATCGCTCAGTATTCGAATACGGTAACGATGGTGCATTCTCTTCGACTCAACCACCGCTTCGCCTTACTGATGACATGACCACCGTAGTTGATTGGCAAGGTGAGTTTAGCTATTTCCCATCATACCTAGCGATAGATTTAGATAAAGCGCTCAACGCGTGGTTCCCAAGTGGTATTCCGCAGCCAGTACAAACCTGGGGTAATGCCGATGGTGTTGTTGATTTAGATGGTGATGGTGAGCCAGATGCACAAGGTTATACCACTAACTATTCATGGACCATGTTACAAAGTGGTTCAGTGTATGAAGAAGTGGTATCAGCCTACCTGATGCTTAACATTGATACCGAAATTGGCACTCTACCAGTCACAGGTAACATTGGTATTCGCCGAGTAGATACCGATCAGTCAGCGACGGTACTCGAAAACGTCGGTGGCGATCCGCAACTCGGTGCGCAGTATATTGTTGATGACAATGGCATTGTTAACGACCTATATGCACCAAGCGTGTTAGGCATTAAATACACAGACTACCTGCCTTCATTAAACCTGAACTTTAAAGTGAGTGACGCGACACAAATTCGTTTTGCTGCGGCAAAAGTGATGGCGCGTGCTCCGATTAACCGTTTAGCGGGCGATGCCAGTGCATCGGTTAACAATGACGGCGAAATTAACGGTTCAAGTACCAATAACCCATTCTTAAAACCTTTCTATGCTGATCAATACGATATCTCGTACGAGCAATACTTTGAAGACACCGATGGTGCACTGGTTGTTGCTGCGTTTTATAAGAATATCGACTCATTCATAGATACGGTGGCCATAGAGAACTTTGACTTTAAAGGTAATGGTTTTAACGTACCAGAATACATAGTCGACCCAGTCAGCGGTGAGCAAATCGAAACCACTAATGGTGTGTACACCACTGCGGTTAACAATGCTAAGGGTGGTTATATTCGTGGTATTGAGCTTGCCTATACGCAAGTTTTCTCTTTTTTACCCTCACCGTTTGAAGGTTTAGGTATTAACGCTAGTTACTCATATACAGAGAGCGAAGTGCAGTCTATCACCGATTTAGGTGGTGATTCTGTATCGCAAGACTTACCTGGCCTTTCAAACAATGTTTTTAACGGCACACTTTTTTACAGCTATGAAAACTTTGAAACACGTTTGAATGTGCGTTATCGCGATGATTTCGTATCAGAGCAAGTTGCTGTCAATGAGCAAGTGGTGAATTTTGATGCGGAAACGGTTGTCGATTTCCAAACATCGTATCAGTTCACAGATTCATTCGGCATGTTATTACAAGTGAATAACTTAACCGATGAACCAACACAAAGCTACTTTGGAACAACCAGTAAAACAGGCACCACGCAATTCTTTGGTCGTCAGTTTTATCTAGGTTTTACCTATAACCATTGATCAGTGAGTTGGAGATAAAAATATGAAAATAATAGCTAATTTTAGCCGCTTACTGATTGCATGTAGCATGGTATTGCTAGCTGCATGTGGTGGTGGCGCAAGTAACGATATAGATTCAGGACAAGTATTATTGACCTGTAGTGTCCCACAAGTTCCCAATGAAGCGGGGACTGAGTGTGTTGATCCTCCGCCGATTAGTTGTCCGGCACCAACGGTACCCGATGAGAATAATGAGAGCTGCGTAGTAGGCGCTGATCCCACTTTGCCTGATCCTGTGGTTTTCCCTGCTGATGACGAAGCCATCTTATTCTATAACCGCACCAGTGATGATGCCTACGAAGGCTATCGATTACACTCATGGAATAACGATGACTGTGATTCTTACGCAGCACCGTTTGATGCCACTGATTGGGCAAATGGTCATGAATACGATGGTATTGACCCTAATTATGGCGCGTACTGGATTGTAAAACTAAAAGAGGGTTACAACGAGTGTGCTAACTTCATCGTGCATATTGGTACAGAAGGGTCTGGCAAAGCGTTTGGTGATGTTGATTTAAAAATGCCATTGATGCAGGACGATGAAAAGTTCCAACGCATGAACTTTACCATTCATGGTGAACCATCAGTATTTGAATATCCAATTGTTAGCTTAGGTGAACGTCCGGTGAGTATTTCTGGTGCATCAGCGCATTGGATAGATTTATCTACTGTGATTTATCAGCCAAGTAATGAGCTGACAAGTATCATTAAATTACACTCATCAAGCAGTGCTGATTTAAAAGTTGATGAAGATACTGGTGAGTTAAATGGTCAAGTAGTTGAGCTTACATCGACATCTTTGAGCGATGAACAAATCGCTAAAGTGCCACACCTTGCTGGATGGAATGCGTACCAAGGTAGCTGGGATGCAGCCGCTGCAAAAGAGCTTATTAAACAGCAGTTAGTTGTGGCAGGCTACGATGCTGATGGCAAGCTAATTGAAGCAACCTATGTGCAAACCGCTAAAGCCCTCGATGACTTATATACCAGTGGCGAAAGTGACGCTAATGAAGCACAACTTGGTGTGCATTACGCCAATAATGGCATTGATGTGTCGGTATGGGCGCCGACTGCAAGCAATATGAAATTAGCGCTGTATGATGCTGATAAAACAGAGCTTGAACAACTTGCTATGAACTTTGATAGCGCAACGGGTATTTGGTCTAGCAATGTCGATATCAGTCACGATCGTCATTACTACCGCTTTATGTTTGATGTTTATCATCCGACGACTAAGCAAATTGAAAGCTTATGGAGCACAGATCCTTATTCACTCAATGTTTCAACCAATGGTTTATATAGCCAATTGATTAACCTTGATGATGAAGATACTAAACCGACTGGCTGGGATGAGCGTATGGTGCCAACAATTGATTACCCGGAGCAAGCGGTAATTTATGAAGGCCATGTGCGTGATTTTAGTGTGCGTGATGAAACAGTCAGTGAAGCAAACCGTGGTAAGTATTTAGCGTTTACTGAGCTTGATAGCGCACCAATGCAACATCTTAAAAAGTTAGCAGATAATGGCTTAACACATTTCCATTTACTGCCACTGACTGATATTGGCACCATTGATGAAGATGCTAGTCAGCGTGTTGATATTACTGCAACCTTAGGTGATTTATGTAGCCGCATTAATGATGATGCCGATGCATGTAAAACCGAAGATAAGAGTGCATTGATAGTTGATTTAATGGCGTCTTACCTACCTGGCTCTGATGATGCTCAAGCACTTGCTAATGCAATGCGTGGTGTTGATAGCTTTAACTGGGGTTATGATCCGCATCATTTTATTGCGCCTGAAGGCTCTTACGCTTCATCGCCTGAAGGTATTGCACGAGTTAAAGAAACGCGTGCGATGGTCCAGTCTTTACAAGAAATTGGTTTACGTGTCGTGCTTGATGTTGTTTACAACCACACGACCTCATCAGGTGTTTGGGATAAATCAGTCTTCGATAAACTGGTACCAGGTTATTACCACAGATATAACGAAACATCAGGCGATATCGAGCGCTCAACCTGTTGTGAAAATACAGCAACAGAACATGTCATGATGGATAAGTTTGTTGCTGATTCTATGGTGATTCTAGCCCGTGATTTTGGTTACGATAGCTTCCGCTTTGATGTGATGGGGCATATGCCAAAAGCATCAATTATGACCGCACTTAGTGCAGTGCAAGCGGTTGACCCTGATACCTACTTCTATGGTGAAGGGTGGAACTTTGGTGAAGTCGCTGATAACCGTTTATTTGTGCAAGCTAAACAAATGGATATGGCAGGCACTGAAGTAGGCACCTTTAATGACCGTATCCGTGAAGCAATTCGTGGTGGTGCATTCTTTAGCAATAATGCCACAGATGGCAATTTATCTGAGCAAGATACGTTGCGTTTATCACTGGCAGGTAACTTACAAAACTACATTCTGAAAGACTTTAAAGGTAATTCAGCAAAAGGCAGTAGCTTTAGTTGGAGTGGTCAGCCTGCGGCCTATGCACTCGATCCAGCTGACAGCATTAACTATGTCTCTAAGCATGATAACGAAACATTGTGGGATCAGCTGCAATATAAACATGGCACTAACTTAAGTATTGAAGAGCGTGTGCGTGTTCACAATATGGCTTTAGCTATGCCGCTGATGAGCCAAGGTATTCCATTTATGCAAATGGGTGCTGATATGCTGCGTTCTAAATCAATGGATCGTAACAGCTATGATTCTGGTGATTGGTTCAACTTTGTTGATTTCAGTAAAGAAACCAACAACTGGAATGTAGGTTTACCGCCTGCGCAAGATAACCAAGCGAAGTGGGGCGAAATTGCACCTATTTCGGCAAATACGAATGCGCAAGCGATGGCTAGCGACATTGAATACGCAAGTAATGTATTTACTGAGTTCTTAGCAATTCGTAGTGCCAGCCCACTATTTAGTTTAACCACAGAGCAAGACATCTTAGACCGCGTTGGCTTCCACAATATTGGTAAGCGTCAACAGCAAGGCTTAGTCGTGATGAGTATCGATGATGGCGTTGGTTTGACTGATCTAGATAGCCAATACGATGCCATTGTTGTGGTGATGAACGGCACAGAGCAAAGCTTATCGCATACGGTATCAACGGCTGCGGGTTTTGAGCTTCATCCTGTTTTAAAAGCGAGTGTTGACTCTAGTATGTCAGCGGCAAGCTTTATAGCTGGTGAGGGCGAAGGTACCTTTAATGTTCCGCCATATACTGTTGCTGTGTTTGTGAAACCACAAGCTGATGCACAAGGCGAAGGCCTAAGTGCCGATGCGACTGTGGGGGCACCTGATATCGTACCATTTGGTAGCACAACAGTTTATGTTCGTGGCTCGTTAAACGACTGGGGTACGGCAAATAGCTTTGAATATGTGGGTAATGGCGAGTACAAAATTGCCATTCCTCTAACAGCGGGTAGTTATGAGTTTAAAGTCGCTTCAGAAGATTGGTCTACCGTTGATTTTGGAGCGCTTTCTGCTGATGTTGCTGAGGTGATCGAAGGTGAAGATGAGCCGCTAACACGTAGTGGTGCCAATATGATCTTTACGGCGGCAATGGATGCTGTTTATGTGTTCTCATTCGATGCCACAGACACCGATAACCCAGTACTTAAGGTTTATAACGAAGAGCCATTTGTTGGCACTGCAATTTATGTACGCGGTAGCTTAAATGATTGGGGTACCAGTGACGAGCTGATGTATCAAGGTAAAGGTATTTATACCTTCACTAAACAGCTAACCGCGGGTAGCTATGAATTCAAAGTAGCCTCTGAAGACTGGAGTACGGTGGATTATGGCTCAGGTGAAAGCAGCGCGGCAGTCACTGTGGGTACAGAAAAACTGCTCGCAGTAAAAGCTGCAAACATGACAATGGATATTGCAAGCGATGGTCAATATCAGTTTGTGTTTGATGCCAGCAACCTTGAAGAGCCACTCATGAGCGTATTCAATGCAGAAATGTTTGGCGCAACTCAGGTTTACTTACGCGGTAGCGTTAATGGCTGGGGCACAGATAACCCACTGATTTATGCTGGTGATGCGATGTACAGTACCACCATGACATTAGAAGCAGGTGACTATGAGTTCAAAGTCGCTTCTGAAGATTGGAGTACCGTAGATTACGGTGGCAGTGGTGATGCCCCTGTTGCTGTGCTTGGCGAAGCTGCTTTACTAGAAGCGGTTGGCGCCAATATCGCCCTGAGTATTGCAGCTGCTGGCGATTATCGTTTTACAGTGCAAGGACCTGATCTGAGTAAACTAACAGTGACGGTTGAAGCAGTGGAGTAGCTTTCCCTGCAGTACCCTTAAGCCGGGCTTTTGCTCGGCTTTTTTTGTATTTAATGAAAAGTTTGTATATTGTCATAACTACTTATCAAGGAGCCTATGATGACAGAAACCAGTTTATTGAGTGCCAGCTTTGATCCAAAAGTAAAACAGTATTGGTTATTACTGGGTATTTTTACCTGTGTGATTAGTATGGTAGGTATCCCTTTCATTCCCATAGTTGCGTTAATAATCTGGCTGGTGGCAGGGCGTATTTTAGCGGCGATGTCAGCCACGTTGCTAACGCGTAAGTTAGTGGTAAAACGCGGTGTATTCTTTAAAGAAGAAAAATCGATCCCACTTGAAAAAATAACCGATGTGGCACTTAGCCAAGGTCCTTTGATGCGTCAATTTGGTCTTTATCGACTGAGTTTTGAAACGGCAGGTCAATCAGGGCAAGGTGCATTGGTATCATTACTCGGAGTGGTTGATGCAGAGGCCTTTCGCGAAGCAATCTTGAAACAAAAAGATGAGATGACGCAAAGCAGCAGTGCTAAAGCTGAACATAAACCTGAAGATAGTCAGTTAGAACTGCTGCGTTCACTTACTTATAGCGTAAAAAACATTGAGCAAATGTTAGTTACGCTATTAGATGAAAAGCGTTAAGCCAGTTGTAAAGTAGGGTTACCAGCTTGTACGCTGATCGCTTTTTGACGCTCGCTAAGCAGTGTGTAATCGGCTGTTTTAACGCTACTTACATAATGCCACTGGGCAAGCGCTTGCTGTTGAGTAAAGGTGACCGTTAAGTAACCGCGTTCCACTAAATTGTTGTAAGCTAAGTCGTTAACCAGTAATGCAATAACTTGCTCAATTTGTGCGACAGCTTCGCTCGGTTGCGTATTTAACGCTAAGTAGTTCTCAAGACCCGGAGAAGAAACCGAAGATGTGGCAAACTCAACACCAGCTGCAGCTTTAGCAGAAACAGGGTTACTGTCATCAGTGACTAATTGTCCTGCCCAGCTGTTATGCGTATCACCCGCTAAAACCACCAAGTTCTTTTGCGCTGCAATTGCAGTCCCAAGTATTACCTCACGTTCATAAGCATAGCCATCCCATGCATCAAGATTATAAGGCGCTGTTGTTTCTACGCGTGCTCGCTGCTCACTAGTAACCGTTGGATCGCCAGCTAATATACGGCCTTTAATTTGCGCAAGCTCACTAAATAACGTGTTTGCTTGAGCAAGTAATGCAGATGGGTCAGCACCGCTTGCTTGAGTCACTTGAATATTCATAAGTAACTGCAAAATCTCAAATGGCAAATGCATTTTGGTCATCAGCACTTGTTGCCCAAGTACTTGCCATTGTGTTGTTGCTGTTGTTAAACCATCAGTTAGCCATGTAAGTTGCTCGTTACCTAATAGGGCACGAGTCGGTGAGCTAATTGCTGCAACAAAGTCAGTTTGTCCTTGGCTGCTGGTTAAATCGAAATCTGCATAATTAACTTGCTCGTCGCGAGCTAAAACACGGGTATCGAGCATGTGTAACGACACTAAATTACCAAACTCGAAGCGTCGATAAATACGTTCTTTATCGGCTACATTACGGATAGGCATCCATTCAAAGTAGGCTTGTAGCGCATGCATTTTGCGCTCGCTAAATTCACCTTCGCCGTCGTTGTGATTTTCAGCGCCACTGCGCCATGTATCATTAGTTATTTCATGGTCGTCCCAAACAGTAATAAATGCACAATGACTATGGGCAGCTTGCAGGTTTTCGTCTTTACGATAATGGGCGTAACGTTTGCGATAATCCGCTAAAGAAGTGATTTCGTCGCTATTGTCATCAGGTAATAAACGGCCAAGTTCGGCGGCATTTTCAGTGGCATAACCTGTATTACCATATTCGTAGATGTAGTCACCTAGGTGCAGTACTGCATCTAAATCGGTTTGTTTTGCGATTTCACCATACACATGAAAGTAGCCAGCAGGATAGTTAGCGCAAGAGACAACGGCAAATTTTACTTGTTCTATGTTGTCGGTTGGAAGCGTTTTACCTGCTCCAGTAGGTGAGGTTTTACCATTACTTATGAAGCGGTAGTAATAGGTAGTGTTAGCATCGAGACCTTGCAGATCAACTTTTAAGGTGAAGTCGGTTGCATCGCTTACCTGTGTTTCGCCATCATGGCTAATGGTTGTGAAGTTAGCATCTGTTGAGGCCTGCCAAACAACGTTAACACTCGTGACGTTTTCAAGTGGTGTTATGCGAGTCCAAATAATGAGACTGTTAGCGAGAGGGTCGCCACTGGCAACACCGTGATCAAAGCTGACAGGGATTTGCTTTGTGGTTTCGTCATCATCGTCATTAAGACTACAGCCCGTTAAACCGAAAGATAAAACGGCGGCTCCAAAACCAGCCGCCGATGCTTTTAAAAAGCGTCTGCGTGTAAAAGTCATTGCTCTGTACCTATAAGTAGAAAAGTACGAGCTTATCCGACCAGTGTTACTGTTCTATGAAGTTAAAACACCTGACAAATTTGTTCTGCATTACAGGTGATTACAGTGACATTTTCGTAGCCAACACGAGTCAGAGCTTCGGCACTCAGTGTGGCACGAGCACTACTTGCACAGTGTAAGTAAATGGGTCTTGCAGGATCTTTTTCAATTTCCATTAATTTCATTTCAAGTACACCGCGTGGGATATTAATTGCACCTGTTGCTGCTTTTGTGGCGTGTTCAGCAGGCTCACGTACGTCTATTAATAAACCGTGGTTTTCGCTTAATTCTTGTTTTGCTTGGTCAGCACTAATGCGGCGCTGGTTTGGGGCAACAATTTTCATTAAGTCAGGAATTGGTGTCAGCATACTAATCCTCCATGCCAAGTTTGCGTAAAATGGTGATCATTGGGCACCATTTCGTGAATGCCGATTGAATTAAGTTTAGAGCAATAAATACCGTAAACCAAATCCACAGCGGACTGTGAAACTGTTGTAGCAACAATGAAATACAGATCATTACACCAGCAATTAGGCGAAGCGCGTCATTTAGTTTCATAATAAGACCTCGATAACAGAGTGATGTATTTAATATATTAGATAATACTACATTAGTAAATTCTAATATTAGACTTTTCTAATATATCAATCTATACTTTAGCGGTATTTTAAGAATATAGAGTAGTGTGATTATGAACATCGATTTTGCGGCTATGGCCGACAATGTGGAACAAGCAGAGCAAATGCTAAAGATATTGGCGAATAAAAATCGTTTGATGATCTTATGTTCGCTGCAAGATGGTGAAATGAGCGTGAGCGAATTAAATGAAGCAGTGCCATTGGCGCAGTCAGCATTATCGCAACACTTAGCGGCGCTGAGAAAAGCTCAGATAGTTGCGACTCGACGCGAAAGCCAAACTATTTATTACCGCGTGGTGGATGAAAACGTGGTATCAATCTTAGCGACCCTACATGGCTTATTTTGCAAAGGTAATTAAGCAATGAATGCTATCGATAATGCAGTAAAAAACAGCTTGAGCGGCCGCCTCCCTGTCATTATTTTTATTATGTCGGTGCTGCTTGGTCTAATGGCATTAAAGCAAACACCCCGTGAAGAAGAACCGCAAATTGTGGTTCCAATGCTTGATATTTATGTGGCAGCACCAAACGTCGAAGCGCCAGAAGTAGCTAGGCTGGTAACTGAACCATTAGAGAAGTTATTAGCGCAATTGACGGGCGTTGAGCATATTTACTCGAGTACACAAAGTAATGCTGCTGTTGTTACTCTTCGCTTTGAAGTTGGTCACGACCGTGAGCAAGCCATTCTCGACACTTACGCTAAACTCTATAGTTATCAACACACGATGGCGTCAGTGATAAGTTCATGGCAAATACGTCCGGTTGAAGTGAACGATGTACCCATTGTAATGCTGGGCTTATTCAGTAAAGATCCAAAACTTTACGATGATTATCAACTAACCCGCTTTGCCAACGAAATTGCTAACAGTTTACAGCGCATCGAAAATACCAGCGAAGTGAAAGTGATTGCAGGTAGAACTCGTCAATTAACGATTAACCTTGATGCAAGTGCTCTTGCTGCACACCAAACAACATTAACCGATGTGTATTATGCGCTTAGCGTATCTAATCAATTGGTGAATGTGGGCAGCGTTGTTGAGGGTAAGCAGCAAATTGCCTTACAAGTGGGTGATGTTTTACGCTCTCAATCTGCCATTGAACGGCTTGTTGTCAATGTGGTTAATGGTAAGAGTGTTTACCTAAGTGATGTTGCCCAGGTGAGTGATGGGCCAAGCGAAGCACAAAGTTATCAATGGTTGGCTAAATCAGATAATCAGCAACAACTTCCTTTAGTCACTATTAGTGTCGCTAAACAAGCAGGCACCAATGCGGTAGCTGTAGCCAATGAAGTGCACAGCATGATGGATAGTTTATCGGCTAATCTACTACCAGATGAAGTGGGCTACACCGTACTGCGTGACTATGGCCAAACCGCGAACGAAAAAGTAAATAACCTTACCTCGAGCTTAGTGTTTGCGGTATTTACCGTGGTTATTTTTGTTGGCGTATTTTTAGGTTGGCGACCAGCAATTGTGGTTGGTTTAGCAGTACCTATTTGCTACGGCATTACCCTGACACTTGATTTTGCCTTTGGCTATACAATTAACCGAGTCACACTGTTTGCACTAATACTTTCTTTAGGTTTATTGGTTGATGATCCCATTACTGGGATAGACAACATAAGTCGCTTTTTAACGAAAAAAGGCGATAAAAAACAAAGCATAGTTGATGCCATGAGCGAAATTCGTGTGGCGCTGTTTATGTCAACATTGACCATTATGGTGGCGTTTATTCCACTTGCTTTTATCACCGGCATGATGGGGCCGTACATGGCTCCGATGGCATTCAATGTACCGGTCAGTGTGATGGTTTCAACCATAGTGGCATTTTTTGTCACACCATGGTTGGCCATGAAATTACTGAAAGCGCCAGTTGATGACAGCATGCAACTAGAAGCCAATCCGCATAGCTTATACGAGCGCATATTATCACCATTACTTGAGTCTAAAGGCCGTGCCAAACTCGTTCTATGGACCACATTAGCTTTGTTTGTCGCAAGTGCCATGTTACCCGTAATGCGTGCAGTACCTTTAAAGCTATTACCGTTTGATAATAAAAACGAGTTACAAGTTTTAATCGATATGCCAGAAGGCACGAACCTTGAACAAACCGCCGCTTTTACTCGAAAAGTACAAACCATCACTTGGCAATTAAATGAAGTAAGCGAGGCGGCAGCCTACGTTGGTCAGCCATCA
Organism: Pseudoalteromonas sp. PAR1; assembly: GCF_947311895.1. Lineage (NCBI taxonomy): Bacteria > Pseudomonadati > Pseudomonadota > Gammaproteobacteria > Alteromonadales > Pseudoalteromonadaceae > Pseudoalteromonas > Pseudoalteromonas sp. PAR1. The sequence continues at coordinate 26,438 of NZ_CAMZMY010000019.1, read as the reverse complement.
AGCATGGACTTTAATGGTATGGTGCGTGGTTATTATCGACGTGAAGCAGCGAACCTTGCTGAACTCAGAGTATTACTGCTCGATAAAACTGAGCGTGATCATCAATCTCATGGCGTGGTCATGCGCTTGCGTGCCGCATTAGCGCCACTGGCAACCGATGGCATTGTAATTAAAGTAGTTGAAGTGCCACCGGGTCCGCCTGTTTTAAGTACCTTAGTGGCTGAAGTTTACAGTGAGCCATTTGTTGATACAGAGACTCACTATCAAGCAGCTCTTGCTGTTGCAGCAAGGTTAAAACAAGAGCCGCATGTGGTTGAGGTTGATACCAGTATTGCTGCCAATGCACCCTTACAGCGTTTTGTTACCGATAAAAGTAAAGCGTCATTGTCGGCGGTCTCTACGCAAGATATTGCCCAGACCTTAGCCATTGCCTCGCATGGGCAAAATGTTGGAGTGTTATATGTTAGCGGCGAAACAGATCCTGTTGATATTAAACTGCAACTGCCTTATCAAGATCGTAATCAATTTGCTCAATTGCTGGCATTACAAGTCCGTGGTGATAGGGAGCTTGCAAAAACCAGTGATGAATTTGGGTTGCAAAGTGCGCCGCGTCCGCTGGTGGCGTTATCTGAATTAGGTGAATTTCAGCATCAAGATGTTGCCAAGCCAATTATGCGTAAAGATCAGCGTAATGTTGTATATGTTATGGCTGAGCTAAATGGTCGTACTCCTGCTGAAATTATTGCTGACGTCAATGCCGACTTAGCCATTAGTGCTGACGAATTTAGCCAAACTGATTGGCAAAGTAGGCACTTTTTCAATAATGGTGGTAGCCAAGCTTGGCAATTACCTGCTGGCACTGACGTGACCTTTAGTGGTGAAGGTGAATGGCGAATTACCATTGATGTATTTAGAGATATGGGGATTGCCTTTGCGTTTGCGCTCACTGCCATTTTCATCATCTTACGCATTCAAACAAACTCAGCGAGTTTATCACTTATCATCATGTCGGCTATTCCATTAACCGTAATAGGGATCATGCCGGGCTTTTGGCTATTAAATCAATTTGGAGAGCGCAGCATTGCTGGTGCTCCTGAGCCGGTGTTATTCACAGCAACAGCCATGATAGGCATGATTGCACTTGCCGGTATTGTGGTTCGTAACTCACTTATTTTAGTTGAGTTTATTAATCAAGCTCGCGGTCAAGGTATGGCAATTAAGCAAGCTTTGATTGCCGCAGGTACGGTGCGTATGCGCCCTGTGTTACTGACAGCGGGAACCACCTTATTAGGTAACTTGGTTATCACCCTAGACCCGGTATTTAGCGGTCTAGCGATCGCAATTATTTTTGGTATTGTGGCATCAACATTGTTCTCATTATTTGTTGTGCCGCTGGTTTATTATTTAGTGTTTGCAAAGGATGCAGCCAAAGAGGAACAAGCTCATGCAGGGTAAATCAAAACTTATTGGTTCAATTGTCGCGTTATCAGTGATTATTGTGGCGGTACTTTACATGGCGGGCAGTTTTTCTGATAAGCAAGCTGCAGGCATGAAAAACCCATCAGCAAATGATTACACTGGTCAGTTAGTGACAGTGACACTGGCAGATATTGCGCGTGATGAAGTTGTACCGGGCACTGTGATTGCCAAACAAAATACGCAAATCTCATCACGGGTTATGGCACAAGTTGAGCGTTTAAATGTACGCGCTGGCGATACTGTAAAACAAGGTGACGTGCTAATTACCTTGCAGCAAGATGACTTTAAAGCAGGACTTGCTCAAAGCGAAGCACAAATAAATGCTATTAATGCATCGCTAACTCAAGCAGAGAAACAACTAAAGCGTATTAACGATTTATACAAGCAAGGTTTGGTATCTGTTAGCGAATACGACGATGCAAAAGCAAGGTTCGATAATTTAACTGCGAACCTAGCGATTGCTAAACAGCAGCAAACACAAGCGCAAGTTGCACTGAGTTTTACGCAAATTAAAGCGCCGATTTCAGGTGTTGTGGTTGAGCGTTTTGCAGAGCCCGGCGATACCGCAACTCCTGGCACGCCATTACTCGCACTGTATAACCCACAACAATTGCAATTAGCATTTAATGTCAGAGAACAACAAGCAATTAAGCTGAATGTTGGCCAAACTCTAACGGTCAAATTACCTGCTTTATCAATATCAATGCCTGCCACGGTGACAGAAATCGTGCCGGTTGCTGATAGTGCTGCGCGTAGTATGGAAATCCGTTTAGAAACAGATGCGCAAACTGGGTTAATGCCTGGGCTTTATGCACAATTACAATTACCGCTCGCCACTGAAAAAGGGGTGTTGATTGACTCAAGCTTGGTGCATCAATATGGCCAATTGAGCATGGTCTATTTACTTGAAAATAATCAGATAGTGCGCCGCTACGTACGCCTTGGCGAAATGGTCGATGGACAGCAGCACATCGTTTCAGGTTTAAACCCGGGGGATGTGCTGGCTGTTGATTTTAAAACTAAATAAAGGTCGCTATTTCGTCCAGCGACTTTTTCACTAAGGCATGCTCAGGGATGGTTGCATCTGTGCTTGGGTAGCCTGCAATAAGCAGCATGTAAGGGCGCTCATTATCTTTATCGCGGCCACAAATTTCGGTTAAAAAGCTCATTGGCTTTGGTGTATGCGTGAGGGTAGCAAGGCCAGCTCTGTGTAGTGCTTGAATTAAAAAGCCGGTTGCTAGGCCAACAGATTCATGAACATAGTAATTGGTATTTTTGTCATCGGCAGAAATACCGCCTTTCTTTTGACTAAACACGGCAATGAGCCAAGGTGCATGCTCAAGGTAGGGCTTACTGGCATCGGTGCCAAGTGGTTTTAAGGCATCTAACCATTCTTCACCTGCGCGACCTTCATAAAATGAACGCTCTAGTTTTTCGGCTGCTTCTCTAATTTGTTTTTTCACATTGCTACTGTGTATTGCTACAAAGTGCCAAGGTTGATGATTGGCACCACTTGGTGCAGTGCCTGCCGCTTTAATACAGGTTTCGATTATTTCTTTTGGCACTGGGCGGTCGCTAAAACTGCGAATACTGTGGCGACGCTGACTCACGGCTAAAAACTCTTCGGCGCGTTTAAGCATCTCGTCATGAGGGTACTCAATAAAGTCATTGAGTGGCTGATTTTTGTGTTCTTGCATGGCTTTTCGCTTCTTGTGTGTTGATGATTTTAATTATGAATATGTTGGTTTCGGCGGTACTCTTTTAATTCATTGCTTAACCAATCTTTTGCATTGAGTAAAGACCCATTGCTGAGTCTTACTTTATAAGGCTTACCGCTCCATGAGCTTTTGCTCGCCAGATTTTCGATAAACTTTTCGGCAGTTTTTGCATAGCGGGTTGCTTTTCGATATTTCATTGCAAGGTGTTCGGCAGCATCTTCACTTGAGTGCTCTGTGCCGTTGCGAATAAATATGGCATCACTCTTAGCAACAAAATCAATAAGGTGGTTTATCTCTTGTTCTGGGGTCGCTGCATAACTGAATTGGCTAATGCTCAATAACATTAACGCGATTAACCAATATTCTTTTATACATAATCTCATAGCGTTTGATGCTCTATCGTCAGGGTTGCAATAATTGGGTTATGATCAGAGCTTGCAAGCTCAGGAACAACGGTTGTTTCTATTTTGACACCGCGAACCCATACTTGGTCAAGCGCTAATCCAAATGCTTTGGTACGTTTATCATCTAAATAGATAGCTTCGTGTAAACCTAGTTGGGTTAATGTTTGCTGTAATAAAGCTTGGCGTTCATCACTCCAGGTATTGAGATCTCCTGCAAACACGATAGGTCCCTTGTGCATGCGCATGATACTAGCTGCATCGTCGAGCTGTTGTTTAAAGTCACTAACGCCAAAAGTAAAGTTGATGCCATGCAGGTTAATGCTCAGCAATAACTGTTGATCTGGCAGCGCATATTCAACGATATTAGTGGCTTTTGGGCTACGTAGCCAAGGCTCAACATGGGTGAGGGTGCAATGCACCGCGGCAGGCCAACGGCTGAGCGTCATAACCCCTGATTGCACGCCGCCGCTCTTATAGCCTTTAGCAAAGCGCCAGTAAGGTTTGAGCTTTGTAAGCGCAGGCTCTTCGATAGCTTCTTGCAGTAACACTATATCTGCATTGTCATTTAGCTTTTGCAAATCTGTGAGTAAGCCATCTATTTGTGCTTTGTAAATATTCCAACTCAATAATTTGAACTGATAAGGCAGGATATAATGTTCAGCGTAAGTTTGCATGCGACTTTGTGCTAACTGCTGTTGGCAATTAGCAAGGTCCACAGCGGTTTTGGTTATACCTTGCTGCTCATCTGAGCTAGGACCGCTTGAAAAGCTATACCAAGACAGTGCACCCAAGCACACAAGTAATAAAAATATACGCAGATATGACGCCATAATGACCTTTATTTACTTTTCTTAAGAATTAGTCTTAGTTAGCCCCAGTTTAGTTCAAAGACTAAATGTTAGAAACTGTAGTATTTTCTACAATTTCTATACGCTTTCTTACCCAAAACAAGTACTCATGTTCTTATACTTACTGAGCTTAACAACTCAGACAAAGGAACTACTCATGAAACAAATGGCCTGTATGCTGCTTGCCTTATCGGTGACAGCGTGTTCATCAGTCACCATAGTGCCAGAAAAAACAACTAATAAATTAGCCACTAAAGCTGATTACCAAGATAGTCGCCCATTCTTTTTGTGGGGCTTCGTTGGTGAAGAGCGTGTTGATGTTAAGGCTATTTGCCAAGATAAAAAAGTTGCCCAAATGCAATCGCAACAAACATTCGCTGATGGTGCATTAGGACTCGTTACACTCGGAATTTATGCTCCTCACACAGTAAAAGTCTGGTGTGAGCAACAAGCACAGGAGCAACAACTATGAAAAGCCTACTAGTAACAGCTGTGTTAGTGGCAACCTTAAGTGGTTGCACAAATATCTACTTTGATAATGGCAGTGCTGCTCAAGCTAATAAAGCACCTGCGACAGAGCAATGGCATCATAACTTTGCCGCTGCGCTTTACGAAGGTTCAAAGCCTGTCGACTTATCTGAAGAGTGCCCAGACTCTGAGTGGCAAACCGTTCACACTTATAAGTCGTTCACCAATGGTTTAGCTGAAGTTGCAGTAAACCAAGTTGGGCCAATTTGGTACCCGAAAACAGTCGAAATAAGCTGTGCTCAAGTACCTTATAAGCCAGACTAGTTATTCATAACGTAGTGCATCAATTGGGTTTAAGCGTGCCGCTTTAATAGCGGGCGCTAAGCCAAACACAATACCAATCAATGAAGTAAAGCCAAATGACAGCATAATCGCCCAACCCGGTATGTAGGCATCTGGCATGCTCGGCACTAACACTGAAATTAGTGCCGCAGCACCATACCCTATCGCTAAACCAATTAAACCACCAAAAAGTGATAGCACCACTGCTTCAACTAAAAATTGCAGCATAATAAAGCCAGGTGTTGCCCCTAATGCTTTCAAGGTGCCGATCACACGCGTACGTTCTGTTACCGAAACCAGCATGATATTCATCACACCAATACCACCAACTACGAGGCTAATACCTACGATCCCCGCGGTAATTGCGGTTGCACTTCCGGTAAACTTATCAATATTAGCACGAGCTTTTTCGGCGGTTTCAAACTCAAAGTCGTCATCTTCGCCGTCTTTTAGTTTATGTAATTGACGTAAGATGCGGCGAATTTTAGCCAGTACTTGCGCTTCGTTAGCATCGTCTTTTAAACGAAACATCATTTGCACATTGGTATCAACACTGCCGCCTTCTAGCGCACTCATGGTACTTATCGGTATATTAATGTAATCGTCTTGGTCAAAACCTAATAAGCTACCTTGTTTTTCAGCAACGCCAATAATGCGAAACCACTCACCACCGAGTTTGATATATTCACCTACAGGGTTTTCAGGCAGGTTGAGCTTTTCGATAATTGAAGGGCCAATAAACGCCACTCGACGGCGTTTTTCATCATCTTCTGCGCGAATAAATCGGCCGAGTTCTGGGTAGGTGCGGTAAGCTTTTTGGTAGTCTTGCTCGGTGCCCATTACCCGTGAAGCATGACTTTTATTGCCATACTCTGCTGCACCAGAAAAGCGCCAAGTAAACATCAGCGCAGTAAAGGTCTCGGCTTCTTTAACGCGTGCTTTTAGGGTTAAAAAGTCGCTGTAGGTTAGCTTTGCTTGTTGGCCTACCATTTCTTTTTCTACGCTAGTGTAAGGCTTTATATTTGTCACATCGGGAGACATATCAGCAAGCTGATCATTAATTTGCTTGGTAAACCCTTGCATTACTGCCACTACGGTCACAACCGCTGCAACACCAATAATTATGCCTAAGCAGGTAAGGGCGCTGCGCATTGCATTGGCTTTTATTGCCATCAATGCCGCTTTAGTGCCTTCCATAACAGCGATAGCAGATTTAAACATGTTGTTTTTCTCCTTCGCCTTTACGGGTATCACTAACAACCTTGCCATCAACCAAACGAATAACCCGTTGGCAGTGATCAGCAATATCTTGTTCGTGAGTAACCAAAATAATGGTGTGCCCTTCGTTATGAAGCTCATCAAACAGCGCCATGATCTCAGTGGTGGTTTTACTATCTAGGTTACCGGTAGGCTCATCACCAAGTAGAATGTGGGGCTTAGTAACCAATGCGCGAGCAATAGCGACACGTTGACGTTGGCCACCAGATAGCTGGCTCGAAAGGTGGTTTACCTTATCGCCAAGGCCAACCCGTTGTAATGATTCGAGCGCTTGTTGCTTTCGCTCTTTGGCAGCAATAAATCGATACACTAAGGGCTGCATGACATTTTCAAGGGCGGATGCTCGTGGTAATAAATTGAAACTTTGAAAAATAAAGCCAACACTTTCATTACGTTGATGAGCAAGCTCCGTTTCGGTCATGCGCTTTACTAGCTTATCTTTTAAATAGTAGTCACCACTGGTGGGAGTATCTAAACAGCCAAGCAAGTTCATCAGGGTTGATTTACCAGAGCCCGAAGGACCAATGATGGCAACATACTCATTTTGAGCAATTTCAATATTAATATCATCAAGGGCTTTGAAAACTTGTTCGCCCATTTTGTATTGTTTATTGATATTACAGAGTTTGATCACCGCAGACATTAGCTAGCACCTTTTTCAGGGCTGTTTTTAACGGCTACCGTATCACCCTCTTTTAGTGAGCTAAGTGGTCTAGCGGGGCCGATAACAATACGGTCACCCTTTGCAACTCCACTGGTTAGTGCTTGTTCGATATCTGACGAAATACCTACCGTTACCGCTGTTTTAGTTACGGTGTTATCTGCGTTAAGCTTCCAAACAAAGTAGCTATCATCCTCTTTTTGAATGGCTTCGATGGGGAGTTTTAAGCCATTTTCGGCAATGCTGGTAGCGATTTCTGCGCGGCAACTCATTCCGGCATATAGCTGGCGGTCAGTGGCATCAAGCAGTACTTTAACTTTAAATGATAAGCCTTGTGAACCTGCTTGATTTTTTGCTGATGTGCCAATGTTTATGACTTTGCCAGTAAAAGGTTGATTAGGGTAAGCGGCGGCATAGATGTCTGCATGTTGGTCTAGTTTGATACCGGCGATATCGGTTTCATCGACCCGAAGTTCGGCTAAAATTGCGCTGGGGTCTGCTACTAGCATCAGATCAGAGCCAATTATGTTGGTTGTTCCTGCAATAACGGTTTCACCTTCTTTAATATTTACCGAAGCAAGTAGGCCACTCATCGGAGCACGAAACACGCTTTTATTCAAACGGTCTTCAGCAATCAATAAAGATGCTTGGGCTTGGTTGTAAGCTTCGCGTTTTGCTTCAATATCTATTTTTGCTAAATCGCGGGCATTTTGTAGGTTTTCATACACTTCTTGGCCAGCAAGGCCAACTTCATAAAGCTCTTTTTGGCGGCTTAATTGACGCTCGATATTTTTCAAGCGGGTTTCGCTATGCTTAATGTCGATTTCGGTTGCGCGAAGCACAGCTTTGTTGCGGGCAACTTCAGATTCAAACGCTGTGGTATCTAGGCGCATAAGAATATCGCCCTCAGTGACACTTTCGCCTTCTTCTACAAACACTTTCGCAACACGGCCGGTCACTTCTGAGCGCAGTTGCACTTGGGTATTAAAGACTAGGTTACCAGAGGCTAAAATTGAATCGGCAATATTACCTTGCTCAACTTCTGCAATATGCATTTCTGGTGCATCTTTATTGCCTGTGACTTGCTTTGATACTAGTAAAGCGACAAATGCCGTAACAGCGAGGCCAATAATAATGGCTTTTTTCATGTTACTTCCTTGGTAGTTAAGAGCGGCATATTGCCGCTCAAAGCAGAGTTAAACGAGAGCGATTACAGTCCAAATACCGTAAATAACAATACTTGGTAGAGCTGCAAACAGTAGCGCTTTATTGAAAGTGAAATTAGTCCAGCACTTTAAACCGATAGCTGCGATGAAAATGCCCCAAATAGAAAAGATATTGAGACTTTCAAGTAAGGTGTACAGTGGGTGGCCAATTTCTAAACCAATTAAAAGTTGGTTAATTGAAGCATAATTAAATAATGATTGTGATATTTGGTCAGTGCTTGCAGTTAACACTAAGATAAGTAAACCAAGGCTTGAAATAATCATTGGCATCATGGTCCAAATGCCAAAGCCATACCACGCGCCATAGCCGTAGTTAGCTTCTGGGTCTTGCTTCGATACAAATAGGTAGTAACCTGCCATCAGAGCATTGATAACAGCTAAACCAATAATGCCACCAAACATTGCAAACCAAACTTGCATATCTATGGTTTGCTCCATGCTTTGGCGAATCATTTTTTGTTCTGCAATAGTGGCATCAACACTGGCTACAGCGACTTGTTGATCGATTAAATATTGCGGGTCAGCTTTATTGTAAAAAGCAAACATGCTGGCTGCGAGAATGCCGGCAAGTAAAATAAAGGCAACAAAAGACCAGCCTTTTGCTTCTTTTAAACCATTAAAGGCTTTACTTGGACTGATAAAAATATCAACCAAAGCGGTCATAACATTTGATGATTTCATTTTTTATTCCTTGTTTTATAACATTTGTTTTTAGGTACTAAAATATCCTGTTTAGTAACAAATTAGCAATTTGTTTTGTAACTGTATGTTAACAGATGTGATTAGTAAATCTGTGATAAGGTTAAGCGGTTAATTTGAGTCGAGTTTATTAGGAAAAGTAGGTCGTTATGGCGAATTGTAATGTACGTTGTATTGATGAGTTGGTATTGGGGTTTTGGCGTTTGTTAGATTGGCAGATAACGCCACAGCAATGCTTAAGCTTTTTAGAAAATGCAATCGATATGGGGGTTTCACATACCGATCATGCTGACATTTACGGTGAATACGGTTGTGAAGCTGAATTTGGCAAAGCACTTAAACTAAAACCAAGCATTCGTGATGAAATCAAAATAATCACCAAGTGTGGTATCAAGCCTGCCTTTGCAAGCCTAGGGTTGCAAGGCAAAGCAAATCATTATGACTCAAGTGCCGCGCATATTATTGCCTCAGCACAGCAGTCACTTAAAAACTTCAATACTGATCGTTTAGATGTATTACTTATTCATCGTCCTGATTACTTGATGAATGCCGATGAAATGGCAGAAGCATTTAATACCCTAAAAGCAAATGGTGATGTGATTGATTTTGGTGTGTCTAACTTTACGCCATCGCAACTTAGCTTGTTGCAGTCGCGTTTAGACTTTGAGCTTGTGACTAATCAAATTGAGTTTTCACCTTACGAAATGAAAGCGCTTGACGATGGTAGCTTAGACCAATGCCAATTGCTTGATATCAAACCTATGCTTTGGTCACCATTAGCAGGGGGTCGTTTATTCTCAAGTGATGATGAAAAAGCGGTACGTTTACGTGCAGTGTTAGAGCAGGTTGGTGCTGAAATTGGTGCTACTGCCATTGATCAGGTTGTTTATGCTTGGCTGTTAATGCACCCGAGTGCACCGTCTGTGGTACTCGGTACGGGTAATATTGAGCGTGTTAAATCAGCTGTTGAAGCTAAGCAGCTTACTATGAATCGTGAACAATGGTATCGCATTTGGCAAGGCTCAACCGGTCATAGTGTGCCTTAAAACGTAAAGTCCAAAACGAGAAAAGGGCCTTACGGCCCTTCGTGTTGCAGCAAGTAACACATTCTTTATAAAGTGAAGTCAACCGCGTAAGCGACGTACACTTTTACATCTGAACCATCTATATCGTTGTCGGCAAGACCAAATGTAAAGCCATCTTTAGATACTGAAACACCGTAGTCGATGATGTCATCATCACCGATGAAATCACCAGAGTAATGGCCAACATGAAGAGCCATTTCTGCGCCAGTACTTCCTACTGGGAAGCTGTAGTCAGCATTTAAATAAAGTGAATCACCAAAATCTGTACCGTCACCGCTTGCTGCTGATGTTGCTAATATTGCTGCACCAAAGGTGAAGCTGCCCATGCTGATGCTACCGTAGATTTCTGAAAAATCAGCATCAGCAGATGATGCTGCATCTGGATACGCATAATATATATAACCAACGTCATAGCTAACGGTTTCATTAATGTCACCGCCAAAACCAGCATAAAGATCTAACTCGTAAGTCATGTCTTCAGCCCAGCTTGCATTCGATACCCAAGTACCTGCATAAAAGCCTGATTCATTAGCGTAATCGATGCCGCCTTGGATAGCTGCATCGCCGCCTGTTTGTTCTTGGCCACGCCACAAGTAGTTAGAAGTCGCTGCTGCATTAGCTGTTACTTCAGCATAAGTATATGTAGAGCTTAACGTTAATAGCGCAATTGCGCTTGCTGCGAACGTTTTTTTTAGTTTTAGCATGTTTCTGTATCCTGTTGTTATGTTGATTTTGCCCTAGTTCAGGTTGCAGCCTGATTATTGTTTGCGGACATAATTATGTGTTGTCTGGATACGATGTAGCACTGGTTGTGCCAAGTTACTTTTGGAAGGGATATTTTATGCTTAACTACTTTAAAAACAGCCTATTAAGCTTACTATTTTTTAAAAATTAGTTTTCTTTGAATTATTCATGCGCACTTGCGTGGTGCAAAAAATAACCTGGTTGCACAATTGCGAAGCAACCAGGTTTTTCTTGTTTGAGAGTGACTTAGCCAAAAATTGCACGCATTAGACTAATTGTTTCTTCGACGCTGCGGCCTTTTTCAACTTCACTGATGATTGAATCGCGCTTAGCTTTGATATGTTCAGGGATATCATCGCTTGCTAGTGCGCGGTCTACCAGTATCTCAGCTGATTCTTTGCCACGGCGTACGGTCTTTTTACCTGCTGAGCTCGTGGTACTCTTAGGTTTGTTTAACAACTTAATATAGTTTGAGTTATCAGCGGTACTTTTATCTGCATAATAAAAGAAGCTCGGTAATAGGGCTTTGATTTCAACCAGAGAGTGTTCAAGCTCATTTGCTGCGTTGGCCATTTTGAACCAAGGCATACTATGAATGGCTTCGACAACATCTTGCCAGTAGCGCTCAAAATCGCGGTTATTAAGCTTAGTAATGCCTAATGCCGCACAAAGAGCATCGAGCTTACTATTTACGATTGGTGTAAACACGTCAGGTCGGCGCATCGCAAGTAAGCGAGTAGCAGGAGCAAGCGTTGGTTTTTCATCGCTGCCATTAAATGCCATGAAGTAAGCAACCATAAAATGCTGATAATGTTCTTGCGTTACTTCACCCTCCAGTGGAATGTGTGCAAGCGCTTCATCAAATGCGCCAGGTAAATCACTCAACATTTGGTGGAAACCTTTTGCGTTCTTGGTAGAAGCAAACCATTCAACGTCGAAGTTATAGCTGCTTGGATCAAGCGAGGCACTGTGTTTACCAGAAAAAGCTAAACGGTCTTCTGGGATCATCTCTTTCAGTGATTGCGATTTAATTGCAGCAATGTAATTAGCTAAGCGTAGTTGCTCATCAAGTGCTATTAGCTCTTGATGCTGTTCGATGAAGCCTGCGATAACCGGCCATGGCGCAACCCTTAAGGTTTTTAACTGCAAAAAGCTGATTGCAGAAATTAATAAGTCATGAAGTTTTTTTAGCGTAGGAAGTTGCTTATCTTCTAATAGATCGTAATTAATGCGATCGCGGCTTGCACTTAATAGCTCATAGCACCAACCTAAAAAGTCTTCAGGATGATTTTCTACTTTAACTGCCATTAGGTTTAAGCTGATATCAGAGGCTTGCTTGAGGATGTTTTGATAAATTTGACTTTCTTGCTCGCCAAGCGCCATTTTTGACGGTGAAATAAGCAGTTTCTTCATGCTTAATCGATACTCCAGTTTTGACCAAATTGGGTTGTTTAATTTTAGTACACAGGGTGCAAAAACAACAGGGTCGTGCATCATACCGAAGTAATGAAATGATGCAATCTTACTGATAATTTATAAGTAAGATTGCCACTGATTTTTAGATTAATCGTTGTCATCGAGTGTAAATAATTGCTCAACGGCCACTTCAAAGTGAGCAGCAATTTTTAACGCAATAATCACTGAGGGTATAAAGCGGCCTGTTTCAACTGTGCTAATAGTTTTACGTGATACTGCAATGGCATCAGCAAGTTCTTGCTGCGATAACCCCTTATCTTTACGGAATTTAGCGATATTATTTTGCACTTTTACACCTAGTCTCTACTTTGCCAAATAATTGATACACCATATATTAAACACATCAAGGCAAGGTAAAATGTGGCCATCATGCTATGAGATACATTTAAAGCAAGTTCATCAGACAATAAAAAAATCGCCCCCATGCTAAAAAGTAATCCAAGCACAACATGTTTATAAGCGATGGTATCAATCGTATTTAAAAATTCATCCTTATACGTAAGGCGATAGCCAAGTTTCCATGTAAATCCACCTCGAATCACAAACATAAAGAATGAACCAATAAATGCGGCACCACCAATAAACAGTAAAGGAACTGATGTTTGCTTGAGCATTGGGTAAACACTAATAATTAATAACGTGACTCCCATGAATATTGAAAACCATGCGTTATGACTCATAAACTTTTCTTCCGTTTTGATATCTTGCTTAGACATAATCGTTTCCTTTTATTTTCAACTCAAATGTAACCTACAGGTATCAATGTAACCCTAGGGTATCATGTGGTCAAGTTTTTTTGTAACCTGTAGGTATCAAAAAATTTCAGCGCTTATTCATATTCTTGTACCTAAGCTTGTTTACAAAGCTTTTTATGTGTTGGGCAATGCATTTGCGCCTAACTCCCGCTATGATATGAACATTGTTTGCCCATTTTTAAGGATGATTATGAAAACCTTATTGAAAATCGTTGGTGTCATTTTCGTATTACTAATTGTATTGGTAGTCGCAGCACCATTCCTCATACCTACAGACGCGATATTTAATAAAGTATCGGAGCAAGTAGAACAAACCACAGGTCGTAGTCTGACAATTAATGGCGATAAAAAGCTGTCGGTATTTCCATCATTAAAGCTCGAACTGAATGATGTACACTTTGCCAATATGCAAACTGGCTCGCAAAAAGATATGGCAAGCATGCAGCAACTTGCTATCCGTATCCCGTGGATGTCGCTATTTGGCGGTGAGTTTAAGCTAGATAAGTTTGTTATTAACGAACCAACGATTTTATTAGAAACCGATAAAAATGGTAAAGCAAACTGGCAGTTATTTGATGCCGTTGCTGAGCAACCACAAACAGAGCAGCAAAAAAGTTCTGGCGCTGTTAACTTACCAGATAACTTTGATATCGAACTTGGTGAAGTAGCAATCTATGGCGGCACTTTCACTTACCTAGATGGTAAAACCGGGGCCAAACAACAGATAAGTGATTTAGAATTAGCCATCTTATTACCTTCTCTTCGTAAGACCTTAGAATTAAAAGGCGGTATTACCTATATGGGTGAGCGCTTTAACTTAGATGTCACGCTAGATACACCAGTAAAAGCGATTGAAGGCGAAACCTTTAATGTCAGCACAGAGCTTGATTCTCGCCTAGTCGATTTGAACTTTAAAGGTGCAATTGCAGAAATGGGCAATGACGTGCAAGGGCTTCTTTCTGTTAGCGGTGATTCAGTTAAAAACATTGCAAGCTGGCAAGGTGTTGAGCTTAATGCAAAAGAAAATGCGTTTAATGCCTTTAATATAAAAGGTTCAATGCACCTAAAAGGGCAGCAGTTTAAACTCACTGAGCTACTTGCCACGTTAGATGAGCTACAAATTAAAGGTAAAAGCGATATTAAGCTTGGTGACCGTTTAGCTGTGAATGCCGATATTGATTTAGGCATGCTTGATTTAAACCCTTACTTACCTGAGGGCGTAGCTAAAGAAGAACAAGCAAAGCCTGCAGCAGATGCGCCTGCACAGCCAATTGTTTGGGATGATACTGCAATTGATATGAGCGGCTTAAACGCACTAGATGCAAATGTAGTCGTGCGTTCAAGTGGCTTAAAAGCAAATGATATTACCCTTGGTGAAAACCAGTTAACGGTAAACCTGAAAAATGCACTAGCTAAAATCAGCCTAGATAAGTTTGTTGCTTACGAGGGTAATGGTAAAGGTGTAATCACGGTCAATGCCAAGCAAATACCGTATAAAATTAGCACCAACTTCGCTTTAGATAAAATCGATGCACAGCCATTACTGACTGATGCGGCTGGTTTCGATAAGTTAATGGGTAAAGGCTCTCTAAACTGGGATCTAACGACTACAGGCCAAAGTCAAAAGAGCTTCATCAATGCCTTGAATGGTAAGTTAGCCTTTGAGTTTGCTGATGGCGCAGTGAAAGGTGCCAACATTGCAGAAATGGTTCGTAAAGCCAAAGAGCTCATTAAAGGTAACTTAAGTGCGGTATCAGAAGGTTTAGATACTGGCTTTGATAACTCACAGCAAACAGATTTCTCGGCATTGCAGGGTAGCTTTGTATTCACTAACGGTGTTGGTGAAAATAAAGACTTGTCACTACTTAGCCCGCTTATTCGTATTACTGGCTCAGGTAAGGTTGATTTACCAATGACGACAGTTGATTACCGTTTAGTAACAGGTATTGTTGATTCAATCGAAGGGCAAGGCACGACCGATGACAGTACAGGGTTTAAAATTCCACTGCGTATCAAAGGTCCATTCCATGATGTTGGCTATAAGCTCGATGTAAGTGATGCGGCTAAAGAAGAAGTGAAAGAAAAAGCCAAAGATAAAATTAAAGACAAATTAAAAGGTCTATTTGGTAATTAATAAAAATTTAATTAAAGTCAAAAACAGGGCGCATTTGCGCCCTGTTTGTTTTATAATCAATAACAAACCAGCAAGCTGCTGTAATTCCTCAATGCAGGCATTGCGATTAATTCCAAATTAATTAAAAAATAACCTACCACTTCCTTGCCATTGCTGCTACAATTGCCCGCCCTTAAGAGACAACTTGCTTGTTTTTTGAGTGGAATTTAACCGAAATGTCTTGATTTTAAACAAAATTAAGGCGTGTTGTAATTTCTACACCGGAGGTCATTAACATGATCCAAATGCAAACTCAGCTGGACGTTGCTGATAACAGCGGCGCTCGCAAAGTGCAGTGTATTAAAGTCCTTGGCGGTTCGCACCGTCGCTATGCAGCGGTTGGCGATATCATCAAAGTTTCTGTAAAAGAAGCAATTCCTCGCGGTAAAGTGAAGAAAGGTGATGTTAAAAACGCGGTAGTTGTGCGTACTAAAAAAGGCGTTCGTCGTCCGGACGGTTCTTTGATCCGTTTCGATAGCAATGCGGCTGTTATCTTAAACGATAACTTACAGCCAATTGGTACTCGTATCTTCGGCCCTGTGACTCGTGAACTTCGTACTGAAAAGTTCATGAAAATCGTTTCACTAGCACCAGAAGTACTATAAGGAGTCTATCATGGCAGCAAAAATCCGTCGTGATGACGAAGTAATCGTACTAGCAGGCAAAGACAAAGGTAAGCGCGGTAAAGTGCTTTCAGTTGTTGCTGAATCTGGTCGAGTATTTGTCGAAGGCATCAACTTAATCAAGAAGCACCAAAAGCCTGTTCCTCAGTTGAACCAAGCTGGCGGTATTGTTGAGAAAGAAGCGTCTATCGACGTATCAAACGTTGCGATCTACAACTCGGAAACGGGTAAAGCAGATCGTGTAGGTTTCAAGATTGAAGATGGTAAGAAATTACGTATCTTTAAATCTACTGGTAAAACTATCTAATAGTTGGAGTAGAATGATGGCGAAACTGCATGAAGTATATAAAGACAAAGTAGTTGCTGAGCTTCAAGAGAAGTTTGGTTTCAGCTCTGTCATGCAAGTCCCTCAGATCGAAAAGATCACATTAAATATGGGTGTGGGCGAAGCTCTAGCTGACAAGAAGATCCTAGATAACGCTGTTGCGGATCTAGAAGCAATCTCTGGTCAGAAACCTCTAATCACTAAAGCACGCAAATCAGTTGCAGGCTTCAAAGTGCGTGAAGGTTACCCAATTGGTTGTAAAGTAACCCTACGTGGCGAGCGTATGTGGGACTTTTTTGAGCGTTTGGTTTCAATCGCTATCCCACGTATTCGTGACTTCCGTGGTGTAAGTGCTAAGTCTTTTGATGGACGTGGTAACTACAGCATGGGCGTACGTGAGCAAATCATCTTCCCAGAAATCGATTATGATAAAGTAGACCGTGTACGTGGTCTTGATATCACTATCACTACTTCTGCGAAAACAGATGATGAAGGCCGTGCGTTGTTAGAAGCGTTTAACTTCCCATTCAAGAAATAAGGGTAGGGTTATGGCAAAGAATTCTATGAAAGCGCGCGAAGCAAAGCGCACTAAATTAGTTGCTCAGTATGCTGAAAAGCGTGCGGCACTAAAAGCTATCATCAGTGATGTTAATACATCTGACGATGATCGTTGGGACGCGGTATTAAAGCTACAAGCTTTACCACGTGATTCTAGCCCTTCACGTCAACGTAATCGTTGTAACGTTACGGGCCGCCCACATGGTTACCTTCGCAAATTCGGCATGAGCCGTATTAAAGTTCGCGAAGCAGCTATGCGCGGTGAAATTCCTGGCCTTAAAAAGGCTAGCTGGTAATAGTATCACGGGAGTAAGACTATGAGCTTGCAAGATCCTATTGCGGATTTGTTTACACGTATCCGTAACGGTCAGTCAGCGAAGAAAGTATCAGTAACGATGCCAACTTCAAAACTGAAAGTAGCAGTAGCTAAAGTATTAAAAGATGAAGGTTATATCGCAGATTACGCTGTAAGCGGTGAAGCGAAGCCTGAGCTTTCTATCGAATTAAAATATTTCGAAGGCAAAGCTGTTATTGAAAATATCCAGCGTGTTAGCCGCCCTGGTCTACGTATCTATAAGAAACGTGACGAATTACCAAAGGTAATGGGTGGTCTTGGTATCGCTATCGTATCAACTTCTAAAGGCCTAATGACAGACCGCGCAGCACGTAGTGCCGGCGTTGGTGGTGAGATCATTGGCTTTGTAGCTTAATCGGAGGGGAACTATGTCTCGCATAGCAAAGGCACCAATCAATGTTCCTGCCGGTGTAGAAGTTACATTAAAAGGCCAGGACATCACAGTTAAAGGCAAAAACGGTGAATTAACTCGTACTATCAACGACGCTGTTGAAGTTCAAGTTAACGACAACGTTATTACAACTTTACCTCGTGAAGGCGTAGCTAATGCATGGGCACAAGCAGGTACTGCTCGCGCTCTAATCAACAACATGGTTGTTGGTACGCATGAAGGTTACGAGAAGAAACTTCAGTTAGTAGGTGTTGGTTACCGTGCAGCAGCTAAGGGCAAAGTATTAGACTTAACTCTTGGTTTCTCACACCCAGTTAATTTCGAAGTACCAGAAGGTATTACGATTGAAACACCAAGCCAAACAGAAGTTCTAGTTAAGGGCGTAGACAAGCAGTTAGTTGGTCAAACAGCTGCTAACATCCGTGCATACCGTAAACCTGAGCCTTATAAAGGTAAAGGTGTTCGTTACGCGGACGAGAATGTACGCCGTAAAGAGGCTAAGAAGAAGTAAGGTAAGACGATGGATAAAAAAACAGCTCGTCTACGTCGTGCTAAACGCACTCGTAGAAATTATATTGAACAAGGCACAACGCGTCTTGTTATCCACCGCACGCCACGTCACATTTACGCTCAAGTAGTTACTGCTGAGGGTACTGTACTGGCTGCTGCTTCTACTGTTGAAAAAGCAATTAGCGAAACAGTTAAAGGCACAGGTAACGTTGCGGCTGCTCAAGCAGTTGGTAAAGCGGTTGCTGAACGTGCAGCTGACAAAGGCATCGAAAAGATTGCTTTTGATCGCAGTGGCTTTAAATATCACGGCCGTGTGAAGGCGCTTGCTGATGCAGCGCGTGAAGCCGGTCTGCAATTCTAGGAGTAGACAATGGCTAACGTAGAAGCAAAGCAACAACAGCCTGATTTGGCTGAAAAGCTAATCGCGGTAAACCGTGTGTCTAAAGTGGTTAAAGGTGGTCGTATCTTTAGCTTCACTGCACTAACTGTAGTTGGTGACGGCGCAGGTAAAGTAGGTTTTGGTTATGGTAAAGCACGTGAAGTTCCAGCTGCAATTCAAAAAGCAATGGAAAAAGCACGTCGCAACATGATCAGTGTAGACCTTAACGGTAACACGCTACAGCACCCAATCAAGGGTCGCCACGCGGGTTCTAAAGTATACATGCAGCCTGCTTCTGAAGGTACAGGTATCATCGCCGGTGGTGCGATGCGTGCAGTACTAGAAGTAACTGGTGTACAGAACGTATTGTCAAAAGCATACGGTTCAACTAACCCGATCAACATCGTTCGTGCAACGATTGCTGCTCTAGAGAACATGAACTCTCCAGAGTCAATCGCTGCTAAACGTGGTCTTAGCGTTGACGAAATCACGGGGTAAACCATGGCTAATAAAACTGTAAAAGTAACACAAGTAAAGAGCTCTATCGGTCGTTTACCGAAGCATAAAGCTACATTACGTGGTCTTGGTCTACGTCGTATCAATCACACTGTTGAGTTAGAAGACACAGCATGTGTGCGTGGTATGATTAACCAAGTTTCTTACATGGTAAAGGTTGAGGGTTAATTCGATGCGTTTGAATACACTTTCACCTGCTGCTGGTGCAAAAACAGAAAAGAAACGTCTAGGTCGTGGTATTGGTTCTGGTCTTGGTAAGACTGGTGGCCGTGGTCATAAAGGCCAAAAATCACGTTCTGGCGGTAAAGTTCGCGTTGGTTTCGAAGGCGGTCAAATGCCTATGCAACGTCGTCTACCTAAATTTGGTTTCACTTCACGTAAATCATTAGTATCTACTGAAGTTAACCTTTTTGAAATCGCTAAAGTTGATGGCGATGTAGTAGACGTAAACGCGTTACAAGCAGCTGGTCTAGTTAAAAAGAACATCCAGTTCGTTAAAGTAGTTAAATCTGGCGAAGTTTCACGCGCAGTTACCGTTAAAGGTCTTAAAGTGACTAAAGGTGCTCGCGAAGCTATCGAAGCTGCCGGAGGCAAGGTAGAAGACTAAGGAAGTACTAATGGCTAAACCAGGTCAAGATATGAAAAGTGCACAAAGTGGGCTTTCGGAATTGAAGCGTCGATTACTATTTGTATTAGGTGCTATCATTATTTACCGTCTAGGTTCATTCGTGCCGATCCCTGGGATTGACGCCGCTGTACTTGCCGATTTCTTCGAGCAACAAAAGGGCACCATTGTTGAAATGTTTAACATGTTCAGCGGTGGTGCGCTTGAGCGAGCCTCAGTGTTGGCACTGGGTATTATGCCGTATATCTCGGCTTCAATTATTACGCAACTATTAACGCATATGTATCCGCCGTTTATAGAGCTTAAGAAAGAAGGTGAGCAAGGGCGTAAGAAAATCAGCCAGTATACACGCTACGGCACGCTTGTGCTTGCTACTATCCAATCTATCGGTATTGCTACAAGCTTACCGGGCATGATGGACGGGTTAGTTGTTAACCCAGGTATCGGTTTCTACTTCACTGCTGTAGTGAGTTTAGTAACAGGTACTATGTTCCTTATGTGGTTGGGCGAACAAATTACAGAACGTGGTATCGGTAACGGTATTTCGGTTCTGATTTTTGTTGGTATCGTAGCTAACCTGCCGTCTGCTATTGGTTCGACAGCCGAAATGGCGCGCCAAGGTGATCTGAATGTACTTGTACTGTTATTGATTGCTGTAATCGTATTCGCTGTTACTTACCTAGTTGTATTCTTCGAACGTGGACAACGTCGTATTGTTGTAAACTATGCGAAGCGTCAACAAGGTCGTCAGGTATTTGCTGCTCAAAGCACGCACTTACCGTTGAAAGTAAATATGGCGGGTGTTATTCCACCAATCTTTGCTAGCAGTATAATTCTGTTCCCTGGTACAATTGCAAGCTGGTTCGGCCAGGGTGAAGGTCCGGTCGCTGATGTGCTACAAGCAATCGCAACAACGTTGACTCCAGGTCAACCTTTATATGCGATGGTTTTAGCTGCGGCTATTATCTTCTTCTGCTTTTTCTACACCGCGTTGGTATTTAACCCGCGTGAAACAGCAGATAACCTGAAAAAATCTGGCGCATTTATCCCAGGTATTCGTCCAGGTGAGCAGACATCTAAATACATTGATAAAGTGATGACACGCCTGACATTGGCAGGTGCTTTGTATATAACCTTTATCTGTCTGGTGCCCGAATTCATGACTATGGCATGGCAAACGCCATTCTATTTCGGCGGTACATCAATTTTGATTATCGTTGTTGTAATCATGGACTTTATGGCACAAGTACAGACGCATCTGATGTCACATCAGTATGATTCTGTGCTGAAAAAAGCAAACCTTAAAGGCTACGGCCGATAAGGTCATTTTACGGAGTTGAGCAATGAAAGTACGTGCTTCCGTTAAGAAAATATGCCGTAACTGTAAAGTTATTAAACGTGCTGGTGTAGTACGCGTAATTTGCAGTGAGCCTAAGCACAAGCAAAGGCAAGGCTAATTAAACAGTCGTGCAGGCTGAGTTATTTACTCGGCCTGTGTTTTTAGTTGTGATTTGGTCTTCGTTTGAGTATCCTTACGGGCTTTTCAAACAGATGATAACCAAATTCAAATATAGGAGATGTGTTAGTGGCCCGTATCGCTGGCATTAACGTCCCTGATCATAAACATGCAGTTATCGGTTTAACTGCTATTTATGGCATAGGTAAGACTCGCTCTAAGGCTATCTTAGCAGCGACTGGTATCGCCGAGACCACAAAAATCGGTGAACTTTCAGACGAAACACTTGACGTATTGCGTGAAGCAGTTGGCAAGTACACTGTAGAAGGTGACCTTCGTCGTGAAGTTACATTAAATATCAAGCGCCTTATGGACCTTGGTTGTTTCCGTGGCCTACGTCACCGTCGTTCGTTACCACTTCGTGGTCAACGTACTAAGACTAACGCGCGTACTCGTAAGGGTCCTCGCAAGCCTATCAAGAAATAAGGTGGGGTAGATTATGGCTAAAGCACCAATTCGTCGTAAGAAGGTTAAAAAGCAAGTTGCTGATGGTATGGCTCATGTTCATGCTTCTTTCAACAACACTATTGTAACAATTACCGACCGTCAAGGTAATGCACTATCATGGGCTACAGCAGGTGGTTCAGGTTTCCGTGGTTCACGTAAATCTACTCCATTCGCTGCTCAGGTTGCTGCAGAGCGCGCAGGTACTGCTGCTCAAGAATACGGTTTAAAAAATCTAGAAGTTTTCATTAAAGGTCCAGGTCCAGGTCGTGAATCTGCTGTACGTGCTTTGAATGCTGCTGGTTACCGTATCACCAACATCACTGACGTGACGCCAATCCCTCATAATGGTTGTCGTCCACCGAAGAAACGTCGCGTTTAACAATAGGTTAGGAGAAATAACATGGCAAGATATTTGGGCCCTAAGCTCAAGCTGAGTCGTCGTGAAGGTACTGACCTGTTCCTTAAGAGCGGCGTAAGAGCTATCGACTCTAAGTGTAAACTTGAGACTGCACCTGGTCAGCACGGCGCTCGTAAAGGTCGCTTATCTGATTACGGTTTACAGTTACGTGAAAAGCAAAAAGTACGTCGTATCTACGGTGTATTAGAAAAGCAATTCCGTAACTACTACAAAGAAGCTGCTCGCCTTAAAGGTAATACAGGTGAAAACTTGTTACAGCTTTTAGAGCAACGTTTAGACAATGTTGTATATCGCATGGGTTTTGCTAGCACACGTGCTGAAGCACGTCAGTTAGTTAGCCACAAAGCGATCTTAGTTAATGGTCGTGTTGTGAACATTCCTTCATACGTAATCTCACCAGAAGATACTGTTGTGATTCGTGAGAAGTCTAAAACACAAGCACGTATCATCGCTGCTCTAGAGTTGGCTGAGCAACGTGAAAAGCCGACTTGGGTTGAAGTTGACGGTAAGAAAATGGAAGGTAGCTTCAAGCGCCTACCTGAGCGTTCAGATCTGTCTGCGGACATTAACGAACAACTAATCGTCGAACTTTACTCTAAGTAAAGTTAAGAGTTAAGAGAGGATAAAATGCAGGGTTCTGTTACCGAATTCCTAAAACCAAGGTTAGTCGATATCGACGCTATCAACCCAACGCGTTCTAAAGTAGTTTTAGAACCATTAGAGCGTGGCTTCGGTCACACTTTGGGTAATGCCTTACGCCGTATACTGTTATCATCTATGCCTGGATGTGCAGTAACTGAAGTTGAAATCGACGGTGTATTGCATGAGTACAGCGCGAAAGAGGGCGTACAAGAAGACATCATTGAAATTCTGTTAAACCTTAAAGGTCTAGCAGTAACTTTAGAAGGCAAAGATGAAGTTTTTCTGACCCTGACTAAATCTGGTGTAGGCCCTGTGACTGCGGCTGATATTCAGCACGATGGTGATGTAACTATCGCCAACCCAGATCACGTTATCTGTCACCTTACGACAGATAGCAGCGAGATCAGCATGCGTATTCGTGTTGAGCGCGGTCGCGGTTATGTGCCGGCATCTAGTCGTTTATCCTCTGATGACGATGAGCGTCCAATTGGTCGTCTGCTGCTTGATGCATCATTCAGCCCAGTTGAACGTATTGCGTACTCGGTTGAATCAGCCCGTGTTGAGCAACGTACAGACTTAGACAAGTTAATCATTGATATGGAAACAAACGGCACTTTAGATCCTGAAGAAGCGATCCGCCGTGCGTCTACTATCTTAGCTGAGCAATTAGATGCATTCGTAGATTTACGTGATGTAACTGAGCCAGAAGAGAAAGAAGAGAAGCCAGAATTCGATCCTATTCTACTTCGTCCAGTTGATGATCTTGAACTAACAGTACGTTCAGCAAACTGTTTGAAAGCCGAGCAAATTCAATATATCGGTGATTTAGTTCAGCGCACTGAAGTTGAGCTTCTTAAAACGCCTAACTTAGGTAAGAAGTCTCTAACTGAAATTAAAGACGTGCTAGCTTCACGTGGTCTATCTCTAGGTATGCGCCTAGAAAACTGGCCACCTGCAAGCCTAGCTGAATAATCTAAATCACTATATTAGTTTAGTTAGAAGGATAGGGTCATGCGCCATCGTAAGAGTGGTCGTCAATTAAACCGTAACAGCAGCCATCGCAAAGCGATGTTCAGCAACATGGCTGGTTCTTTGGTGAAACATGAAATCATCAAAACAACTTTGCCTAAAGCTAAAGAGTTGCGCCGTGTAATTGAACCTTTAATCACACTGGCTAAGACTGACAGTGTAGCAAACCGCCGTTTAGCGTTTGCTCGCACGCGTGATAATGAAGTAGTTGGTAAATTATTCAGCGAAATCGGTCCACGTAATACAGA
>NZ_CAMZMY010000018.1:0-95443 GCF_947311895.1 Pseudoalteromonas sp. PAR1 | reverse complement strand
AAAGCCGAATATATGGCAGCAATGAACTTTGAAATTCTATCAATTACTGTCTTGCAATCGGAGATAGTCCATATATGGTATTAGTTAATTAGTTCTGCTGAAACAATATCGTTGAGCATTAAAAAGTGGTTAAGAACAGACTCCTCAAGTTCGAATACTTGCGCTACTTTTTCGCCACTTGCTGACATCCCCGTTTGCGCACCTGCAAACTCTATATGTAACCCCAAACGTTTTAGAGTTTGGGCATCGTAACTATACATAGCTGAATCACGTTTCTCGGTAATGCCTGGCATCATCCCTATGATAGTAACGGCTTGTTCAACATTGATGATATCGAAAAATTGTCGCTCTGCGGTTTGCCATTTTGCAATATAGCTAGCAACTTCAGGAGGCTGTTCCATAGGCACGTATAGTGGCTGTAATGAGCCGCCATGCCAGCCTATAACGGCTTGCTCTTCAACAAGTACATGTGGACTAGCGGTAAGTACATAATTAGCGCAAGACGATGCACAAAGCTCGCGTACCACAACATTGAGTTGATACTCATGCACTAAGCCTCCTAAATGTAGGCCGGCCATAACGTCGCCGCCTTCACTATTGATCACTAAGGTATCTATTTGGTTACGGCTACTAACTAATAGTTTTTCAAAATCTTCGACACTTTTTTTGGAAGTTTCGCCTTTGTAGTAAATTGTGCCCGGCGATATCTCACTGATTTCATTCACTGCATGCTCTGTTGTTTTACAGCCAACAAGCAATACTGTCAGTAATAATAATAAACGCATTAACAATGCCTTAAAGTTTTGTTTCTATACCGCGCTCAGTTTAATAATATGTTATTAACGGACTGCGAAAATCGCATAGTACGATTTTTTGCTTGAGAAATAAATCCAGTTATTAGGAACAATTGTATGAATATTGGAATTTACATTTATGATGATGCTGAAGTACTCGATTTCTCAGGCCCATTTGAGGTGTTTAGTACTGCCAGGCGTCTAGCGAATAATGACTGGCAAGTGAGTTTAATTGCTGAAAATGATAGGCCTGTACTTGCCCGCGGTGGTTATAGTGTAAACCCCCATTACAGCTTTGCTGACTGCCCTTTGCTTGATCTACTTGTTGTGGTTGGAGGTGATCATACACGAGAGCTAGAAAAAGCAGAGGTTATTGCTTGGTTAAAAAACACAGCCACTAACACCAAGCGTGTTGCGAGTGTTTGTACAGGGGCGTTTTTGCTTGCTAAAACGGGGCTTTTAAGTGGTAAAAATGTCACGACACATTGGCAAGATCAACCTGAGCTGGCTGCTATGTTTTCTGATCTCAATGTGATTGCAGATACTCGTTGGGTCACTGATGGTAAGTTTACCAGTTCAGGTGGTATTTCTGCTGGCATTGATATGAGCTTGGCTTTAGTCGCTGAGTTTATTAGCTACGAACACGCCTTGTTGACTGCTAAACAGATGGAGTATCAATGGCAGACTTTATAATTTTTCAGCAATGTAGTCGGTAATAAACTGTTTTAAACAGGCAGCCTTTTTACTCAGCAAACGTGCGCTTGGCCAAATCGCATAAATGTCGCGGTTTTCGCCTCGCCAGTGTGGCAATACTTGAACTAGTTGCTGAGATTTTAATTCATCTATTACCTCAAACCGAGGTAACAAAGCGATACCTTGCTCATCACAAACTAAGTATTTTACAAATCCAGTGTCGTTAAAAGTGCTCGCAAATCGGCACATATGGTTATAAGTTGCATTCGTTTGTATATTGGTCAACTGCCATTTATTTCTTAGTGTGGTGCCAATTAACCTATGCTGTTTTAAATCAGCTGGCTCTTCTAAGGCAGGTGCCGAATCAAGGTATGCTTTAGTGCTTACAAATAAAGTATCAACACTGCCTAACTTTTTTTGATGAAGCATAGAATCTGCCTGTGGCCCTACTCTTATCGCTATATCAGCTTGGCTTTTACTCAGATCCTCAAGTTGATTATTAAGCAGCAGCTCAAGTTGAATATCGGGGTACTGTTTAGTAAATGCGAGCCACATTGGTTTTAAGAAACCATGACTAATATTCAGAGGTGCTAAAACTTTAAGCTTTCCTGACAATTGTGCTTTTTGCTCATTAAGCTGGCGATGGGTTTGTTCAAATTGCTCAATTAATTCAACCTAACTTTGAAAATACACCTCCCCTGCTTGCGTTAACGTGCATTGCCTTGCTGAGCGGTTTAATAGCTGCTCCCCTAGGCGTTGCTCAAGTCGTTGTAAGCGTCTTGATACTGTCGCGGTAGGTAGCGACAAACTTTCAGCTGCGCTACTCAGGCCACCTTGTTTAACAATCTGTATGAATAGAGCGATATCGTCAATCATGTTCTCATTTATGCAATCATAGTTTGTTTATCTTGCTATTTTTATCACTTTTGTAATTAGTTATCATGTTTTTATTGAAACATTTTAGGAGCAACTAATGGACGCAACGCATTGGCATCAACGTTGGGAAAATAACGAAATAGGTTTTCACGAGGGAGACGTTAATCGTTATCTAGATCAGTATTTTACTAACTTAAATTTACAGCAAGGCGATACTGTTTTTGTGCCACTGTGCGGAAAAACTCACGACATTCATTATTTGCTAGCGCAAGGTATGCGTGTTGTAGGGGCTGAGCTTAGTGAAATTGCCATTAAGCAGTTATTTGATGAGTTAAAGCTTGAACCCGAAATTAGCCAACATGGCGAACTATTACGTTACCAAGGTGCAAATCTAACCGTTTGGGTAGGTGATATTTTTGCGCTTACCGCGAATGAACTTGGCACTATCAACGCGGTTTATGACCGTGCCGCTTTAGTTGCGCTGCCAAAGCCGATGCGCATTCGATATACCCAACATTTACTAGAGTTGACCAATAGGGCAAAACAGTTAGTGGTGGTATTTGAGTATCAGCAAAGTGAGTTTTCGGGCCCGCCGTTTAGTGTGGTCGCCGATGAGCTACATCAGCACTACGATGCTTTTTATCAACTAACATTACTGTGCAAAGAGCCTCTAGAAGGTGGCTTAAGAGGGCAAGTCCCCGCCATGAACGTTGCTTGGCTTCTAAGTTAGTACTTACAAACTAGTGGTGTGTAAATTCACACCCTAGCTGTGCGTTTTTGTGGCTAGTTATTGTATCTCTGTGCGTGCACTATAGATATACCAATCCGCAATAATACTTAATCATTTTGAGGGATTAAACCTGTCGCTACCTGCGTTAAAAATTTCTGAGTTAGAACAACTAAATAACGAAATTTTTGCCTTGCTATCAACGAGGTTTCTTTGCCTCAAAATAGACTACTTAATTAAGCGAATTGGTATGAAAAGCATATTTAAGGAGCACATTTATGCAAAAGCCACGCGTTTTCTTTGTTTCACATGGCGGCGGTCCTATGCCTTTACTTGGCGATCCAAGTCATGCTGATATGGTCACTTGTTTGCAGTCTATTGCAGCAAAAATTAAAAAGCCGTCTGCTATTTTGATGGTGAGTGCACACTGGGAAGCGAACCCAATTAGCATCACTTCGAGCGCTGCTCCTGAGCTAATTTATGATTACTATGGTTTTCCAGAGCCTGCTTACAGTATTGAGTACCCAAGTCCTGGCGAACCAGCCCTTGCCGAAAAAGTACATCAAGCATTGGCAAAGGCTAATATCGATAGCACATTAAACCCATCTCGTGGCTTTGATCACGGTATGTATGTGCCTTTGAAAATTATGTATCCAGAGGCAGATATACCTTGTGTGCAATTGTCGTTACATCCAAGCCTTGAGCCAAGCTTACACCTAGCGATAGGTGAGGCTTTACAACAGCTTGATTACGATAATTTATTGATCATTGGTTCTGGCTTTACTTTTCATAATATGCGCGCATTTTTCACGCCTGAAACAGCTGAAATTAAAGCGCAAAATATCGCTTTTGAGCAATGGTTAGTCGATGTATGTGGCAATACTGAGCTGAGTGAGCAGCAGCGACAAGCTAAGTTATTAGAGTGGCAAATGGCCCCTGCGGCGCGTTTTAGTCACCCTCGTGAAGAGCACTTATTGCCGTTACATGTTTGCTATGGTGCGGCGATGCGCCCTTGTAGTGATATCTACGAACTACGTATTGCCAACAAGCAAGCCAGTATGTTCTTGTGGGACGATTGAGTTTAAGTTCAACCCCCCTGATAACACGATAAAAGCTCAGATTTTATAAGTTTATTTTGGTACGCTAGGTAAGTTAAAACCTAGGAACAACAAAATGAACTTAATAAAAACATCAACCCTTGCGTTTGCTGTGGTTGCGGGTTTAGGTTTGCAAGCATGCTCAAGTACTGAGCAAGCGAGCACGCCATCAGCAACAGTGAACGCAACGGCTAATCCGCTCTCGCTTGAACAAATTTATAAAGAAAAAGACTTTAAAGCTGAGCGTAGCACCTATTTTACGTGGCTCGATGATGGTACTGGTTATACGGTACTTGAAGAGCGCGAAAGCGATAAAAACAACCAAGACGACAAAGCTAAAGACGATGAGCACGGCGTAAAAGGCAATGATATTGTGTTTTATAACGCCGATGGCACGGGTCGTAAGGTACTTGTTAGCTACGAAAAATTAATTCCCAAAGGTGATAAAGAGCCACTCACCGTTGAAAGCTACCAATGGTCTAAAGATGGTAAATGGCTGATGGTTTTTACCAATGGCGAGCAAGTGTGGCGCTCACGTAGCCGTGGTGATTTTTGGCTTTTAAACCTCGAAACTGATTCGCTATATCAGTTAGGTGGCGAAAACATCGAAGCGAAAAAGCTGATGTTTGCTAAGTTCTCACCAGATAGCTCAAAAGTAGCTTACGTGCGTGATAACAATATCTACATGGAAAAAGTGGGTAGCAAGGCTGTGACTGCTTTAACCACTGATGGTAACGACACCATTGTTAATGGTAATTTTGACTGGGTATACGAAGAAGAATTTACCATTCGTGATGGTTTCCGCTGGAGTCCAGACAACAAATCAATTGCCTATTGGCAGCTTGATACCAGTGGCGTTAAATACTTCACCATGATCAATAACACCGATGATCTC
The DNA here is from genome assembly GCF_947311895.1 of Pseudoalteromonas sp. PAR1. Lineage (NCBI taxonomy): Bacteria > Pseudomonadati > Pseudomonadota > Gammaproteobacteria > Alteromonadales > Pseudoalteromonadaceae > Pseudoalteromonas > Pseudoalteromonas sp. PAR1. Next base: position 90,361 of record NZ_CAMZMY010000018.1, on the reverse strand, counting down.
TACCCTACCCTTAAAGAATTTCCGTATCCAAAAGCCGGCGAGATGAACTCTGCGGTTAAAGTGGGTGTGGTCAGTCTTAGCGACAAGAAAACTCGCTGGGCTGAACTAGGTGGCGATAATCGCGATCGTTATATTCCACGTATTAGCTGGGCAGGCACTGGTGAATCTTTGATGATCCAAGATCTTAACCGTCCGCAAAGCCACAACAAGGTTTGGTTATTCGACTGGCAAAAACAGCAGCTGACTAAAATTCTTGAAGATAAAGACGATGCTTTTATTGAGTGGTTTTATAAAGCAAACTGGTCAAAAGACGGTAAGTTCTTTATTTGGCACAGTGAGCGTGATGGTTGGCGTCATCTATACCGTGTATCTCGCGATGGTAAAACGGTTGTTGATTTAACACCGGGCGAGTACGACATCATTGATATGCTAGCGCTCAACGAAGATAAAAACGTTATGTACTTTACTGCATCACCGGATGATCCTGGCCAGCGTTATTTATTCCGTACCTCGCTTGATGGTAGCTCTAAACCGGTGCGCGTAACGCCTGAGTCATTTGATGGTTCAAACAGCTATTACATGTCTAAAGACACCTCTTGGGCGATGCATACCTTCTCTAAATTTGGCACGCCACCAATGAAAGAGATCATCAAAGTAAGCGATCACAGTAATGTGAAAACCTTAGTTGAGAACAAAGCATTAAAAGAGAAATTAGCGACTGAACAATTACCGACTCACGAGTTCTTTAAAGTTAATGCCCGTGATGGTGTTGAGCTTGATGGCTACATCATGTTCCCAGCGAATATGGATAAAAGCAAAAAATACCCAATCGTCTTTTATGTTTACGGTGAGCCATGGGGCTCAACAGTTCAAGACCGCTGGGAAGGCGACAGTTACTTATACAAGTCGTATTTAACTCAGCAAGGCTTTATTGTTGCCTCAGTTGATAACCGCGGCACGCGCGCACCAAAAGGCAGAGATTGGCGTAAGTCTATCTACAAAAAAATAGGCTCTATTACCGTGCGTGACCAAGTTGACGCCCTTGATGCAATGGCAAAACGTTGGGATGTCATTGATACCGACCGTGTTGGTGTATGGGGTCACTCAGGTGGCGGTAGTTCAACGCTTAATTTGTTATTCCGCCATGGTGATAAATATAAAGTGGGTATTGCCTCTGCCCCAGTGCCAGATATTCGCTTGTACGATACCATCTATCAAGAGCGCTATGCGGGGAACCCAAATACCGATCCTGAAAGTTACGACAACACCTCTCCGCTCACCTTTGCAAAAGACCTGCAAGGTAAGTTGCTACTGATCCACGGTACCGGAGATGATAACGTACACTACCAAGGTTCAGAGCGTTTAATTAACGAATTAGTTAAGCACAATAAACAGTTCGAGTTTTTCTCTTACCCGAACCGTTCTCACAGTCTACGTGAAGGTGATGGCACTACCCTGCACTATCACACTATGATGGCTAACTTCTTCGAAAAGCATCTACTCAATAAGTAAATATGCTTTAGTTAAAAACCGCAGCTTAGACGTTAAGCTGCGGTTTTTTTATGCAAACTGTAAACCCCCGTTACACAAAGAAAGCGATTAGATGAAAGCTATCAAATGTTTGAAGCAAATTATCAGTGCTGGCAATGGCGGCTGCGAGCTATTGGATTATCGAGCGAAGTGTGTAATGAATATCTTGTATCACAGTTAAGTCGGTGAAAGAGGCTAACTAATACCCTGTTACAATTGTCTTATTAACTAATATTTATAATTGAAGTAGTGTCATTAAGTTATTGATTAAGGATATAAAATGGCATTACTAAAATTTAGATTTCAGTATCTAGCTTGGCTTATTACATTTGTTTTGTTAGCTACAGGCTTGTATATCGCGATGAAATACCAACAGCACTATAGTTCACGCTTTATTGATATAGATATCAAGTCGAATGCGCTTTCAGAAATGCGCCGAGTTTTCATTCGCTTGCCCAAAAACTACAACCCTAACAAAGCTTATCCGCTCATAATTAAAACTGACGGCAATTTTAACCTTGATACTTGGGATGACGCTTTAAGTTTTCTTGAAAGCACTGATGACAAGCATGAGGTTATTCTCGTGGCCATCCCGAACCTGTTTTGGCATGACACACGAAATCGTGATTTAGTGCCACCTTACGCCCGTAAGGATGTGGCGATAGAAGGTCGCCCAATTAATCAAAATCAACGAGAAATATTTGGTAAAGCTGATGTGTTTTTAAAGTTTATTGAAACAGAGCTAATACCCTATTTAGAGGGAGAGTACCGTATTAGCGGGGAGCGCACATTAACAGGTTTTTCGGCGGGAGGTAGCTTTGTGTTATATACCATGGTTACTAAACCAGAGTTATTTAATGCATACTTTGCTTTTAGCCCTGCGGCTTGGTATGACGATAATGTTGTCGTAAAACAGTTCAGTAAAAGCTTACCTAATACAGCAGGCAGCACTCACTATTTTTATGTCACATTAGGTGGTGATGAGAATCCAATCATAACCGGTGCATTTAATGGCTTAGTGAATGCTCTTCAAAAGCATGCACCAAACGACCTTACCTGGCAGCACCACATCAACAAAGGAGCTGACCATGAACAAAACGCAGAGCAATCCGTTCGCAGTGCGCTAGATGGGGCGTTTAATCATTTTGATATGGCTAAGTAATGATTAAACAGGGCCTTGTTTGGCCCTTTTTAGTTTCAAAACAAAGTTACAAATAGCTGTTAAACCAATCAACTAGCTCTGTTTCCAGTTGTTCTTTATGGTTCATTAAAAAGTGGTTGTCACCGTCATACACCACGAGTTTATGGGGTATATGATGCGCTTCTAGCGCTTTGGCAAATTGAATTGAGTTCTCGACCGATACTCGTTTATCGTCACTGCCATGAATAAGTAATATGGGCACTTTAGGCGATAGCTTATCAACCCAGTTCATAACAGAGCGTGCTTCAAGCTCTGCTTGTTTGTTTTCTTTATAATTGGGGATACGGCGCACATACACGTTTTTTTCCATGTTAGGTCTAAACGTAAGCTCTTTGACTAAATCGGTCGGCCCCGCAATGGTTGCAATGGCTTTAATCTTGTTTGTGTGTTGCATCGCAAGGTGGGTTTGCATGCCGCCTCTACTTACTCCTAACATGCCAATGCGGTTTTCATCTGCACTTGCTACGTGCGGAATAAAATCAATAAGCGCAAGTACGTCGTTCACATCTTTGCCACCAAACTCATCTAAATCATCATTTTTTGTTAGTGTTCCGCGGTACTGGCTGCCGATAACCACAAAGCCTTGCTCTGCTAAAGGAAATAAATTGCGCATCATTGCAGCAAAATAAACATTGCCAAAATTACCGTTACCGCCGCGGTTATAAATTAATACTGGGAGCTTGTTCTTGGTGACTTTAGGTTTGATGATATATCCAAGCACCTCAACATTATCGACCTGATATTTAAAAATATGGCAGGTTAAATTCGCTTTAAAGTTATCGAACATACTTTGTGGAAAGGTTTGTTCAAAGGCTTTTATGCGCTTTAAGTATGCTTCTTCGTTTTTAGCTTTGCGTTTATTCTTTTGCGCTATAAATTGGTGCCACGAATCATAGTCAGCAAAGATGCCTGTGAAGCAGTCTGTTTCTTTTGTGACGCGTTCATCATCGATAATTTTTGCTGCGCTAGTAGAAAAAACAGCGAGAGATAAGCAGGTAGATAAGAGTAATTTATACACAACAACATCCTTATTGGTGACTAAAAGTTACAAAACCACAGTAACTTAAATGATGGTTATTTGTACATCATTAATTCAGTAAGCGCTCAAGCCATTCAATCACAACGTTATGCGTTGCTGTTTCGAAGCGAGATTTTTCGGGAATGTAGTAACACAGTTTTGATTCAACATCTTGGCTATTAAACGATGTTAGTAACCCTGCATCTAGGTAAGGTTGTACTAAGGTTTTTGAGCAAAACACCACACCTTTATTGGCGAGCACCTGATTTATACCAAACAGCTCTTGATCGAATGTTTTTACCTTGAAACATGAATCACTTAGGTTATTTACTTTGAGCCACTGCGTTAATGGTGGGGCTGGTAGGGCATTATTTTTCCATTGGCTGGTGTATAAAGTAACCTGTTTATCAAGCCAAGGGGCGCTTTGTTGTGCGTTTGCCGCAAACATATCAAAGCGCTCATATTTGATGATATCTGCTTTGTTTACTTCCTCACTATTTCCTAGCCTAACAGGCAAGGTATGCAGTTGCTTATCTAAAGTTTCACTGGTTGATATATCGAGCTTTAAATGTGGTTTTTCGCTATTTAGCTCATCTAAAGCGGGTATTAATCTTAGGGCTGCTAGAGATGATGTTGTGGTGATTCGTACTTGGTTATGTGCTTGGCTCAATTGTTCTATTGCCGCAAAAATAAGCTTAAAGCCGCTAGTTGTGTTTTGGCTCAGGTACTCGCCTGATGCAGTTAAGGTAATCTTTCTCACTTCGCGATGAAATAAGTCAGTATTTAAGCGGCTTTCTAGGTTCGCAATGTGGTGCGATACCGCTGTAGGTGTAATCGCAAGCTCAGCGGCGGCTGCTTTAAAGCTACCTAGTCTCGCAGCTGACTCAAAGGCTTTTAAAGCTTGTAATGATATATGCATAGTTAAACCCACCTAAATTTATAGATGAGTATAACTTACTTATAGTGAATAATAACTCGTTTGTTAAATATCCCTTATTTATTGATGATACCAACTCATTAACTAATGAGGTATTTACTATGACTACTCTGCTACACATTGATGCTAGTGTGCGTTCAGCTAAAAATGCAAACCCTAATCACGATTCAATCTCTAAAAATATTGCTAAGCAATTTGTAAATCATTTACAGCAAAACAATGCTATAGCTGAGTATATTTATCGTGATGTTGGAATGAATCCACCTTCATTTATTAATCAATCTTGGATTGGTGCTGTGTTTACGCCAGCCAGCAAGTTAACACTTGAGCAAAGAGAAGTACTGGCCGAATCAGATGAATTGATAAATGAGTTGGTTAAGGCTGATACCATAGTGATATCAACGCCTATGTATAACTATGGCATGCCTGCGCAATTAAAAGCATGGTTTGATCAAATCGTTAGGATAAATAAAACGTTTGATTTTGATTTGCAGCGGGGGGATTTTCCTTTGCAACCATTGTTAACAGGTAAGCGTTTGCTGGTTATAACCTCAACGGGTGAGTTTGGCTTTGAGGTCGGTGGTATACGCGAGAGTATGAGCCATTTAGTGCCGCACATTAAAACCTTGAGTAAGTATTTAGGTGTGCAGCATATTGATGAAATTGCCTGTGAGTATCAAGAATTTAACGACCAAAGACATCAACGCTCTTTGACTAATGCTTATGCTAAAGCAGAACAATTAGCGCTGAGATACGCCAATTAAGCAAACAATAAAGCCGCAATAAGCGGCTTTATCTGTAATGGGGCTTTACACTAAAAAATGGGTTTAGTGTTATTCAACTGAAATGAATACTTCAACTTCTTCACTGCTTTTATAAAACTCATAGTCAGTTTTATATGCTCGAATATGCGAGCACTGTTCATTACTAAAGTACTGCCAAACTTGACCCCAAACATCGATAACGGTTTGTGGCATTGCACCTTTGCCGCTAAAGCGAAGGTAGTTACCTGTGGCGAGTGTCGTTTGTTCTATCTCTGGCAAAGTGACTTGCAGGTCAGTACACGCAAATACATCAAACTCCCCTGTGACATCTGATTCATAATGAGTGTACACGCCATAAACTTGGCTAGATGGCGCTAATTTGGGCGCTATGTCTGTGTAAAACTGCTGCCATAAGCCTGCAATTTTGGCACCTTCGCCACTCAATTCGTTTATATTGCTAGTGCGAACTTTGAGGCCAAATAAGGTCGTAGGGTTGTCGATATTGATGTGTGTTACTTGCTGATCCATTGCATTTATCTTTGCTTATTTGTTCCCGTTAAAATACCAGAGCATGCGTACTTTAACCTAGCCTTTTTTACTATTTATTTCGTTAGCTATCATTTTGTAAACGGCCTTTACAGCTTAAAAAACAGTCATGGCATCCTTATCAGCATCAGGTTAAGATGGGTAAAATAACAACAAAATCAGCGGGTGTTTAATGAATAAAATCAATGCGCTTATCTACTTTCTAGCCTTTAGTAGCGGCTTTTGTATTATGGGAATTGAGCTTTTAGGCGGGCGAATTTTAGCGCCTTACTTTGGTAGTAGTGTGCATATATGGGGCAGTATTATCACTGTATTTATGCTGAGCTTATCAATCGGTTATTTGCTTGGCGGCAAGCTCTCTACTCGCAATCCTTCGTTAACTAAATACGGTCTTATTTTCTTTGTTGCGAGCATTATGGTGGTGCCAATTGTACTGTTTGCTGAGCCAATTATGACCTTTATTTTCACTCATGTTGAAGACAGCCGTTATGGCTCGTTACTGGCATCAACGGCGTTGTTTTTTATCCCTACAACAATACTCGGCATGATCTCACCTTACTCAGTGCGATTATTGGTTACCGATCATGAAAAAAGTGGTCAGGTTGCCGGTGGTTTGTATTTTGTGAGCACCCTAGGAAGCGCTCTTGGCACGATTATTACGTCTTTTTATATGGTGCTAGCTTTTGATGTTAACGACATTATTAAAACCTTTGCAGCGGTATTAGGCGCGCTTGGTTTGCTTGCAATAGCTGTTAGTCAAATAAAAATAAAGGAGCGTACTGTATGTTTAGAGTCTTAATACTTTGTTTGCTCATAGTGCTGCCCTTTAGCGGGTTGGCTGAAGTAATCCATAAAGAGCGCTCGCTTTATCGCAATATCTTAGTTGAGAAGTCTGGCGACTTACTGTGTTTAAAATTCAACGAAAAAACTCGTAAAAGTACGCAAAGTTGTATGTATGAAAGTAAGCCTAAAAAGCTGGTGTTTAATTACACCAAAATGACCTTTGCAAGCCTACTATTTATTGATAACCCGCAGAATGTATTGATCATTGGTTTGGGAGGTGGCTCACTCTCTAATACTATACATGAGCTTTATCCTGAAGCGAGTATCGAAAATGTCGAAATTGACCCTGCAGTAATAAAAGTCGCCCGTGATTATTTTAGTTTTGTAGAAACCGATAATGTGACATCTAAAGTGCAAGATGGCCGTATTTTTATCAAACGCGCTGCACTTAAAAAGCAAAAGTACGATTGGATAATTCTTGATGCCTTTAATGGCGATTATATCCCTGAGCACCTTCTCACTAAGGAATTTTTTGCAGAAGTAAAAAGTATACTGGCTGATGGCGGCATTGTTGCAGCAAATACTTTTTCATCGAGTAAATTGTACCAGCATGAGTCGGCAACTTACTTTGATGTGTTTGGTGACTTTGTTAATGTTGTGACCGATGAAAACTCTAATCGCATTATTTTGGCAGGCTTCGAGACTATGCCTAGCCAGCAACAATTAGCCGAGCGCGCCAATAAACTCGCAAATAAGTTAACCCCTTACGATGTTGATTTGCAGTTACTGCGTGAACATTTGTTTTATACTAAGGGTAATCAAGATTGGCCCGCGGATACCAAGGTACTCACTGACCAATATTCACCTGCGAACTTGTTAAATTATCAATGATCAAACACATCTTAATTGCACTTCTTTTATTAACGAGCTCTGCTGCTATGGCAGAGCAATCTTCTACTGCTCCTTTAACTGCAAGTCAGCAGCAATTGTCTAAACTACTGAGCCAATATAAAGGGAAAGTTGTGTTACTCGATTTTTGGGCATCTTGGTGTAGTCCATGTCGACGGTCGTTTCCTTGGTTTATAGCGATGCAGAACAAGTATCAACAGCAAGGGCTTGAAGTGATAGCTGTAAATATTGATGTTGAGCGCAGTGATGCCGATGCGTTTTTAGCTGAGTTTGCAGTGAACTTTACTATTATTTACGACCCTGATGCTGTTATTGGCAGGCAATACCAACTTAAAGGAATGCCTAGTAGTTTTTTAATCGATAAAGAGGGCTTAGTACGGTTCCAACATACAGGATTTGTTGCTGATAAATTAGACCTCTATGAAAGCCATATCAAAGAGTTAATTGCAAAATAGTATTATTCGTCGCATAACTTTTGCGGTTGTTCGCTTTTATCGAACATAGCTATCTGTTTTATTAATTGCATCAACATTTACTTAGCATGCTAACTATATTAAAATAGTTAGCATGCTAAGTAAATGGAGCGCATTATGTCTTCCACTCCCCCTTTTCACGAAACTCTTGATTTAACACTGTGCGGCAGTATGGGCCGTGTGCATCGTTTATGTCGCGATGCTGTCACCTTGGCGGTCGAGCCTTTGGGGCTTACTCAATCTCGTTGGACCGCGATGATGCACCTGTTTCATCTAAACCAAGGTTGCACCCAACAAGAGTTGGCAAATAGCTTGGGCATTGAAATGCCATCGTTAACTCGCACTATTAAGCAGCTTGAGCAACAAGAGATTATTGCTCGCAAAGCTGATGCAGACGATAAACGCAGTAAACGTCTGTACTTCACACAGCAAGGTCTACAATTGTTAGACACATTACAGGTGATTATCGCTGATGTGAAAGAGCACCTTTATGCTGACTTAACCACAGAGCAACTCGATACGATGGCGCATGGTTTAATTCAGATGGAGCAAAATGCCCGTCAGTGTATCCGTCATTATTCAGGAGATAAGTAACCTTATGACACCGGATCAAAAATTTGCCCGTTACGTAAAAATCTCTTTAGCGGGTTTTATTGTTTTATTTTTATATTTTGTGATTGCCGATCTGTACATGCCTGTCACACCGCAGGCCCGTGTTTATCACCCTGTTGTGCAAGTGACCCCGCAAGTAAGTGGGCGCGTGACTGACGTATTAGTCACCAACAATCAAGCTGTCGAAAAGCAGCAAGCCTTGTTTAAGATTAACGACGAGCCTTTTAAGCTTGCCGTTCAGCAGGCAGAACTCGCTTATGATGATGCGAAACTACAAAACCAACGTTTAGATAGCAGTGTTAAGGCAATAGAAGCTCAGCTTGCGGCTGCACAGGCAAAACTGCATGAACAAACGCTTTTATTTGAGCGCGGTGAGTCGTTATTGAAAAAGCGCTCTATTTCGGAGCAAGAGTACGAAACAATCAATGCGAACTACCAATCAAGCAAGGCAAATGTGGCTGCGATTGAAGCCCAGCTTAGCGAGGCCAAATTAGCACGCGGTAAAATAGGTGATGATAATTTAGCGCTTCGCCATGCCCAAAACCAGCTTGAGCAAGCGAAACTAAACCTGTCGTATACCACAGTGACAGCCGATACCGACGGTAAAACAGCCAACCTACAAGTAACACCGGGTACCTATGCAAATAAGGGCCAGCCGCTAATGGCGATTGTTGCTAATAAAGCTGATTTAGTGGCAGATTTTCGTGAAAAGTCTTTGGTTCATGTAGAAATTGGTAGCACTGCAAAAGTAAGCTTTGATGCGCTACCGGGCAAAGTGTTTACGGGCAAAATTATTAGCTTTGAAGCAGGTGTAAGTGATGGTCAGCTTAATGCAAACGGTTTGCTCAGTGCTACTGAAAGTAGTAATCGTTGGGTACGTGATGCACAGCGCCAACGTATTCATATCCAACTAGATGAACACCAGATGTTAGCTAAATTTCCAAGTGGTGCGCGTGCAACTGTTCAGCTTTTGCCTGACTCAAGCATAGGCAGCTGGTTTGCGAGCATGCAAATTCGCTTCATCAGTGTTCTGCACTTTATTTACTAAGGCAGGGTAAGTTATGTCAGTATTGCAACTCGATGGTAATGGTTTGCGCCAAGCGCTTCGCATTGCCACGGGCTCAGCATTAGGGTTTGCACTGGCAAAATTGATGAACTGGCCTAATGGCATCTTTTTTACAGTTTACCCTATGTTATTGCTCGGTTTAGTACCCGTGCTTAACATGCATATTATTCGTCAGTTTTACGCAGGCGCGGTGTTTAGTGCACTGTTTGTACTAGTTGTGCAAGGTCTATTTGCACACCTGCCTGTTGTTATGACGATGATGAGCTTTATCGCATTTGCTTTTTTGTTTTATCAAATGAGCCGTGGCGCTAACTTTTTATTTGGTGCCACAACGGTGGTGAGTTTGTCGATTCAATTGCACTTTTCGACCTATACCGGTGGTGGGGTAAGTATTTATCCGTTGATCATTAGCAATGCCGTTGCTGTTGTGGTTACTGTGGTGTTCTCGATGCTAATGCATGGTTTATTTCCTGATGTTGCACCACGCCAAGGTCGGGTTATGCCAGAAAAAGCAAAAGAAAGTGTGCGTCATGAAGTATTACTTTGTTCAACCGTAGCAACCTTGTCATTTGTTGTATTTCAGGTATTTGACTTACAAGATTCAATCTCAGCTCAAGCAGCGTCGGTACTGATTTTGTTTTCGTTATGCTGGAAAGCGGCAGGTATGGCTGCATGGCAACGTGCGATAGGTACATTGATTGGATGTAACTTAGCGTTAGTGGCACAGTTATTTTTGTATAACCATACCGATATTTTGATATTTCCGGCGTTAATTTTATGGATTTTGACTTTTATTTTTAGTCGTTATCACATTATTGCTGGCGGTATTCCGGGTGTTGGTTTTGGTATTATCACCACATTTGGCATTTTGTTTGGTCAATCATTAGGGCCGGGCCAAGATCTGGTATACAGCGCGTTATATCGATTTTCGTCGGTGTCAGTGGCAATTTTAGTAAGTCTTTGTGCGGTCTATGTAATGCATCACTTACTTAATCGTTTTGAAGTAACTCGTCACCATACATTTGACTAGTAAATCATTAAAAAAGAGAGCTAATTTGAGCTCTCTTTTTTCTGATTATTTTCAATAATAGTCGGTAACGATTTTAGTAGGTTTTCTTGTTTGTTAACGACGCTCTCTACACATGTTTTTGAAGCGACATCAGCGACCCATGCCCCCCATTGTGAACTACCTGGTTCTTCACCAGGCGTTGCCCACCATCTAGCTTTGTAAAGAATTTCATTGTAGCAAGTTTCACTTCCTTGCGGGTAAGCGCTTCCGGCTTGCCAAGAATCAACAGCGTGGCTGGTGATTGGCAGCGCTGACAGCGTTATCATTAACGACGCAACAATGTGTGTTTTGAGACCCATCAGCGGCTCCTTGCAAATAAGTGAGATAGTATGAATATTATAGTATTAGTGGAGTTAACCATCAATTAACTTTGTTAACACGTTACACTTCTTTACAGTTTTGTTTGCTTTTTGAGCGGTCTGTTAACAATAAAGTTATATATCGATGTTTTTCCTTAATGCTTTTGTTTGTCCCCTTTTTGTTTTGCTATCCATGCGTTTCCGCTGAGAACTTTTGGTGGGTTTTGTAGCCCTTCGCTTTTTTTGTACTTGAGTAGCACTGATGATCAATTCTTTTAATCGATTAAGTGCGTCTTCTTTATTTAATTCTTGAGTTCGATGTGTTTGCGACTTAATGACTATAACGCCTTCTTTGGTGATTCGAGAGTCATTTAAATTAAGTAAACGTTGTTTATAAAAGTCAGGTAGCTTAGAGCGTTTTATATCAAACCGTAAATGAATAGCACTGGCAACTTTATTGACATTTTGTCCGCCCGCACCCTGTGAGCGAATTGCGCTAAAGTCGAGCTCCCATTCATCGATAGTGACAGTATTAGAAATAATTAACATCAGGTTCAGTTAGCTGTGATAAAAATGCAAGTGTAACATTTGTAATTAGCTGAGTATAATTGCCCTTTGATTCATGCTAGTTGCGACAAATATGAACGAAAGGAGATCCACATGAAAGCCCTACTTTTTTCAATCAGTTTACTTGCAATGAGTTTTTCAAGTCTCGCTGAAGATATAACTGAGAACCAATTACAGCGTTACATTAAAGCATTACCTGCTGTAGTTAACTGGTCACAAAACCAGCCAGAACTGAATACTGTTGACCTAAGTGGTATGCTAGGAAGTGCAGATAGTTCGTCAGTTATGAATGCGTTAGGTCACATTAAAGAGCATGAGCTTTATACTGAGTTTGAAGCGTTAACCAAGCAATACGGGTTTACGCCAGAACAGTTAGTTACTGTTGGCTCAGAGGTATCAATGGCGTATTTAGAAAACCTTAAAGCGGGAATGTCAGAAGAGAACAAGCAACGTGTAAATCAAGCAATGAGTGGTTTACAGAGCTTAACGGCATCATCATCAGATGCGGGGACTCGCTCAATGGTGGGTGCTTTAGAAGGTGTTAAAGCAAGTACTGCAACAGTGGATGTAAGCGAAAGTAACGTTAACTTAGTTAAGCAATACATGCCGCAGTTAAAAGAATTGTTTGCAATGTTGCAGTAACAGCACAATAAAATAAAGAAAGCGGCTAAGTAGCCGCTTTTTTTTGCTTACTCAAATACCATCGCGTTTTTTAATTGCTGCTTTTGTTCTGCAGTTGGTAAAAATCCAGTTTGTACAAACTCATTAAGGCTAGGGTGCCGCTCAAAGTAAAGAATATCAAGGGCAAAACGATTCATGCCATATAAGCCACGATGGATCATATTTGCCGAAAATATAAGTAAGTCACCTTTTTTGAGTGCTACACGTTTACCGCGAGTCAATGAGTCACTATTGCGAGCACCCTGCTGCTCTAATCTAACTGCTAACTCTTCATCTGAATCCCAATTTTTATGACTACCCGGTATTAGCTCTATGCCCAGTTCATCTTCAAAAGCAACGCGGCAATGCAATACTTCAGGGCCGCAAAGTGCTGCCTTTTGCGCTTCAAGCTCTAAGTGATATTGCATATCGCGATGCCAATAGTTTGCTTGTTTGGGGTTGTAAGGATTAAAGAATAATTGAGTATTCATAAACTGAGGAACAGCAACAATGCCTTTAACCTGTTCTAATAATGTATCGGCACAGATAAATTCAAAAAGAGTACACTTTTCCTCAGTACTTAAACATGCGGCGCCAGTCAATCCTGAGCTATTAATCCCTTTCGATTGATAAAAGCCTTGGTTTTCTTGCAACCAATGATGATGAAATTTATCGAGAATAGGTCTTACCTTGCTAAGCTCACTCTCTGTGTAAAGGCCCTTTACATGGTAATAGCCGTGTTCAGCAAAAAAGGTATTTTTCATTTTTTACCTTGCTAAAATTGTACGTATTTTATTACCAAGCTCAGGCAATACTTGTTGCTCAAACCACGGATTTTTCTTCAGCCAGATATTATTGCGAGGGCTTGGGTGGGGCAGTGGCAAGTAACTTGGCCAATATTCACGCCACGATTTTACTAACTCAGTTAAGGGGAGCTGCTTAGTGTGAGGCAAATGATATGCCTGCGCGTATTTACCTAAGATAATGGTGAGCTCAATATTATTGAGCTGCGCTAAGAGCTTTTCACGCCATGCTACAGCGCACTCTTTTCTTGGCGGTAAATCGCCAGACTTGCCTTTGCCTGGGTAGCAAAAGCCCATCGGTAAAATAGCAAAATTGCAGTCATCGTAAAACTCATCGCTCGTTACACCAAGCCAAGAGCGAAGCCTTTGGCCACTTGCATCATCGAATGGTTTGCCACTTTCATGTACTTTAATCCCCGGGGCTTGACCGGCAATTAAAATGCGAGCTTGTGGGTTAAATTGAATAACAGGGCGTGCCCCAAGTGGTAAATGCGGTTCACAGATCACGCATTTACTAACTTGTTGTAATAACGATTGAGTACTCATCAGTTAGTAAAAATATGATCTATGCTTGTTTTGACCAAACAGCTAACTCATTACCACTTGGCTCTATGAAGTGAAAACGACAGCCTCCAGGAAAATCAAACAAGGGTTTAATAATCGTGCCACCATGTTTTTCTACCTGCGCTTGAGTGTCTTTAATATTATTTGAATAAAGCACTAGTAGCGCGCCACCATTACTGGTTAAGCTAGTTAATGGCGCTTGATAAAAACCGCCATCAAGACCCGCAGATTCAGCGCTAAAAGCCGTGTACTCAGGGCCATAATCGGTAAATTGCCATTTAAAAACCTGATGAAAAAATGCTTTTGTTGCAGCTAAATCTTTGGCGGCAAATTCAACATAATTTAAGCTATGGTGGTTCGACATAATCTGCTCCTATTTTAAACTATTCTCAAGCGCCATAGCGCAATGAACTGCTGTACTATCAAGTAATGGTATTGAGGTATCGGATTGTTGTACTAGTAATCCTATTTCTGTGCAGCCAAGAATAACCGCTTCTGCACCTTGCTGAGTTAGCTTATCAATAATAGTTAAATACTCAGCTTTGGATTCTGGCTTGATTATGCCTTTACACAGTTCATCATAAATGATGCGGTGCACTGTTTCACGCCCCTGAACCTCAGGGATTAACACGTCTATTGCGAATTTATCTGCTAGGCGTTGTTTATAAAAGTCTTGTTCCATAGTGAACTGGGTACCCAGCAAAGCCACTTTTTTAAAGTTGTGTTGGATCAGGTTTTCACCAACTGCATCGGCGATGTGTAACAAAGGAATTGCAACGGCTGCTTGTACTTGCTCTGCTAGTTTATGCATTGTATTGGTACAAATTAATAAATAATCTGCGCCAGCAGCTTCAACTTGTTTGGCTGCTTTAATGAGTATCTCGGCCATTTGTGGCCAATCTTGTTGCTGTTGTAGCGCTGCTATGCTGGCAAAATCGAGACTGACAAGCACTATCTTTGCACTGTGCAGCCCCCCCAGTTTATTTTTAATGCCTTGATTTAAAAGCTGGTAGTAACTTTGTGTAGACTCCCAACTCATGCCTCCGATTAAGCCTATCGTTTTCATTGCAACTCCCTTTTTATTTACTTAACACCATATGATATTGCACAGAACAAAGCTAGCAGATCATTATTTTACTAACATAACGACTTAGTTGGTTTTGTTTCAGTATTTAATACGTGCATGCAAATGATAACTACTATCTTTTCTGTTTGCCGGCGATATAATACGGGTTTTTCTTCTTGTGTTATTTTCTAAGGGATTATCATGCATTCTCAATCATTAGATGCAATGGCAGGCAATCGCCCTAAAAATACAGCTAAAAAGCGCTCTGTGAGCCTCTCTTATCGTGTCGCTGTGTTTTTGCGTTTTGTTGCAGCCATCATGGGGGGTTACGCTTTTACCAGTGTACTTATTTCATTATTAGCTGTGTTACTACCTCTTAATAAACTCGACAGCGTGCTGTTGACCACGACTCTCTCGGTATTTTTTTACTGTTGCGTGTTTATTTGGGTGTTTGCCGTTAAGTCTTTAAAGACTGTTTGGATCACTATTTTACTAACTACTAGTGGGCAATTGCTGGCCCTTTCATTTATTAAGGGATGGCTATGAAAGAGAGTTTTTTCCGCTCCATGACATGGCTTCATACCTGGGTGGGCTTATTGGTATGCTGGTTATTATTCTTGATATTTTTTGCAGGCACTATCAGCTTTTTCAAAGATGAAATCACTATTTGGGCTGAGCCAGAAACGCATCATGTAAAGCACCAAGTGCAACGTGTTCAGTCTCAAGCCGAGCAAATTAATTATGTGTTTGCACAATTACAACATCAGGCACCTAATTCATTATCTTGGCGAATAAACTTACCTGAGCCGCGTAATCCTATTTTAAGATATGGGTATGCTGAGCCTAAACAGCCAGGCCAGCGCCGAGCGCCTTTTAACTATACGCATTTAGACCCAAATACCTTAGAGCAATTGCCAGCGCCTCGCGATACAAAAGGAGGCAACTTTTTTTATCGCTTGCACTTTGATTTACATTACATCGATGTATTTACTGCACGTATAATTGTTTGTTTAGCCTCATTATTTATGCTGGTAGCACTGGTTACTGGCATCGTGATCCATAAGCGTATCTTTAAAGATATGTTTAGTTTTAGAGCAAACAAAGGTAGCCGTAGTTGGCTTGATGCACATAATGTTTCGTCAGTACTGGCACTGCCATTTCATATTATGATCACTTATACGGGGATTATCACTCTCATATTTATGTTGTTCCCCTACCCTGCTGAAACTGTATATGAAGATGGCTTGAAGCAAATGTTTGAAGAAGCTTTACCCATCAACAAACGTGCAAAGCCTAGTGAAGAGCAGCGCCCCTTGATTGCAATTAACGAGGTGTTAGATCAGATTTATACTAAGTCACCAAATGCCGACATTAGCTATGTGTTTGTAAGAAATGCCAATACAGCGACCTCGCAAATAGTGGTTTATTTAGCAACCGGTAAAGATGTTGTAGATAACGGACCACGTTATTTATTTAATGGCGTTACCGGCGAACTAGAAGCAAGTTCTGGTGAGGATTGGAGCGCTTCAGCGCAGTTTTATGACTCAATGACCGCATTGCATAGTGGTCGCTTAGCGGAGCCTTTACTGCGTTGGTTGTATTTTTTCTGTGGCGTAGCTGGTTGTGCCATGATTGCTACAGGCTGCATTATGTGGGCAAAACGCCTTCGTGAGAGACAAAAATCTGACCAACAACCAAGCTTTGGCTTGAAGCTGGTTGAGACACTAAATTTGGCCACACTGATGGGCTTACCTTTTGCTACAGCAGCTTTCTTTATTGCTAACCGTTTATTGCCTTTAGAGTTAGCTGAGCGTGCCGATAAAGAAATACTCGTGTTTTTCTTAGCTTGGCTGGCGATGCTAATTATCGCTGTGAGCGGCCGAGAAAAACATCATTGGCGCTATAGTGCATGGCTTAATGCCATAGCTTGCTTTTTAGTGCCGGTGGTAAATGCACTGACGACTGATGGTAATTGGATCACGTATTTACTAACTAAACAGTGGGCTTTATTCGGTATCGATAGTGCGTTTATTTGTGCTGGGCTGCTGTTTTTACTACAAAGCAAAAAAATACCTAGCCATAAAACCGTGATAAATAAGGCTAAATCAAATAAAAACAGGCTGTTAAAGGAGCAACAAGGATGATGGAGTTACTGCAATTTAGTCTCTGCTTTTTGGGGTTTAATTGTTTTGCACTTGCAAAGTTCAATCATTTTCGTGATGTGTTTAAAAAGAAATTAACCGAAAAACAGCGGCATAGCTTTTTGATGAGTGGCTGGATCACTATTTTACTAAGTTTGCTGCTTAGTGTGCTTAATGATGGTGGTTATGGTGCTCTGCTGTTTTGTGGTTATATGGCATTAAGTGTAGTTATGCTAATGATTTTATACAGTTTTACCGTTTCTTGGGTGAAGTATGTCAGTGTATTAACTATGTCTGTTTTGCTGTTAAGTGGCTTTTCAGTGATGATTTTATAGTCTAGTTAGTAAAATGCTGATCTGATATCAACCGGCAATAATATTTAATTAATCGAAATGATATAAAAAAAATGGGTAGGCATTGCCTACCCAAGCAGGGGATTAAATTGGGGGATCACATGTTGCTTCAATTTAACGATGCATAGTTTGCATAATGTCCATTACAGTTGTGTTGCAAATTCGTGATATTTCCAAGACAGTTGTAAAGCCCCTTTACAGGTTTTTATGGTCAACATAGATAAGTTCATCTGTTTTGAAGCCATACTGTTTAGCTGTATTTATAAAATCCTGCATTTGCTGTTCTGTTACAGTAGGTGTACGCGACAAAAACCATAAATAGTCTTTGTTGTAGCCTGTGATATAAGCGTATTGATAATCCTGTTTGTCTAATTCAAACACCACGTAAGAGCTGTAAAATGGCCCAAAGAATGATACTTCTAGGTGGCCTATGTCTTGCTGCTCTGCAAACTTCGCCTTTCCTTCTGCTTGCTGCCATGCTTTATCTTCAACGCTGTAGCCTTTATTGATGACTTTTACAGTGCCATCAGGATTAATCGAGTATTGAGCAGTAATACCTTCTAAGCCTCTTTCAAATGAGTGATCCAGACGTGCAATTTCGTACCAAGTTCCTGTGTATTTTTCTAGTTCAAAATTATCGACGGGTTTGATGTCATCCGGCACGCCAGTACAGGCCGAAATAATCGCAGTAATAAATATAACCCCTAAAAGTTTTAATGATTTTTGCACGCTTATACTCCTTTTAAATAAACAAATTAATACGTTAATAGCGGTAATTAAGTTCAAGTGAGGTAAACTATGCCAGTCTAGAATAGTTATATTGAGAATACCATGAAGATTTGGGTTGATGCAGATGCCTGTCCCGTTGTTATCAAAGAGATACTTTTTCGCGCTGCTGAGCGTACGCAAACGTTTACCACATTGGTTGCGAATCACGCGATGCGAGTACCTCCTTCTAAGTTTATTAGCCGTTTACAAGTTTCTTCGGGTTTTGATATTGCTGACAACGAAATCGTTAAACGTATCGAGCCGAATGATTTGGTAATTACTGGTGATATTCCTCTAGCTGCTGAAGTTATCGAAAAAGGCGCACAAGCGCTCAATCCTCGCGGTGAATTATATACAACCGAAAATATTCGCTCCCGTTTGAATGTTCGCGACTTTATGGAAACAATGCGTTCGAGTGGTGTTGAAATGGCCGGTGGCCCGCCGCCATTAAGCCAAGCTGACCGTCAAAACTTTGCAAATAACCTAGATCGGATCCTAGCTAAAAAGCCATGAGTGAAGTTAATAGTGCATCACTACAGGGGTTTGGTGATGAGGCGTTTAAAGTCGCTGTTTATATTGAAAAGCGCCCGCCGATGCCTGCTTGGCAACAGCTTGATCATTTGCATGCAATGCAAACAGGCCAGATTAACGAAATAAACCAAGCGTGTGGAAATGGTTGGCGTAAAGTTTTTAACGTATACAGCAAAGTGCTGTTTGCCCTACCAAGCGAGTTTTATGATTTCGCTAAAAGGGCGCCTGATTGGCAAACTTTTCGTGATGAACAACTGCTGCAAGCACATAGCCAAACCACGTTACTGTTCAGCCCGCCGATATTAAACAAACCAAAGCAATTACACATCATTGCTGGTCGAACTTATGCTAAGCAGCTTATTAATAACGGACTTTTGGATTGCCAATTAACTTGGCTTGATGATGAGTTTGCAATTAACAAGTCTAGTAAAGTGATTGTTTGCCCTTATTTTGACTATCGCCAATTGAGCAACATTAAAATTGCGCGCTTAAGTCAATTGGTCGCTGATGTTGTCTCTTAGCTGCTACTTTATTGCGTTATTGGGTTAGCAAACTAAGCTTAAAAAATCAAAACTTTAATAGTGCACTTAATGAAAATATTGGTTGTAGATGATATGCCCCTTATGCGTCACGTGTTGATAAACATGTTACGTAGGCTTGATTATAATGACATAACTGAGGCAACGGATGGTGCACAAGCATTTGACTTACTAGAGAAGCAAACCTTTGATCTAGTAATCACTGATTTGCATATGCCTAAAATGGATGGCAGATGTTTGCTGAACCATATCAGAGAAACGCCCACGCTTGCTAACTTGCCAGTACTAATGGTGACATGCGAAGACAGTAAGCAAACCGTCAATGAGATGATTACCGCAAGAGTTAACGGCTTTATTATTAAACCTTTTTGTTTAAATACATTGCAAAAGCAGCTGAGCCGAATTGTTAAACCTGATTAATGAGTTAAGAGCGATGTATAAGCATTTAACACTATTTAGTTTATTCACAGTCAGCACTGCAGTGGCTAGCACGGAACAACTGACTTTATATACCGAAGTGTTTCCTCCTTACAACTTTATGCAGCACAACCAACTGACCGGTATTAACACCAAAATCATGGAATCTTTGTGCGAAAAAGCCAAGCTAAATTGTACGTTCAATGTATTGCCTTGGAAGCGAGGCATGTCACTGACAATGAGCCAACCGCATACAGGGATATATTCAACATCGCGTACCGCAAAACGAGAAAAACAATTTTATTGGGTTGGGCCACTGGTGTCAGGGCACTCATGTTTATATCGTTTAAATGAGCGTAACGACATTAAAGTAAGTAGTACAAAGTCGTTGCAAAACTATACTATTGGCGTATCGCGTGGTGATGTTTATCAAACAGTTCTTGCTGATTTTAATCTTAATGAGGGCCAACAGTTTTTAACCTATTCAAAAAAGTTTGAAGAGCTAAAGATGTTTAAGCAAGGTAAGCATGACTTGCTGATTGGCTCGTCACTCACCCTAACATCGCAACTGATGAATGTAGGTATGAGTCCTCAGCAAGTGACCCCGGTATTTGAGCTAAAGCACCCTGCTTTAGTGGGTAATTATTTAGCGCTTAACAAAAACACATCGCCCGAGGTAGTTACCGCGCTGCAAAAGGCGCTTGATAGCATGAAGCAAGAAAACCAAATTGCGGCGATTATTGATCAGTTTGTCGCTGGGAACATAAACTCAACTGGTGAAACTTCACCAGTTGCAGAGCAATGTCTGAATGGTTCTGCTATTTACTAATTTGGCTTTGTTTAAGGTAAATTAGCTGCGGTTTTGGTATTTTTTGAAGTCAATCGTGTTTTCTCGCGCTCGATCGCAAAGCCATTGCCTGATCTTTAATTGCTTTTTATAGTGGTAAAAAAAAGGGCAAAAACTATGAAACCAACTCCACTTATTAAAAGTTTAGTACTAGCAGTATGCTTAGGTACAACAGGCGCTTCTCAAGCTTACGATCGCATCACCGGCCATAACTTTGCCAGTCGTTCTGAGGTCATCGCGCAATCAGGTATGGTTGCAACCTCACAGCCGTTAGCTACGCAAGTGGGCTTACAGGTATTAAAAGACGGTGGTAACGCTATTGATGCAGCCATTGCGGCAAATGCAGTGCTTGGCCTTGTTGAACCGACTGGCTGTGGAATTGGTGGCGATTTATTTGCCATTGTTTGGGATAACAAAACTAAGCAATTATATGGTTTAAATGCTTCTGGCCGTTCACCACTAAGCTTGTCTTTTGACACTTTAAAAGCACAGGGTGACTACATTCCAGCTTATGGACCTTTACCTGTGTCGGTCCCCGGTGCTGTAGATGGCTGGTTTGAGTTACATAAAAAGTTTGGCAAAACGCCAATGAAAAAGCTACTCCAACCTGCTATCGATTATGCTGAAAATGGCTTCCCTGTGTCTGAGTTGATTGCCTATTACATGCAAAAAAGTGTGGCTGCACGAGGTAAATACCCAGGTTTTAAAGATGTTTATATGCCTGATGGGGCAATGCCAGAAAAGGGTGAAATTTTTAAGAACCCAGCCCTTGCAAACACCTATCGTAAAATTGCCAAAGGCGGCCGCGATGCTTTTTACAAAGGCGAGATTGCTAAAGAAATTGGTCGCTACATGAAAGAAAACGGCGGCTACTTATCGTATGAAGATTTAGCTGCGCACTATAGTGAATGGGTTAAGCCTGTGAGCGCCGATTATAGAGGGTATACGCTTTGGGAATTGCCACCAAATGGCCAAGGTATTGCCGCACAGCAAATTCTCAATATTCTTGAGGGCTACGATATCAAAGGCATGGGCTTTGATAGTCCTGAATACGTTCACACCTTTGTTGAGGCGAAAAAACTCGCGTTTGCAGATCGTGCAAAGTACTACGCCGATCCAGCATTTAACACCATTCCCGTACAAACACTTATTTCGCAGCAATATGCTGACCAAAGACGCAAACTGATAGACCCTAATAAAGCCGCAAAACGCGACCATGCAGGCCCAGTAGAAGGCGATACCATTTATATGACGACCGCCGATAAAGACGGCAACATGGTTTCACTTATTCAAAGTAATTACCGTGGCATGGGCTCAGGTATGACACCGGCAAAATTAGGCTTTGTATTGCAAAACCGTGGCGAAATGTTCGCGCTTAAAAAAGGCCACATGAACCAATATGAGCCAGGCAAACGACCATTTCATACAATCATTCCTGCGTTTGTCACCAAAGATGGTAAGCCATATATGAGTTATGGCGTTATGGGCGGTGCGACACAGCCACAAATGCATGCTCAAATACTTATCAACATGATTGATTTTGGCATGAACCTGCAAGAAGCCGGTGATGCACCGCGTATTCTGCACACAGGTTCATCGCAGCCGACAGGTGAGATCATGGAAGACGGTGGTTTTGTTAGCTTAGAGTCAGGTTTTTCGATGGAAACCCGTCGTGAGTTAATAAAGAAAGGCCACACCTTACAAGACGCCGTTGGCCCATACGGTGGTTATCAAGCAATATTGAAAGACCCAAAAACCGGCGTTTATTACGGCGCATCTGAAACCCGCAAAGACGGCCAGGCTGCGGGGTATTAGGCTATTGTAGGTTGGGTAGAGCGGAGCGAAACCCAACAAACTTAGCGAGTTACAAACTAAAGTTAGCGAGCTTTGATGCAGCAGCGTTTTACATCGCGTAGGCGTGAAATTTATTTCGCGCGATGGTTCATTACTCGCTAACTCCCAACCATATACCCTGCAAATATGATGAAAATGAGCATTGAGCCATTTTTCTTTCTGAATATCTTTAGCATCAAAAAAATTTACAGTTAGCAATGCATTCCGTTATTTGTTAATAGTAGATTTATTAAACATAATGAGCGTGGCATCGGCATAAATATGCGCGAAGTGTGCACGATAAAATGTTAGTTAACAAAGGGACTTTGGTGGTGTTTGAGAGTATTGCGATCTATTCAGGATTAATTGCAACAATCTGGATTTTCATTGGTGTATATGTAGCAGGTAGGTTTTATACTGGTTATAGCCATTCTAAGCAATTTTGTAGTGAGTTAGGTGCGACTGGTAGCCCAACTGAAAAATTGTCTCCTTTAATTAATAATTATCCTCTTGGTTTTCTATTTTGCTTTTTCGGTTGGTATCTGGCTCAACTCTCAAATGTTTCAACTTTAGTGAATGTTGCGGGTTGGTTAGTTATAGCTCATGGTGTAGGTACATGGGTCGCAGGTTACTTTCCAATGGACGCCGATCCATTTACTAAGAATCCAACTTTTAATTGCAAGGTACATTCTTGGGCTGGTTTTATCATGTTGCTTTCATTAGTTATTGCACCGATATTAGTTGCTATAAGTCCAACAACTGAAATTATCCCGTTATATTTCCGTATTTTTTCATTGCTTTCTGTTGTCGCAGCGGTTTATTTTCTTTTTGCAATGGCCAAAGCTGTAAAATCCCAAAGTAATCCTGGCACCTATCAGCGTATTTCATATGGCTTTCAGCTAATTTGGCTAAGTGTTTTTTCATTAGTATTGGTGTAATTGTGAACTAACAAGTCATTAAACCAGAACAAAACAGTTGGTTTTTGCTCGTGCCTCGCTTATTTTAACCTGTTATTTGAGGCGTTAGCTTTTACTCAAGGAGAGAGTTTATCAAATACGCAGAAGAATATTCAAAACCTGAACAAATTAGAATAAAAGCATTAATTATTTTAGCTTGCGCTTTAGCCGTGATAATTAGCATAAAATGGTTTATTCCATTTTTAGAATGGTATGTAGATACCGTTCACTGTCACACTCCTTTCGGTTATTCTGGGATTTCAGTCTTATGGTATTCAACCTTTGTCGGATTTCCTTTGTTAAGTGCTATTTTTATCGGTCTATTTACACTACCTGTAGGTATTAAGGGGTTTATGCATGGACAGTTCCCACCGAAGGGAGTAAAAGTGCTTCAACCTACAAAGATTCTTACTGGATGGCGCGCAAATCTTAAGTTAACTGCACATATACTTATTCCTCTGTTTTTTTTATTTTTTTCTATTTGGGGCTATTTTCAAGTTGATGAAATGCCAAATATAAAGGATGATTTTGATTACAGTGTATGTAAAAGCTAACAAGCGCATTAAGCTAGAGACTGCCAACAGTTTGCTCAGTTGCAAACATTTTAAAGATAAAGACTTATAACAGGCAATCAAAATAGAATCCGAAAAGCTTGGCTCAGGCTCGTTCCTTGCCGTTTATTGCGGCGTTATATTACTAATATCATCACAGAGTGTAATTCTAAAAATGGAAGTTAAAATATTCACAAAAATCATAAAGCCTAAACAAAGTTTTTGGCCTAGTTCACCTACATCATCTGATTGTGGTTTAGAAACTGAAATCAATCTTTGGTTAGCCTCTCAACCTGATATAGAAATTAAAAATATTACTCAATCACAAAGCGGTGGTTCATGGATGCCTGCAACAGTAATCGTAACTGTTTGGTATAAAGTAAAATAACAAGAAAGTTAAGCGGGGCTACTAACAATTGATTAGGTTTCGCTGTGCTCTACCCAACCTACAAAACATCGCGCGAAATAAATTTCGCGCCTACGTGATGTCGTTTTACTCTTTCCCATTTTAGCTCGTTAACTTGTTGGGTTTCGCTGTGCTCTACCCAATCTATGAGCTAACTCCCAACCACATACCCAGCAAAACCAAGCACTTTAAAATACTGTTTTGGGGTGCTGAAGCGGGTTTCATTCATTAACTCTGAAAAACGAATGCGGTCTAATGGGTAAAACTCGTGCTCTAGGTTGTGGCGCATGCGTTCTACGCCGACTTCTGTTAAACCTAACTGTGTACACAGCTGTAGTTGAGATTCGCGCTCAAAAGTGGTTTCTGGGCGCATTAAATCGGCAATGTATAAGTTGCTCGATTTCTTAAGCTTGCTGTGAATCGCTTTTAATAGCGCTTTTTTATCGCCGTTATCTTCAACAAAATGCATGACCAGTAAACACAGTGCGGCGTCACATTGAGTGTCGATGTCGTTGATATCACCGCAGTGCACTGTCACGCGGTCGCTGATGTTATGCTGGCCAAACTGTTGCTCGGCAATATCGAGCATGTCTTGTGAAATATCTTGAGCAATAAATTGCCAGCTTGGTTTTAGCGCCGCTAATTCGATGATTTCTTTACCTGTTCCGGAACCAACAACTAAAATGCGCGCATCATCGCTCAGCGTGGTTGCTAATTGGGCGGCGGTTGCTTGATGTAATAACTCATAACCTGGAACTAGGCGCAAAATGCGTTCGTCGTAGTGACTTGCTTCTTCGTGATTAAAAGTTGGCATGCTAATCCTTTAAATAACTGAGATGGTCGAATAACCACCTGGTTTTTTCGCTACATGCACTTGGGTGGCAACGCGTTCGGTCATTTCAGATACGTGAGAAATAACCCCGACTTTGCGGCCTTGTGCTTGCAGAGAATCAAGAGCATCCATCGCGATGCTTAACGTTTCACTGTCCAACGTACCAAACCCTTCATCGATAAACAAAGAGTTTATTTGTACTTTATTCGACGACAACGAGGCAAGCCCTAATGCCAGTGCTAACGACACTAAAAATGACTCGCCGCCCGATAATGTATTAACAGAGCGCTGCTCATCGGCCATGTCTTTATCGATAATTGCGATATCGAGTGTTTGCCCTATAGCTGTTAATTTGTAGCGTTTATTTAGGGTTTGTAAGTGAATATTCGCGTAATGTAGCAGTATTTTTAAGGTTTGTGTTTGCGCTAAGTTACGCATGGTTTTACCGCTGGCATCCCCCAAGACCTTATTGAGTAGATGCCAGTGCTCATAGCTTTTTTGCTGATCAACCAATTGCTTTTGTTTATCTTCAAGCGCTTGGCTATTTTGTTGATGGGTTTTAAGCTCCGTCGCAACTTGCAATAATGCGTTATTTGTTTGCACTTGTTGCTCTGTGGCTTGATTAAGCTGTATTTGCAGCTCATCTTCATCGAGAGCTGGCTTATCTTTTTGATGCTGAGCCAAAGCCTGCTGTCGTTGTTTTAAAAGAGCCTCAGCATCTTTTAAGTTACTCTCGGCGGTGTGATAATCAGCCAAAGTTTGTTTGATTTCAGCAGGGCTTATCGTTAATAGCTGACTAACGGCTTGCTCATCTAAGCTTGGGTGCTGCGCTTTAAAATCGTTAAACCACAGACTAAAGCGCTCATTAAGTGCCGATTGTTCAGCGTTTAGCTCTTTCTCACGCTCATCAAGGTTAGCTATTTGAATAGCTTGTTCGTCACGCGCCTTCACCGCATTATTATGGGTTGTCTGGGCAAGTTGTAGTGCTTGCTGCGCTGAATCTATCGCTTTTTCAAGCTCTGTAATAAACTCATCTACCGAAATCGCTGCGTTACTCAATAAGCCCTCGCGCTTTGATTGTATCTGCGTTAATTCGTTTTGAGTTTGGCTTAGTTGCTCGTTGCAATGAGTTAAAGAGGTATGTGCTTCGTTAAGCTGCGGCGTTAAATGCGCAAGATGCTGCTCAATGGCTTTTAAGTTCGTTTTAAGTTCATCCGCAGTTTGCAGCGAAGTTTGATAAGCCTCAACGTGCTCAGCAATGTTCTCTAAAGAAGTGTTTTGTGTATTGAGTGCCTGCCACCAAGGTGCACTGGTGAACTGTTGATTCAGTGTCGTATAAAGCTGCTGATGCTCATCATTGAGCTCATTTAAACGTGTTTGCAGATTATTTAGTTGTTGCTGCAACTCGTTTAACTGCTGCTCTTTGCTATGAAGCGCTTGTCCTTGCTGATTATACTCAGTTTGCTTAGCCGCAAGCGTGTTTTGCAACTGCTGTTGCTGCTCAAGGGTTTTGTAATATTGCTGTTTTTGCAGGCTGAGCTGTTGTTGACGCTCGTTTAACTGAACTTCGGTCAAATCATTTAGCTCAGTTCGATTAGCCGCCATGGTTTCTTTGAGGCTCTGTTGTTGAGCGCTCAGTTCTGAGATTTGCCCTGTTAACGAGCTTATCTGTTGGCTGCATGCCGCCAGCTCATTACTTTTAGCTTGCTGTAATGCTTGCTGAGCTTTTAAGTGCTGTTTGGCGTTAGTTAACTGGCTGGTAAAGTCGTTAATAAGTTGACTAAATTGCTCGTTTACCATTTCTTCATGCATAAAGGGGTGTTCTTTTGAGCCACATACTGCACACGGCTCCCCTGCTTTTAAAGTGGCGCGTAACTGGCTGACCCCTTCACTGGCTCTTAACTGCACTTGCTGTAAGTTTTGCTCACAAAACGAAACCTGCTGCTGTGCTTGCTCTGCACCTTGCTGCGCATCTTTTAATGCCGTTTGCAGTTGCTGCTCAGTCTGGCTTAATGTGTTTAATTGTGTTTGCCAATTTTTTAACTGCTGCTGATTAGTTTGCCATACTTGGCGCTTTTCAATCAGGTGCTTAATCGCATCAAGCCTAGCGTCGATATCGGCCATTGATTGAGTATTTAAACTCGATTTAAAGGCGATATCTTGCTCATTTAGGCGCTTAATTTCTTGCTCAAGGGCTTGGTATTGAGTTTTACACTGCTGCGCGGCTGCTTGCTGCTCATCAATCTTAGGTTGAAGAGCTTTTACGTTTTGCTGTGATTGGCTAATTGTGTGCAGTTGCTGGCTAAAGCGGCTTAACTCACTTTTATAGAATGACCAGTCTTTTGCTAATGGTTGCCATTGTGCATGTGTTTCTAAATAGCTATTTATTTGTGCTTGTTGCTCAAGCTGTTTTTGCTGCTCTGCTTTATGGCTATTTAGTGTATTAGTCAGCTCTTGATGATGGTGTTTCGCTTTCTCTGCGTGTACTTTTTGCGCCGCTGCTTGCTGGTTTAATACAGCAAGTTGCTTATCTAACTCACGGGCCTGGCTAATAATAGGCTGCGCGTCTTTTTGTGCTTGCTTAGCTTGGTTTAGTTGTGCGGTTTGCTTTTCAAGGGTTTGCTCAGCGTCTTTGATCAGTGTTTTATGATCAACGTTTAAAAGCTGCTTACGGTTTTTAATTAGTTGCTCATGTTGAACGCTAAGAGTCGCCACACGTTCACGGTTATCTTTTATTTCTAGGCATTGTTGAGCTTGTTTCGCTTCAGTGGCTTTTTCAGCAAGCGCGTGCATTTGTTGCTGTAACTCTTGCTTGGCTTGCTCAGCTTGGTTTAGTTGTTGCTGCTGCTGAGATGCTTGTTTGTACCACGCTTGGTACTGTTCAAATTGTTTTATTTGTTTTTGCAACTCAGCAAGTTTAGCCTCAAGCGCTTTTTGCTCTGCTTGTTTAGTTTTGACTTCTTCAGGGCTTAAAACCTGATAGTTGCTTAAACTTAGCTTTAACTGCTCTAAAGCTTGCAGCTGTTCACGATGGCGCTCAAAAATTCGCTGACCAATACGGCTGAATTTATCGGTGCCTGTTAAGCATTCAAGTAGTTGCGCACGTTCATCCCCAGTTGCTTTTAAAAAAGCGGCAAATTCATGCTGTGCAAGCAGTACTGCTCGTGAGAACTGCTCAAAGCTCAAGCCGATAATACGCTCGATTTCTTTACCAGCAGCACTCCTATCAGCAATTAGGGTTTCATCAGGTAATGAGTACAGGCTATGTTGTGCGGGTTGTAATTTGCCATCGGCTTTATTACGCGCTCGGCTAAAGCTTAATCTTGCGCGATATGATTGTTTGTCTTGGCCAATAAAGTCGACTTCTGCAAAGCCCTGCCCTGCCCCGCGGCGTAATAAGTTTCGCGAGTCATTGAGTTTGATATTGTCGCCGTTAAAGTCAATTTTATTGCCTGTATCACCACGTAATCTTGCTGTTTTGTTATAAAGCGCTAAGCAAATGGCATCGAGTAAAGTACTTTTACCCGCCCCGGTATCACCCGTGATGGCAAACAACCCCGCTTCTTTTAAAGGCGAAGCGCTAAAGTCGACTTCGGCGTCTAAGATAGAGGCTAGTTGATGAACACGAATCGCTAAAATTTTCATAGTAGGTCCTCCGCATTCAATTCATCGATTACTTGGCTTAATAAGCTTTCTAGCTCTTTTGGCACAGCCTGCCCTGCCATATCTTTATTGTTAGCAAATGCTTGCTCTAAAAGTGAGTGTGGGTTCAGCGCTTCAATTTGTGAGACATCTTCAAATAGGGTTTGTTCATCGTCTTGCTGGCTACTCTGTTGACGAACCCTTTCAATGCCACAGAACTTAACTTGTTTACCTTCAAGGGCTTGTTCTATTTGTTCTCTGAAAGTGGTGTCAGTGTCATGGGCGCTCAATTTAACCCGCAGGTATGGCGCTAAATCTTGATCTGTTAAATCGAGTTGTTTTATAAGCTCACATAATTCGTTTAGTGGCACACAGTTTTTTTCTGGCAGCAACATGACTTTACAAAAGCTAGGAATGTAAAGGGGGTTTACAGTAGTACCTGAGTCACTAAGCTCAACTATCACAACTTGATGCTGATAGCGTCTTTCAGAAAATGACATCGGCATTGGCGTGCCACTGTAGCGAATGGTGTCTTTCTTGGCGACGGTTTGTGCTTTATGAAGATGTCCTAGCGCGACATAATCAGGTTGATCTGTAAATATGCTAGCCGATATTGCATCTTCGCCACCTATAACTAAATTGCGTTCAGAATCTGATGAGATGTCTCCACCTTTTGCATGTAAGTGGCCCATCGCAATTAATGGCGCGTTTGGTAATTCGCTTGCGGCTTGTAATGCATCTTTGTAGGCAAGAGCAACGGCTTGGTTGTAACTTAACGGTTGCTCTTGTTGGCGGTTATAGCTGCTTAAATCACTGCTACGTAAAAATGGCATGGCAACAACATTCGCATCGCCGTTTTTTGTGCTGATTGGTAGTACTACTTCATGAGGGGCGTTACTATCAAAGCGGCCAACAACATGGGTATCAAACTGAGCTAATAAAGGTTTTGCAGCCATTATTCGATTTGCAGAGTCGTGGTTACCAGCAATAATGACTATGTGTAAGTCAGGGCAATGCTGCTTGGTGGTTTTAATAAATTGGTAGAGTTGGTTTTCTGCGCTGGCAGGTGGTGTTGCCGTATGATAAATGTCACCCGCAACTAGCAGTAAGTCGATCTGTTCTGAAACAAGCGTATCGGTTAACCAAGCTAAAAACGCTTGATGTTCATCGAATCGGGAGTGCTCGTAGAATTGTTGGCCTAAATGCCAATCAGATGTATGAAGGACTTTCATTTAACGCTCTTATTATTTATTAAGAGCGTCAATATACCTAAGCTGAGCCAAGATGCCCAGCCTGGCTTGCTAACTTAAGCTATACCAGGCAAATACAACCATAGGTAACGCCAGTAGAGCCATAATTAATGGTACTTTAAGCGCTTTAGTTTGCTTTGCTTGTAATATTTTAAGTGCATTACTTTCATTACAAGCTGCTACTTTATCAATATAAAAATACCCTGAATCTAGGTACTGTTTACAATTTTGTTCGTCCGCTGGAATTGCAATTAGTTCTTGTTGTTTTTTTAGGATATAAAAATCCATACGCTCACCGAATTCTATGCTGATTACCAAAACATTTTGAGGCGCAATTACGAACTACGCAGACCCCAAAATCAAAAAAGTGGGCGATTTTAAATATAAATGGCAGTAAATTTCAATAGAAAATGCCATAAAATTTAATTTATTGCGAAAATAAATATAACAAAGGATAAAATTATGAAGGCAGTTGGGTAAATCAGCCATTTTTTTGGCCTTTTTATCACCGGGTTTGTGCGCGATAATGCATCTGACTCATCACAGGCGGCAATCACTTCTACAAATTCAAAACCACGATTTTCGTACTCGTTAAGAATTGCTTCTTGAGCTGGAATGGCTGCTAAACGAGAGTCTTTCTTTACAATATAAAACTTCATCTAATCACCCTTCATTTTTAAGCTTATGTGCAAAATTTGACGGTATCTTTATTACACTTCAGTCACACTATTTTATGCATTTAACAGACCATTTAATCTTTCTTTAGATAGTTAAACTAGTTAAACAAAAACCTTTATATTTAACATTAATACTTTGGCATGAATTTGTGCTGAACTAAAATTGAGCAAGTGTAATGTAAACCCCCTTTACACTTGTACTTAAAAGGCTATTTGGCAGGACAAAAATAAATAGTTTTAAAAGTATGAATACTACCTGAAAAATACCGCACTTTATCGTTATTTTATTGCAACTTTGTTAGCAGTTTGAGAAGGTACGCTCACGCAAAATTTACAGGATTAACAATGAAAAAAGCAGTTCTAACGCTGAGTGCTTTGGTATTGCCTTTAGCTGTATCGTCTACGGTTATGGCATCATCAGTTGAGCAAACAAAAGGTTCATTTGTTGACAAGTTTCGTCAACTGGATGAAGCACTCCCAACTCCCAATGTTTATCGTAGTGCCGCTGGAGCACCTGCAGAAAATTACTGGCAGCAACAAGTTAACTACGACATCGACGTAAAGCTTGATGAGAAAAAACGTCGTTTAACGGCAAGTCAGAAAATTGAGTACAAAAATAATTCACCTCATACATTAAAGTATCTTTGGTTACAGTTAGACCAAAATATCTTTAAATCTGACTCAATTGCAGAAATGACATCAACCTTCAATGGTAAAACACTGCAAGGTGACCCTCAGCCAAAAGCGACAAAACTGAGCTTAGGTCAGTTACGTCGTCAGCAGTTTATGGCTGACAATGAGCTGGGCTATCAAATCGCCAATGTTAAAGACGAAGACGGAAAAGAGCTTAAAGTAACTGTGGTTGATACCTTAATGCGTATTGATCTAAATGAGCCACTTAAACCGGGTAAAGACGTTGAGTTCAGCATGGACTTCGCCTTTAACATTGTTGAAGAAGATGCCGTGGGTGCTCGTTCAGGTTATGAGCACTTTGAAGAAGATGGTAATGATATCTTTTTGCTAGCACAGTGGTTCCCGCGTCTTGCTGCATACACAGACTACGAAGCATGGACAAACAAAGCATTCTTAGGAAGTGGTGAATTTACGCTTGAATTTGGTAACTACGATGTAGAGATCACCGTGCCAGCTGATCACATTGTATCTGCAACCGGTAAACTTGATAATGCTCGTAATGTACTGACTAGCACGCAGCGTAAACGTTTAGAAGAAGCTGAAAACGCTAAACGACCTGTTTTCATCGTGACTGAAGAAGAAGCGCTAGAAAACGAAAAAGAAGGCACTGATAAAACGAAAACATGGCATTTCAAAGCTGAAAATGTTCGTGACTTTGCATGGGCTTCTTCACGTAAATTTATGTGGGATGCTAAAGGCTATCATCAAGGTGGTAACGATCAGCCGTTAGTGATGGCGATGTCTTTCTACCCGAAAGAAGGTGGCGACCTTTGGAAGAAGTATTCAACTGAAGCTGTCGTTCATACAATGGAAGTGTATTCGCGCTTCTCATTTGATTACCCTTACCCTGTTGCTCAGTCTGTAAATGGCCCTGTAGGTGGTATGGAGTACCCAATGATCACCTTTAATGGTCCGCGCACTGACCTACAAGACGATGGTACTCGTACATACTCACAAGCTGAAAAGCGCTTCTTAATTGGCGTTGTAATCCACGAAGTTGGTCATATTTACTTCCCTATGGTCGTTAACTCTGATGAACGTCAGTGGACGTGGATGGATGAAGGTTTAAATAGTTTCTTAGATGGAGTTGCTGGTCGTGAATGGGACCACACAATTCCGTGGGGAGTTGAGCCTCGCGATATCGTTGAGTATATGAAGTCAGAAAACCAAGTACCGGTGATGACTCAGTCAGACAGCGTATTGCGTTTAGGCCCAAATGCTTACACTAAGCCTGCGGCGGCACTTAACATTTTACGTGAAGTGATCCTTGGCCGTGAGTTATTCGACTTTGCATTTAAAGAATATGCACAGCGTTGGAAGTACAAACGCCCTACTCCGGCTGATTTTTTTCGTACTATGGAAGAAGCGTCTGGTGTTGATTTAGATTGGTTCTGGCGTGGCTGGTTCTACACCACAGATCACGTTGATATCTCGCTAGATAAAGTTTACCAACTACGTCTAGATACGAAAAACCCTGATATCGACTTTAATCGTTTACGCGATATCGAAGCTGATAAGCCAATGCCGTTATTCGTAAAACGTAATAAAGAAGAAGGTAAAAAACTGTGGGTTGAAGAAAATCCAGATGTAACTGACTTCTATGACGAAAATGACCGCTTCACGGTAACTAATAAAGAGCGCAACGCGTATAACAAATTCCTAAAAGGCTTAGAACCTTGGGAACGTAAAACGTTTGAGCGTGCAATCAAAGAAGATAAAAACTACTACGTACTTGAGTTCTCAAACTTAGGTGGTTTAGTAATGCCTATCTTATTAGAGCTTACTTATGAAGATGGTACGAAAGAAGAGCAGTACATTCCTGCTGAAATCTGGCGTCGTAATCACAAGCATGTTCAAAAGCTCATTGTCACTGATAAGGGTAAAAATCTAGTGTCTGTTACAGTTGACCCGCGTTGGGAAACTGCGGATGTTGATGTAGAAAACAATAACTATCCGCGTCGTATTATTCCATCACGTATTGAAGTGTACAAACGTGAGAAGAGTAAAGCGAAAGTTAGCCGCGATATCATGCAAGATATTAAAACTGAGCTGAAAAAGGACGACGAAAAAGATGCTGAGGAGCAACAATAATGCGCTTAATCGCCATTATTTTTGCTTTATTACTGAGTGCGCCAACTATGGCGCACCAGTTAAAAGCATCTGTAACAACGGTACTTTTTAATAAACGCACTAATAATATTGAGCTAATGCATCGCTTTTATTTACACGATACTGAGCATGCGGTAGAGCACTTATTTGACGGTCATGCTGATATTTTAAGTAATAAAGACGACCAAAAGCGTTTTGCTGATTATGTTGAGTCACATATTGCCCTACAAACTTTAGATGGTAAGCCGCTTGAGCTTAAAGATGTGGGTGCGCAAGTTGATGGTAAATTCTTTTGGGTTTATCAAGAAGTCACGATCCCTGAGGGAATTCATGGTATTCGAATGAGCAACGGAGCATTACGTGACCTGTGGCCAGCACAAGTTAATATGGTAAACATTGAAGGCAAAGGTAAAGTTAAAACTCTTACGTTTAGTCAAGATGACACTTGGCTTGAGGCAAGGTTTGAGCCTGTTGAACCATAATTTTCTTATACTAAAGGATTAAAAAAGTTACTTTTTTAATCCTTTGATCCTTTAATTAACTGATTTCGTAAACTATCTTATTAGTGGGCACCAAAACTTTCCCAATTCTCATATACAGGGATTTATATGACTATCCATGACAACAATATACGCGGTGTAATCTTCGACTTAGATGGTACCTTGGTTTCTTCTGAACTTGATTTTTCATTAATCAAAGCGCAGGTTGGTTGTCCTGTAGAAAAAGACTTACTCGCTTATATCGCTTCTTTACCTTCACCTTATATGCGTGAAGAAGCGATGAACATAGTACATCAGCATGAATTGTTAGATGCCCAGCACTCACATTTACTTCCTGGTGTTGCAGATGCCATCACACGGTTAAAAGAAAATAATATCCCAATGGCAATTGTTACTCGAAACTATGACCGTGCTGCTGCCATTAAATTAAAGAATAACCCTTTACCTATAGAAACAGTGTTAACTCGCTCTGATGCGCCTGCTAAGCCCGATCCAAGCGCCTTGAATGCTATTGCGACATTATGGGAGCTTGATCAGTCTGAGCTACTTTATGTTGGTGATTACTTATTTGATATTCAAGCTGCCCATAATGCAAATATGCGTGCTTGTTTGTACGCTCCGGATGAAATTCCTGAATACGCAAATCAGGCTGACTACGTACTGCATCACTTTTCAGACTTACCTAAATTGGTTGGCTCATTTCAAGAAAATAAGATGTTATGTTAAATAGCCTTGTTTTTTATTTTTCCTGAGATTTATTGTTAGTTTTTTATTTTTCAAAATGCCCTAGTACTAGCCCAAGCGTTCATGAGTTGCTAAAATATCGGCAATTATCAAATGTATTCATAGAGGCATAAGATGGGCAGAGCATTTGAAGTCCGCAAAAACGCCATGGCTAAAACAGCCAATGCAAAAACTAAAGTAAATTCTAAGTACGGTAAAGAAATCTACGTTGTTGCTAAAAATGGCGAACCTGATCCAGAAGTTAACCAAGCGCTAAAGCGTATTATTGAGCGTGCGAAACGAGACCAAGTACCAGCACACGTAATCGATAACGCAATTAAAAAAGCGGCCGGTGGGGCAGGGGAAGACTATTCTCCAGCACGTTATGAAGGCTACGGCCCTGGTAACTGTATGGTTATTGTTGACTGTTTAACTGATAACCCTAACCGTACTATCAAAGATGTACGTTTACCGTTTACAAAAACAGATTCAAAAATTGGTACACCGGGTTGTGTAGCGCATATGTTCGACCACTTAGCTGTTTTAGGCTTTGCCGGTGATGACGACGAAGTGGTACTAGAAGCGCTAATGATGGCTGATGTAGACGTAACAGATGTAGAAGTAGAAGATGGCAAAGTGTCAGTATTCGCTCCTCACACAGAGTACTACAAAGCAAAAACAGCACTTGAAGAAGCATTTGAAGGTATTAACTTTGAAGTAGACGAGATCACGTTTGTTCCACAAGTTCATACAGACATCACAGATCCAGATGATATCGCAAACTTTGAAAAGTTTATTTCTATGCTAGATGACTGTGATGACGTGCAAAACGTTTATCACAATGCGATTGTCAAAAACTAATTTTAAAAAAATTAGTACGTATTAGTACGTAAAAAGGGGCATTTGGTAACAAATGCCCCTTTTTTAATAGATTTTTATTATGCCATGAATGATGAGTATTCACTGTCGTTATGAGTTCAATTGATATTAGTCAAAAAAAAGCAGCCCTTAGGCTGCTATGAACGACACATGAAACTCGAAGGAGAGTTGTGTAGTGGCTAATTTAACGACTTATATTTTATACGGAACGCATGCAATAATGGTTCAGTATATCCACTAGGTTGTTTAACTCCCTCTAAAACAAGGGCTAACGCTGCTTGATAAGCAACGCTTTGCGCTAAGGTTTCGGCTGAATCAGCCATATTTTTGTAAGCAGGATCACCTTCATTTTGGCCATCAACGACTTTCGCCATGCGTGCCATGGTTTTTCTAATTTGCTCTTCAGAACAAACACCATGATACAGCCAGTTGGCCATGTGTTGGCTTGAAATACGCAGTGTGGCACGGTCTTCCATTAAGCCAACATGGTTGATGTCTGGTACTTTTGAGCAGCCAATACCTTGGTCAATCCAACGCACAACATAACCTAAAATACCCTGTGCATTGTTATCAAGTTCGGCTTGAATATCTTCTTTGCTTAAGCTGCTGGCATCTTTCATAAGCGGTGGAGTGAGTAAGCTGGTAAGGCTTGCTTCTTTACGGTCCATAAGCGCTTTTTGGCAAGCAAATACATCAATATCGTGATAATGCATTGCATGCAGCGTTGCAGCAGTAGGAGAGGGCACCCATGCGGTATTTGCACCACTTTTCGGGTGACCACTTTTTTGTTCCATCATTAACGCCATTTTATCTGGCATTGGCCACATACCTTTACCAATTTGTGCTTTACCACTGAGACCTGTAGCTAAGCCAATATCAACGTTGCGGTCTTCGTATGCGCTGATCCAAGGCTCAAGTTTAATAGCGCCTTTTGGCAATACTACACCTGCTTGCATTGAAGTATGAATTTCGTCACCAGTACGGTCTAAGAAACCGGTATTGATGAATACAACACGGTTTTTAGCCTCGAAAATACAGGCTTTTAAGTTAGCTGAAGTGCGGCGTTCTTCGTCCATAATACCCATTTTAATGGTGTTTGCAGGCAAGCCTAGCAGCTGCTCAACGCGGGTAAATAGGGTATAAGTGAATGCTACTTCTTCTGGGCCATGCATTTTTGGTTTAACAATGTTAATGCTATTAGCCGTTGAATTTTTAAGGGTGCTGGTGCCTTTTAAATCATGAAGCGCTGCGGTGCTGGTGATAATGGCATCCATAATGCCTTCAAACACGTCATTGCCTTCACTATCTTGGATAGCTGGATTTGTCATTAAATGGCCAACGTTACGCACAAACATCATGCTACGGCCTTTAAGCGTGATTGTTTCGCCATTTACACCTTGATATTGGCGGTCTTGTGCTAAACGGCGCTCAATGGTTTTGCCATCTTTGTTAAATGCTTCTACTAGGTTTCCTTGCATTAAACCAAGCCAGTTTTGATAAACGTTTACTTTGTCTTCGGCATCAACGGCAGCAACGGAATCTTCACAGTCCATAATCGTTGTGAGAGCTGCTTCAAGTAGTACATCTTTTAGGCCTGCTTTATCTGCTTGGCCTATTGGATGATGATGGTCGATTTGCAGTTCTATATGTAAGCCATTATTTTTCAATAAGATAGCGCTTGGATTTTGCGCTTCACCTTGGTAACCAATAAGTTGTTCAGGGTTAGCTAGGCGAACCTGACTGCTGTCACGTAATGTGATTAAAAGCTCATTATTTACCACTGCATAGCTGGTGCTTTCGATGTGTGAGCCATTTGCTAAAGGCAATGCTTTATCGAGGAACTGGCGGGCATAAGCCATTACTTTAAAGCCACGTACAGGGTTGTATGTAGAGCCTTTCTCTGCGCCGTCATCTTCACTCAATACATCAGTGCCGTATAGCGCATCATACAAAGAGCCCCAGCGAGCATTCGCTGCGTTTAGAGCAAAGCGTGCATTGCTTACTGGCACAACGAGCTGCGGCCCAGCTGTACTTGCGATTTCAGGCTCTACTTGCTCTGTTTCTATGCTGAAACTAGCTGGCTCAGGAACGAGGTAGCCAATGTCTTCAAGGAATGCTTGATAGTTAGTTGCATCCCATACCGGCTGCTGCTTATGGTAGTCATCAATCTTAGCTTGTAGTTGTTCGCGTTTTTCTAAAAGCGCGCGATTGATTGGCGTTAATTCATTGACGATATCAGCAAAACCTTGCCAAAAAGTATCTGTGCTAATGCCTGTTCCTGGTAGAAGTTGCTGTTCAACAAACTGTGCAAGTTGTTGATCAACGCTTAAACCGTTAAGTGAGAGAGTGGTCATAATAATGTCCTTTAAACGAGCGTAATTTGATCATTCATGGTTCAACCATATCGTAAAAAAGGCTAATAAGCAGGCTATTTGCCATTCACTAAAAATATAGTGGCAATAACAACTATAAATTTACTAAATCCAAAAAATCCGCCTAATGTTGAATTAAGCGCTACGAAGCAAACGCCAGTAGCCACTCTCACTAACAAAAAATAGATAACCCGTTCGAAGGACTTTTATTATGACAACATATCAACGCGAAACCGATAACCTAGCTACTTTATGTCAAACACAAGGCAAAACGTGGCAGTCAATCAACCCTGAATACGCAAGCCGTATGCGCTTACAAAACCGTTTTCGTACGGGTCTAGACATTGCTCAATACACTGCAGACATTATGCGTGCAGACATGGCAGCCTACGATGCTGACCACAGCCAATACACACAATCATTAGGTTGTTGGCATGGTTTCACTGCACAGCAAATGATGATGGCAATTAAACGTCATAACAAAACAACCAAACGCAGCTATGTATACCTAAGTGGCTGGATGGTTGCGGCACTTCGCTCTGAGTTTGGTCCATTACCTGACCAAAGTATGCATGAAAAAACATCTGTTCCAGCGCTAATCGAAGAAATCTACACTTTCTTAAAGCAAGCTGATGCACGTGAACTTGACCACCTTTACAAAGACCTAGACGAAGCGAAAGCAAACGGCGGTGATGTTCAAGCAGTACTAAATAAAATCGATAACTTCGAAAGCCATGTTGTGCCAATTATTGCTGATATCGATGCGGGTTTCGGTAACGAAGAAGCAACTTACCTACTGGCTAAAAAGATGATTGAAGCGGGTGCATGTGCTATCCAAATCGAGAACCAAGTATCTGACGCAAAACAATGTGGTCACCAAGCAGGTAAAGTAACTGTACCGCATGAAGATTTCTTAGCAAAAATTAACGCTGTTCGTTACGCATTCTTAGAACTTGGTATTGATAACGGTATTATCGTTGCTCGTACTGACTCATTAGGTGCAAGCCTTACTCAAAAAGTGCCTGTATCTAAAACACCTGGCGACCTTGCTAGCCAATACACGTCGTTCCTTGAAACAACACCAGTAAACAGTGTTGATGACTTAAACGAGGGCGACACAGCAATGAAGCTTAATGGCCAGCTTTGCAAACCAACACGTTTAGATAATGGTTTATACCAGTTCCGTGAAGGCACAGAGAAAGACCGCGTAGTTCTAGACTGTGTAACTAGCTTACAATCAGGCGCCGACTTACTGTGGATTGAAACAGAAAAACCAAACGTTAAACAAATCGCTGAGCTTGTTAACCGCGTTAAAGAGCAAGTACCTAATGCTAAGCTGGTATACAACAACTCTCCGTCGTTCAACTGGACACTTAAATTCCGTGAGCAAGTATATGCTGAGTGGCAAGAGCAAGGTAAAGACTTATCAGCTTACCCAAGCATCGATGACAATAAGGCATTAATGGCACCAGAAATGGATGACACAGAGCTTGCGGCGGCAGCAGACGTACTTGTGCAAAACTTCCAAAAAGATGGTGCACGTGAAGCGGGTATCTTCCACCACTTAATCACGCTACCAACTTACCATACAGCGGCGCTAAGCACTGATATTCTATCAGAAGGCTATTTCGGCGACCTAGGCATGCTAGCGTATGTTCGCGACGTACAACGTCAAGAAATTCGCCGTGAGCAAGCATCAGTGAAACACCAAGACCTAGCAGGTTCTAACATTGGTGATACTCATAAAGAGTACTTCTCTGGTGAAAATGCGCTTAAAGCCGGTGGTGAAGCAAATACTATGAACCAGTTCTAACCAAGTTGTAAAATGTAATATTGCTTTATAGCTATTCAATAATGTTGTTAGGGGCCTTCGGGCCCTTTTTCATTTGTAGCTATCAGCTTTCAGCCGTCAGCCATCAGACTCGTATCTCTCACCTCGCATCTCGCATCTCGCATCTCTCACTTCGCATCTCGCATCTCGGATCACTCTTTAACTAAGTCTTGGATCAGCTATTTACTAGCTTTATAAAAATACAGATCACGCATTTACCAGCCTAAAAATTTTAGATCAGGATTTAACTAGCTCCGCCTTATAAGCCTTAATTTAGGGGTTGTTGCCTTATTACTGCCTCTAGAATCGCTAAAATTGGCTCATATAAACGGCAATATACTGCTGTTTTGTAAGCTCTATCGATTTATAAACCGAATTTTTATCAACTCACGTCATTGATAAACCGATTTTTTACCAACTCAATATTCTCATAAACCAAAATTTTACTAACTGAAGCTAGGTTTTTAGCGGCACAAACCGATTTTTTACTAACTCAAGTTACTGATTTTGTCTATAAACCGATTTTTTACCAACTGCTTT
The DNA here is from genome assembly GCF_947311895.1 of Pseudoalteromonas sp. PAR1. NCBI lineage: Bacteria > Pseudomonadati > Pseudomonadota > Gammaproteobacteria > Alteromonadales > Pseudoalteromonadaceae > Pseudoalteromonas > Pseudoalteromonas sp. PAR1. Next base: position 50,104 of record NZ_CAMZMY010000018.1, on the reverse strand, counting down.
TGGATTAATGTCCGATATTTAAAAAAGGTATGTAAGGAGTTACTCACATTTTGACTGTAAAGGGGGTTTACAAGGGGAAGCTGGAAAGGAGAAAGTTAGCAAGAGTAAAGTTAGCAAGGGGAAAGTTAGCAAGGGGAAAGTTAGCAAGAGGAAAGTTAGCAAGAGGAAAGTTAGCAAGAGGAAAGTTAGCAAGAGGAAAGTTAGCAAGTAGCAGCGGGTTTACCCCGCGTTATGGTTTTATTAAATGACGCGGCATAAAGCCGCTGCTACAGGTAAGTGTGAAACTATTTTATGTTTTGGGTATGGTGCGGCATAAAGCCGCGCCTAAACTATTGCTCGCAACTCGCAACTCGCAACTCGCAACTCGCAACTCGCAACTCGCAACTCGCCACTACTTACTATGTTTATCAAACCACCATTGAATATACGCGACTTTACTCATCAGGTTTGATGGGCGAGCGGTAATACCATGTGAGGCATTAGGAATACGCACCATCGCTGTATCAACGCCTTGTAGCTTTAAGGCTTGGTAAAATTGCTCGGTTTCAGAAATCGGCGTGCGATAGTCTGATTCACCGGTTAACAGCATAGTGGGTGTTTTTACATTGCCCACATAGCTAATAGGTGAGCGCTTCATGTAATGCTCAATATTGTCCCATGGCTTACCAGGGAACCAATAATCAGCAAAGAAAGGGTAGAAATCAGCAGTTAGTACAAAGCTGATCCAATTGATAACAGGTTTAGCAACAACAGCTGCTGCAAAGCGGTCTGTATGACCCACAATCCAAGCTGTTAATACCCCGCCACCTGAACCGCCGGTAACAAACAGTTTGCTTTCATCAATAAAGCCCTTAGCGATGACAGCATCTACACCTGTCATCAAGTCATCAAAGTCATTACTTGGGTAGTTATGATGAATTGTTTGCGCAAACTCTTTACCGTATGAGTCACTGCCGCGTGGGTTCATATAAAGTACAACATTACCTTTGGCTGCGTATAATTGCACTTCAGGGCTGAAATGAGGGCCATAGTTTGCAACTGGACCACCGTGGATCTCTAAAACAAGCGGGTACTTTTTGTTTTTGTCAAAGCCCGGTGGGTATGCAATCCACCCCTGGATTGCTAAGCCGTCATGGCTTGATTTAACCCAAATTTCTTCAACCTTAGCCAGCTCTTTGTCACCCAGCGCATCTTCGTTTAATTGTGTTAAACGCGCGGTTTTACCGCGCTTAATTAATGCTACATCAGCTGGGCGCTGTGTATCTGCGAGTGTGAATGCAACTTCACCATCTTCGCTCACATCAAAATCACCACCTGAATACGGGCGACCAAAGGCGACACTACCAATTTTGTCGGTAATTACTTTATGTTTACCACTACGCGGTTGGTAAGCTAGATGTGTTTTACCTTCGCTATCGTAGCTAAAATAAAGACCACTGCCGCTATCATCCCATTTTATATCTTCGACACTACGATCTAAATCTGCTGTGAGTACCGAGGTTTTTCCTGATTTCAAATCTAGTAAATAAATGTCGTTGTTTTCATAGTTAGTTTTTTTGTCATCATAGCCTGTATAAGCAAGATAACGACCATTAGGTGACACTTTTGGGCGTGAATCTGGGCCTTTACGGTCTGTTATTTGGGTAATTGAACGATCCGCTAAGCTAAGTTTATAGATTTCAGATTCAGTTGGGTGTAATTCATTATCTTCATAACGATTAGCCGAAAAATAAAACGCATCGCCTTTTTCGTTAAAGCTAATAGCACCACCATGATCAAAATCACCAGAGCTTAATTGACGTGCATTGCCGCCCGTTGCACTGATGATAAAAAAGTGACGATAACCTTTTTCAGAGTAGCCACCGCCATCGGCACGGTAATAGGTATCGTCAATATATTTAGCTGGCTCTGCCCACCTAGCGCCTTCAGGCTTACCCGGTAAAGAAACTGGGCTTGCTGATTTTGCAGGCACAAACTGGCTAAACACCAATTGTTTGCCATCTGGCGTCCAAGTTAATCCGCCGGGGCTTTGCGTTAGGTTACTAATTTTTGCTACGTTACCGGTTTTTAACCATTTCACATAGATTTGGCTACTGCCATCACGGGTAGAAATAAACGCTAAACGCGTTTCGTCTGGTGACAGCACCGGTGAGTAATCCATATGCACGCCAGACGTTAGCGGCAGCATGGTTTTACCATCTGGGTTTACTGACCAAATATTACTGACTTTACGGTCGCTTTTGATATCCATGCGATTACGCACAAAGTAAATTGTATCGCCATTTTTTGTCATTTCTATTTGGTTGGCGTATTCAAGATCAAAAACATTTTCAAGTTGAAAGGTATTGCTAGCTCCTGCATGGCTGTAAAAGCTAGCTGCTGCAAGCAGTGCTAAAGACGTTTTAAACTTCATTTTATTTCCTTGTTAGTGAGCAGAAATTAGGGCGTGTTAACCTGTTATAAAGTAACAACCATCAGAAATATAGTCCATTGCGATGAATGGAGAAATCAATAGACAGATGGTCATTTCCCTTTTATGTTGAGTACAGACACTTTTAAACGTAAGGAGAACACAATGATAGGTTACACCATGTTAGGTACTAACAACCTAGCTAAAGCAGTAAAGTATTACGATGAATTGTTCGCCACTCTAAACGCCGAGCGCTTTTTAGAAACTGACCGCTTTGTCGCATGGAGTACAGGTCAAGATAAGCCCGGTTTTGCGGTTACCAAACCTTATAACGATGAAAAAGCCACTGTAGGTAACGGCACCATGATTGCTCTGGCAGTCGAAACCCCAGCTCAAGTAGACGCCTTTTATAAAAAAGCCATAGAATTAGGTGGCACAGACGAAGGAGCCCCCGGCCCACGCGAAATGCCCGGCTTTTATGCGGGGTACTTCAGAGACCTAGACGGTAACAAACTTAATGTGTTTTGTTTTACGCATGGGTAAGGGGAGTGAGCTGTCAGCTTTCAGCCGTCAGCTATCAGATTGAAAGTTAATAGGGGCTAGGCTCTAGGAAACAGGGCCTAGCTTATGTAGCTTTATGCTGCGTAACTCTTAACTTTACTTTGCGCTATGCTTACATGGCACGCCAGTAACATCGCATAACTACCGGCTCTTCGCGCGAAATAAATTTCATGCCTACAAAAATCGTGGGGTTATCTTAAGCTGTTATTAGGAAACTGTTGTTCGGCGCTAAAGCACCTCCTACCTCACATCTCTTACATCGCATTTCGTTACTCGTTCTATCTAACAACTAACGACTTAAATCTATCGACTCTGACGGCTGACGGCTGACGGCTGACGGCTGAAAGCTGATGGCTAGATCCCCTACCAACTTCCGCTTATTTTCATTACACTGCTCCAATATAAAATAATTATAAAAATTGAGAATGATCATGACGTCGAAACTTTTTAAACCTCTTGCTTGTGTATTTGCACTGAGCCTTGTGGGCTGTGGTGGAGGTGAGGTGTTTACTGCCCCTGCTAGTAGTGAATTTGCCCATGGCAATGAGCTACTAAGTGCCACGGCGCTAACCGAGGATGCGAGTCACGCGTTAGTGGCAAGCCAATCTGAGGTGTGCGTTTGGGATAATCAGTTAAAAGCGCGTCTATATGATTGTATAACAGGGCAGGGCGCTGAACATGTTGAGCTGGCAGGCTTTAGCGCTAACAAATCTCTTTTTTTCATTTCAAATCGGTTATCGGTGACTTTATACGATACTCGCACAGGGCGTAGTATTGGCACTTGGCTCACCGGACAAGAAATCGCTAGAGACATCGCTATTTCAGCCGTAGGCGATACGTTGGTTATTGCTTATCGTAGCGGCAAGGCTGAGGTAATAAATACCTGTACAGGTGATACTAAGCGTTTTGATATTCATCGTTTAGATATTAATAGCGTGGCGTTATCGGCCGATGGTCAGTGGGCGTTTACCGGCTCAAGCGACAAGTACGTTAAGCTTTGGTCAACGAGCGATGGCAGCACTCGCTTTGAAGAGCGTTTAGCGACTAGAGTGAATCACGTTACGTTAAATAAAACAGCGAGCTTGGGCTTTGCAATTGACTCGGTGGATGATCGTGTATTTTTTGATTTAGCCAATAAAAAAGAGCTATCTGAAGTGTCCTCATACTCTAACTTTATTGAATTCACTGCATCGCAATTTATTAATCAAGATAAATGGCTATTAACGGGCTCACCAAAAATGAAGATGCGTTTATATCGCGTTGCAGATGGTGAACTCATTGCTGAATACGAAGCTAAACAACAGCGCCAACGTACGTCAGTACTGAGTGTGGCTTACGATAGTAAGCAGTTGTATTCCGAAACCAGTGACGGCCTATTGCAAGCTTGGCCTTATAAACCAAATAAAAGCTAAAACAAAAACGCCTACTTTATGTAGGCGTTTGTTTTAAATTACGATTAAATTAGTAATCAAACTTATGCTTGGTAAACAAGCTTTGTACTTGTTGCCAAACTGCGCCAGGTTTGCCATCGCCAACTAACTTACCATTAACTTTTACGACTGGGCCAACTTCTTTAGTGGCGCTGGTGATCCATACTTCGTCGGCATCAAGTAACTCATCTTTACTAACAATGCGCTCTTGCACTTTAAAGTCACTGTGGCTGTGTAGAATGTTGATTATTAACCAGCGGGTTATTCCCGGTAAAATTTGGTTATCAAGAGGTGGAGTACTGATCACGCCATCTTTTACGATAAACACATTACTTGAACTTGCTTCGGTAATTTCTTCTAAGCGATTAAATAGAATGGTTTCTTTGTTACCCGCTGCTGCACCGTGTTGGTAATGGATCACGTTGCCAAGCAGTGCCGTTGATTTAATATGGCAACGTTGCCAGCGACGGTCTTGCTCAAGCGATACGGTGTAAGTTGTTGCGCTATCTATGTCGCTTTTTGGCTCTGCCGGAATTTCAAAAGCAAACGCAAATACGGTTGGGGTAATATTCGTTGGGTAGCCGTGGGCACGTTTAGTGTCAGCGCCGCGACTAACGTGTAAATAAATCCCTAGGTTATCACCTTGGTTTTTCTCGCATAAATCATTACAGATTTTACGCCACGTATCGGCAGTGTAATCGAGCTTAATTTCAAGCTCATTTAAACCGTTATTCATACGTTCAATATGTGCACCAAAACCAAGCATTTTGCCGTGGTATGATGGGATCACTTCATAAATACCATCGCCAAATAAGAAACCGCGATCCATTGGTGAAATCTTTGCTTCATCAGCGCCAAGGTACTCACCGTTTAGGTATACCGTGCCCATTGTTAAACCTCATTCTCTGTCGTAAAGCCGCCAAGTTGGCGAAGCCGAGTTATTAATTGTTGGCCATGCATCGCGTGCAAGCCGTCTTCGGTGAGCTCATTTTTATGGGTGACGCCATCGACACTACCGCGCTCACTTAGGTAATTTAAAATGTTGAGTGGCTCAATATCAGCCAACAAATCTGTGTTATGCCAGCGACTTAAAAAAGCAATTAGCCCGTATGCCGCCCAGTTAGATACATCAGCAAGTAAAAGCTCATCGCAAGGGGTTATACAAGGAGTAATGTTAAGTGCTTGCATATGCTGTGCAAGGTTACCCATGCCTATTTCGTTACCGCCATCACCAATCGCTATGGTGGGGCAAGGTGCTTCTGTTATAAAAAAATCAAAGCAGCCGCAATGCTCAGAAATATCAATACCGCGCATATTGTAATAACGCTGATGTTTGTTAAGCCCCGGTCGTTCTATTGATAAAACACAATCAGGCTTTAACTGCTCAAGGGCTTTAATGCTAAAGGTGCGGGCATTTTCAATACTGTTAATCGGCAACTCAAAACAGTTAAAATCGTTTTTTAGAGCACTGTAAAGGGGGTTGCCAGTAACCAAAATCGGCTGTTTACCAAGCTTTTCGAGTACTTTGTAAAGTGCTATAGCACCTACCGGGCCGTCGGTTTCGAAGGTATTGTTGACCGCAAAGCCAGTTCCTATCAACACAGTTCCTTGCGCGTGATGAAGAGATTTTGCCGCACGTAAATAGGTGCCAGTCTCTTGCTTGGCGTACAAGTGCTGCATACCACGTGGATTTTGCTCAACCATCATGGTTTCAATGTGTGTGCTGAGCGAGTCGTCGCTTAGGCTTGCTGACATAATGCTTTGATCTCTTGAATTAGCGCAATACCCGCTTCATTATCGCCGTGCACACAGAGGCTGTCGGCATGCAGAGCCAGTTGCTGACCGCTTCGCGTTGTCACTGTGCCATGCTCCAATAGCTGCTTTACTTGTGCGATTAATGCTGATTTATCGTGAACACTGCCTGCAAGAGAGCGTGATACGAGCTTTCCTTCATCAGTGTATTGCCGATCGGCAAACGCCTCTAATATCAGCTCGAGTTCAAGCTCGTTTGCCATGGCTTGATGTTTGGCAGAAAGATTAGTTGCTAAAATCATTAACTTTAATGGCTTAGGATAACTAGCAACAGCACGCATAACGATATTTAAAATACGCTCATCGCTCATCATATCGTTATATAGCGCGCCATGAGGTTTAACATATTCAAGCGTTAAACCATGTACTGCAGCCATCCCATCAATGGCTGCAATTTGATAATAAAGACAATTGCTCAGCTCTTTGTCACTCATTGCCATAGAGCGACGTCCAAATCCCTGTTTATCAGGGTAACTTGGGTGCGCACCAATGGTAACATTATGCTGCTTGGCAAGAGCTAAGGTTGCGGCCATTACATCGGCATCTCCGGCATGAAAACCGCAGGCAATATTAGCCATATCGATATGCGGCATTACTTGCTCGTCGAGGCCCATTTTCCACACTCCAAAGCTTTCGCCAAGGTCGCAATTGAGTTTTATTGTCATATTAAAAGGCTGCCATTTTGCTGTTTGGAATATCGGTGATCAGCATATGCCCTGGGCTGTGGGTTATACAAAAGTCAGGTGCTGCATTGGCAATGGCTATTTGTGGGGTTACACCACAGGCCCAAAATACCGGCACCTCACCTTCACGAATGCTAACCTGATCGCCAAATTCAGGTTTATTAATATCCTTAATCCCAATTGCTGCAGGGTCGCCAAAATGTACTGGAGCGCCATGTACCCCCGGAAAGCGACTACAAATTTGAATCGCCCGAATAGCATCGGCAGGTTTCATCGGACGCATGCTTACTACCATGTTAGCATGAAAAATCCCCGCCTTTTGGCATGCGATATTTGTAAGGTACATAGGTACATTTCTTTGTTCAGTAATGTTACGAATTTCAAGTCCTGCTGCAATAAGTGCTTCTTCAAACGAGAAAGAACAACCAATTAAAAAAGTGACTAAGTCATCACGCCAATACTCGGTAATGTTAGTTACTTCTTTAATCATTTGACCATTTTTGAAAACGCGATAACGTGGTAAGTCACTACGAATATCAATATCTTCCCCAACCGTAGGCATATCGGTTACGCCTGGTAATCGACTTGTTGCAATGATTGGGCAAGCTTTCGGATTTGCCTGACTAAATTGCAAAAAATCAAACGCGTATTGCTTGGGTAAAATGACCAAATTTGCCTGTACGAACCCTGGCGCAAAGCCAGATGTATTTCCGCTGTAGTCGCCCCCTCTCACTATTTTACGAATAGCGGCAGGGGTGGTTAATGATGCATCTTTTTGCATGTGTCTCTCCTTGAAATTAACACTCAACTGATGCTGCTACAATAGCACTCAGTTTAAGCCATTAACAGTTACTGGTAGTTGTCCATTTGCAGAGGCCTTACCCATCAGCACTTTTGCAAGTGCAGTAAACGCAGGGCCAGCAATCTTTTCTTCGGTGTCTATATCAATATTGTAAGCATAAGTGGCAAGAACTGCATCGGCAAATTTGCCAAATTGTGAAATATCGTATGGAGCTCGTAAGCTAACAAAAACAGTTTTCTTGTTCGCTAGCTTAGCTTGCTTTAGTAATGACTCGAGTGCTGCTGATTGATCTGCCTTAGCGATAGCAAATTCAGGGTTATCAGCTAAATCATCCATTCCGCCTACCTCAACAGCACTTTGTTTTGGTGATGCATTTGCAGCAATGATCACATCGGCCTCATTCATTTCTTTTAAGGTCGAAATTGGCTCATAGCCTTGCAAGCTAGTGCAGCTAAAGCTAAGTAGTGTATTAGTGTTATCAAGCAGTGCTTGTTGTAGGGCAAAACATTTGCGCGTATCAGGCATGATGATATGTACTTTTGTACCTGATTTAATGTTCAGTGGCAGTGTGTTGTTCTCGTTTTTTACTTCGGTGATAGCTGCAAGGGCTAACTCAGCCTCTACTTTTCTGTGACTTTGGTCACCCAGTAAAAGCTGTGCTTTTTTGATGGCTGCTTCATCATCAAGCTTTGTTGTGAGCTTAAACTTTTCTTTAAGCTTTAAAATACGTGTTGCAGAAGCTGTGATCTCATCGGCGTTTAAAGTACCGCGCTGAACTTCTTGCTCTAATCGGTCTATAAGAGCTTCAAGTACCTCTAAATCTTTTGGACTTCTGGTTTCGATTGGCATAAGGGCAATATCAACACCCGCAGCGAAGGTATTTACAACCGCTTCGATTGGCTCAAAGAAGTGGCTGATACCAGCCATGTCTAGTGCATCTGTGATCACAACACCTTGATAACCAAGCTCATCACGTAGTAAATCAGTGATGATTTTACGCGACATGGTCGCTGGCTTGATCATGGTTTTCCCTTCTTTACTAACAAAGGTGCTGTCATCAAGGGCTGGGTATTGGATATGCGCAGTCATAATCATACCCGGTTGCTGATTTTTAATTATGTCTTTAAACGGCGGTAAGTCTTGCTGCCAAATGGTCTCTTTGTCATGCATTACTTTTGGCAGGCCAGTATGACTATCGACGTTTGTATCACCATGACCCGGAAAGTGCTTTAACGATGAAATAACGCCATTATTTTCAAACCCTGCCACTTGTGCGCCACCTAGTTTTGCAACCAACCGCGGATCTTCGCCGTAAGAGCGCACGTTAATAACTGGGTTATCTGGGTTCATGTTCACATCAACTGTTGGCGCATAGTTAACATTTACACCAAGTGCCAACAGCTCTTCTGCGATTATACGGGCAGACTCTGTTGCGAAGTGTGTACCGTGTTCTTTATAAGTTGCGCCAATCGACATATTACCGGTAAATGAAGTGCCAACATCACGTGGTATACGAGCTACGCGGCCACCTTCTTGGTCTATTGAAATAAATAGCGGTAAGCCAAGTTCAGACTTTGCAGCAGCTTGTTGTAAGTCGTTATTAAGTTTGATTACTTGGGGCACGGTATCGATATTTTCAGCAAATAAAATAACACCACCAATGTTGTGTTTGCTAATGATATTAGCTAAATCAGCAGGTAAGCGGGTGACTGGCGTTCGACATTTTTGCTCGCCGGTGTCTTGCTCACAGTAATAGCGCAAGTCGAGCATCAGCTTTTGCCCTAACTGTTGTTTTAAAGTTAACGCAGATTCAGCAAATGATGATTGTAATGGCATGAAACACCCTAATCCGATAACCAGTGACGATAGTGCAAACTTATTTAACACAGCAAGCTCCAAAGCTAAACGCTTATTTGATTTTTAGAATAAATTATTCTTGATGTTAATGGGTTTTTAAATATAAATACAGTATTTTTTTGCTACCCTAGCGGTTTTTTTGTCTAACTGCAAAAAGCTAAGTTAGATCACCAAATAGGGCTATTAAGCTTAAATAACCAAGCCTTTATTACTGCAAAGGTGCTAGTGAATTGATAATTTATCAATTTAATTGGTCGCTTTTTAAGGCAAATTAAAGTAATAATATATTCCATAATTATCAGCGCAGATATGGCAGGCCAGGGGGCGAGATGGCTTTTACTCAATTGCACGCATTTAAACAGCAAATTACACCTTTTTTACCAGAGTCAGCATTAATAGAAGATTACTCACGTCGATATGCCTACGGCACTGATGCCAGTTTTTATCGTTTGGTGCCTGAGCTCATCGTATTGGTGAGTAACCAAAATCAAGCAAAGCATGTGATAAGTGCAGCACAACAACATAAGGTGGCTATTACCTTTCGAGCAGCTGGAACCAGTTTGTCAGGGCAAGCAATTACTGACTCAGTATTAGTGTTACTGTGTGATAGCTGGAGTCAATTTGAAGTTTTAGATGATGGTGAAGCTATTCGTCTAGAGCCTGCGATTATAGGAGCGCGAGTAAACCAAATACTGGCACCTTATGGTAAGAAAATAGGCCCTGATCCGGCATCGATTAACAGCTGTAAAGTAGCCGGCATGGCGGCAAATAATTCATCAGGAATGTGTTGTGGGGTGGCACAAAACAGCTACCACACAGTCAAAGATATGACCCTTATTTTTGCTGATGGTACTGTGCTTGATACCGCAGATAGTCAAAGTTGTGAAAAGTTTTTACAAAGTCATGGGGCATGGGTTGATGAGTTAATGAGCCTTGTTGACAGTGTTAAAGAAAATAGCGACTTAAGTGAGCGTATCGCCCATAAATACCGCTTAAAAAACACCACAGGTTATGGTTTAAATGCGTTGCTGGATTTTTCAGATCCAATTGAAATCATTAAGCATTTAATTATTGGTTCTGAAGGAACGCTTGCGTTTATTGCTGATATTACCTATCACACAGTGATTGAGCACGCACACAAACATACCGGTTTCTTTATTTTTGACGATATCAGCAAGGTGTGTGAGCTGGTGCAAAGGCTGAGTGAGTTTGATGTTGCTGCGGTTGAGCTACTAGATAAACGTGCCCTGATGTCGGTGTCTGAGCATGCCATAATGCCAAAAGAAGTGGCCAGCTATCCCGAGCAGTCAGCGGCACTTTTAATTGAGTTAAGAGCAGAGAATACAGATGCCCTTGCGTTACTAACACAAACCACGCAGCAACTTATTGCACAGTTTAGCCAAAACCAATTAGCAGCGATTGATTTTTCTGCTGATAGTGCCCGTAATGCGGCACTTTGGAATATCCGTAAAGGCACCTTTCCTGCTGTCGGTGCTGTGCGCGAAACAGGCACCACCGTAATTATTGAAGATGTTGCCTTCACGCTTGATAAATTAGCACAAGGCGTGAACGCACTTCATCAGCTCTTCATTAAATATGGTTATGATGAAGCCATTATTTTTGGTCATGCTTTAGCGGGTAACTTGCATTTTGTATTCACCCAAGCGTTCGATACACAAGATCAAGTTAATCGTTATGAGCAATTTATGGCCGATGTGGCTAACCTAGTAGCGGTTGAGCTAAAAGGCTCTTTAAAAGCAGAGCATGGCACAGGGCGTAACATGGCACCTTTTGTAGCAACAGAGTGGGGCGATGATGGTTTCGCTGTAATGGTTAAGCTAAAACAGCTATTTGATCAACACAACATTCTTAATCCTGGTGTCATTATTAATCATGATAAAAATGCCCACACTCAGCATTTAAAAGTCATGCCAAAAAGTGATGATATTATCGATACCTGTATCGAATGTGGCTTTTGCGAAGTTGTTTGCCCATCAAAAGGTCTTACCTTAACACCAAGGCAGCGTATTACCTTGTGGCGACACCGCACTGAGCTACACAATCAATTGCTAACAACCGATGATTTAGCGAGTAAGCAGAAATTAAACCAAAAGCTCAGTGTTATCGAGGCTGACTTTAAATATCTTGGTATTGATTCGTGTGCGGCGACGGGACTTTGCGGGCTAAAATGCCCGGTCGGAATAAACACGGGCGAATTTATAAAATCGCTCAGAGCAGAGCAAGCCTCTTCAAGCAAAGTGAAACGGTCATTAGCTCGCTTTGCTAGTCAGCATTTTGCAGTTGTCGCATCTGGCGCTCGATTTGGCTTAAACGTGATGCACGTGCTCGAAAAAGCAATAGGTAGTAATAACCTAAGAAGTCTTAGTAAACCTGCTCATAAGTTGCTTGGTACGCCGTTGTATTACTCGGCTTGGCCAAGAGGGGAGCAACCAATAAATAATAATTCTAAACAACCCCAACAGGCTAAAAAGTTGGTGTATATGCCTAGCTGTGCAACTCGCGTTTTTGCAGCAGATAAACTTGCCGATGATAAACGACCACTGATTGATGTTATGCATTCATTAGCCCAAAAAGCGGGATTTGAGGTTGTAATACCTAAACAAGTAGATTCACTGTGTTGTGGAATGCCATTTGCGAGTAAAGGCTTGAATAAAGAGTTTTTAAATAAAAGTGAGCAGTTACTTACTGAGCTTGAGACGCTTTCAAATAATGGCCAATATCCCATCGTTTTTGATGCCAGCCCTTGTGCGCTCACCACTCTCAATGCCGCGCAAAATTCATCACTCTCAATTTACGAAAGTGCTGATTTTGCAGCCCAGCATTTACTGCCTAATTTGCAAGTAACGCCAGTGAATGAGCCTGTGATGCTGCATGTTACTTGTAGCTCAAAGCGATTAGGTAAAGAGCAAAGCTTAGTGTCGCTTGCCAAGGCATGTAGCAATGAAGTGATTATTCCAGCTGATATTGAGTGTTGTGGTTTTGCCGGAGATAAAGGATTTAACTTGCCAGAGCTAAATAGCAACGCGTTAAAAACCCTTAAACAACACGTGCCAAAAAATTGTAGTCGCGGTGTGTCTAACAGTCGTAGCTGTGAAATTGGTTTAACTGAGCACAGTGGCATTAGTTATCAGTCAATTTTGTATCTACTCGATCAGCAAAGTCATGCAATACCACAGACTTAACTGCTAATTTAATGGGCTAGTCTGGCTAGCCCATTTTTTAAAAACCTACACTTTCCAAAAAATACCTTTTCTATAACACGTGAGCATCACCAGGTAAGATACGGCTAAAAACAACAGCGAAAATACAAATGATGCTAAATAATCGTTGCTTATAAACACTTGTATTAAGCCATAAATACTGCCTTTTAAGCTGCTATCGCCTATTGGAATCATTATTAATAGCCGTGCAAATACGCCTGCAAACATAAAAAAGAGTATCGCATTGGCGCCAAATACAATAAAGGGTGCGCCCCAGCTTCGTACTTTATAAATATCTAAAATGGCACTGCACAGGGCATAGGTAATAATAGCAAGCCCAGAGCTGAGCAACACATAGCTTGGTGTCCATAATGCTTTGTTGATAGGCGTTAATGGCGAAATAGCATAGCCGGCAAAAACAGCTAATATGCCTGCTAAGATAAATGCGTGGGCTTGCTTTTTAAGATCAGGTTGTTTTGTTAAGTAAACCGCAGCCAAGATGCCACTTAGCGCACTGGCAATGGCTGGAAGTGTAGAAAAAAGCCCCTCAGGATCAAATGGCAGTGGCTTAGCATTCGCATAATACACATGGTGACTACCTAAAATCGTACTATCAATAAAGGCACTTAAGTTATTGCCATGTAACCATAAGCCACTCACTACCTCGCCGTTTGGCAAGGTATAAGGGATATAAAGCATGGCGGCGCCATAAAATAATAAAAGAGTGATGCAAGTAATGGCTATTTTCTTAGGCGATAAATAGAGATAACAACACAGAGCGACTAAATACACTAAACCAATACGTTGCAGAACGCCTAAAACTCGCAGTTGCAATAGTTTGTCATCAACCCAGCTGAAAGAGGGATCTCGAAAGTTGTAATAAAACAGGGCTAAAAACCAACCGAGGGCAATGAGTTTAATGGTACGAATAACCCCTGCTTTTAGTATGTGTTGATCACTGATCCCTCTAGCGCGCAAGCTATTTACTGAAAGCGTGATAGACATGCCGACGATAAAAATAAAAAACGGAAAAATTAAATCCGTAGGTGTCCAACCATGCCACTGTGCATGTTTCAAAGGCCAATACATCGCTCCCCAACTACCTGGGTTATTCACTAATATCATGGCGGTGATAGTTAGCCCCCGCATTACATCTAACGCCATGAGACGATGTGAAGGGAGTTTATTGATGATTTCAGCACAGTGTTGACGCATAAGAAAACTTTATTTTTATTTTGTCTTAACATTGTAATAAATTATTATTTCAAAGCAAGTTACTTTTTGTTCAATTACTGACCCGCAAAGCTTTAAACGCTTAGCTTAGTATTTGATTGAAAAAACATTACAAGAAATGAATTGCCATTACTTGGTTGAACCATCTATTTGCAGATGTTTTCACTTAAATTAAGGATGTTTCCTTTGTAAAAAGTAGTAACTTGCAATTAGAGTAATTACACTTATTTGTTTGCGCTAAATCAAATTCTGATAAAAGTTTTATAGAGGTACACAGAACAAATTGCTAGTATAAAGGTATTAGATGTACCCGATATGGAATTTGGGGCCCATATGTGAGAAGTATCGTGCTTAATAGTCTTAGCAAACGCTTAAACCTACGTCGTTTAATTTTATTATTAGCGTTTTCTGCAACGCTTATTACCTTTTTAAATAGTTATTACTCGAGCTACCAAGTTCAAAAACAACAACTAATAGATAAAACAATGAGTAATCACAAAGCCTATGCTGCAAAGTTGGTTTCGGCTACTGATAACTTTTTGTTAGCTGCTCAGCAACAGCTTGCTTATGTAGGCAAAATCCTTGAAGAAGACTTTAATAATCAGAAGCTGATCAGTGCTGAAGCAGAGCGCTTAAGATTACAAACTAATAGTTTTAACTCGATTATAATCGTTAATAAACAAGGCGAAATTCTTGGCGTATCGCCGCAATCTCTTGAACTTCAAAATCGTAAAGTAGATAGTTTTGGCACCAAGGCTGCTTTGTCATACCGTATTCCTATGATAAGCGAGCCTTACATTTCTATGGCGGGTAATTTACTCATTTTTATCTCGCAACCTCTATTCGATAAAAACAGCAATTTTATTGGTTATGTTGGCGGAACTTTATACTTAAAGCGCGCCAGTATCTTAAATCAGTTATTGCAAGTTCATTTCTATCAAGACGGCTCTTATTTATATGTGGTTGATGAAAACCATCGTTTACTTTACCACCCCGATAAATACCGTATTGGTGAGCAAGTATTTGATAACCAAGTAATTGAAGAAGTACTAAAAGGGAACTCAGGGACTCAGCTTGTTACCAATAGCAAAGGCGTTGCAATGCTTGCTGGCTACGCACCGATGACAGTAGCTCCTTGGGGAGTAGTAACCCAGCGTCCACTAGACAGTACCCTTGCACCGCTCGACAGCTTAATGTGGCAAGTATTTGTAAAAACGGCACCTATTGGTTTACTCACTTTTGTATTTATTTGGGTGCTTGCGCGTTTAATTGCGCAACCTTTGAGACAATTAGCTGAAACCGCCAATACTCTCGATCGACCATCTACTTCGCTTGAGCTGACACAAATTCGTTCATGGTACTTTGAAAGCAATGAGCTAAGAAAAGCCATGCTTAGAGGTGTTGGCTTATTACACAGTAAAATTGGCTTGTTACGTCAAGAAGCACAAACGGATCCATTAACCTGTTTACATAACCGCCGTAGTCTCGATATGCAGTTAAGTCACTTTATAGAGCTGCGTTGTCCATTTGCGATACTGGCAATCGATATTGATCATTTTAAACGGGTAAATGACGAATATGGGCATGATATTGGCGATGTAGTATTGCAATCACTTGCTAAAATCTTACTGGATGTCACGCGCGATGGCGATGTTGTTGCACGTACAGGAGGTGAAGAGTTCATTGTGATCATGCCAAAAGTTGAGGCAAAACGGGCTTATCAACTCGCTGAGCGCTTGCGTATGCGCGTCTCAGAAAGCTTCATAGATCCAGTGGGCTGCATTAATGTATCAATTGGTATTTCAGGCTGGCCTCTGGAACAATTGAGCCTCGAAGAGGTGTTTAAATTGGCTGATCAAGCTTTGTATAAAGCTAAAAAGACCGGGCGCAATCGCTGTGTTGTTGATGGCAGCTACTATAAAGAGCTTACCCCTATTTCTGACACTCCAGTGTTGGAATAAGTTATTTTATATGCAATAGTGAATGTTATTAAGTTATTTACGGACAAATCGATATGGCATTTACTTTACTCGCTCGATTAATAAAACCAATTATGTTTGCAAGCGTTGCTCTGACATGGGGTAATAATGTTTACGCAAACTCGGATGACGACAAGCGCAGCGAGTTTATTGATGTAGGCGTATTGATACCGAATGCAGTGTTGGATATTCGTTATTTTGGTCATCATAATTTTGTTGGCAAACCTATAGATGGCTACAATGCACCTAAATGTTTATTACATAATAGTGCTGCTACAGCCCTTAAAAAAGTACAAAATGCCGCTCAAAATGAAGGGCTAAGCTTAAAGATATTTGATTGCTATCGACCACAACGAGCAGTCGATCACTTTGTGCGTTGGGTTAACGATTTAGAGGATACCCGCACTAAAGCTGAGTTTTATCCAAATCTAGGCAAAGACGAGCTACTAGGTGATTATATCGCCGCTAAATCGGGCCACAGCCGTGGCTCAACAATTGATCTAACCTTAGTCGATGCAAAAGGCAAAGAGCTCGATATGGGCTCACCCTTTGATATGTTCGACACCCTGTCAAACACCGACGACCCGCGCATAAGCGCAGAACAAAAAGCCAATCGATATAAACTAAAAACCCTCATGACTGATGCCGGTTTCGCCCCTTATTCAATGGAGTGGTGGCACTTTACCTATCAACCTCAAGCATACCCCGCTACCTATTTTGATTTTGTGGTGGAGTAGTTAAGTTAGCGAGTTACAAGGGGAAAGAGTAAAGTTAGCGAGATGCGAGGTAGCAGCGATTTTACATCGCGTCCTAGAGCCTAGAACCTAGAACTTAGCGCATGATGACGCGGGATAAACCCGCTGCTACAACCTGCTACAAGTAGGCGTGAAACTTGTAGCAGCGCATCTGAAGGCTGAGAGCTCCTTCACGTTGGGTTTCGCTGGCTCTAGCCAACCTACATCACCTCTTTTATCGGTGAATAATCAACTTTAATTTCAACAATATCGACATTGGCATTTTGTTTAAAAACGTCTTGCACTTTTAATAAATCAGTATCTTTTTCAGCAAGGTATCGATATGTTTTGTTGGTCATTTTTTTTAACGTGTATTGGCTGCTAAGCTCTACCGGTAAGCTATTATCTTTGAGAGTTAAATAGATAGCGCCGGTAGCAATACCAGGCTCTTTCATCGCGTGATTAAATACTTCAGTGCCTTTGGTTAAAGTAGGCGCGGCAAAGGTAATTTTTTCGCCATTATTGCTAAAAGCGTTAATTGGTTTTTGTTTGTTAATCTCGACCACTTTTTTAACATCTTTATCTAAAACTTGTTCTTTTTGTGAACTGCTTGCTGAGTGTTGCGAGCTATCTTGTTCGGATATTTCACTTTTTTGACAGCCTGATAAGAGTATTAGCGCTAGTGTAACTAACTGTATATTAATTGCTTTGTTCATTGTTGACCTGTTTGTTCGTTACTTTTGTTTACAATTGATTCTGTCTTTTGATTGCCAGATTAGGTACATTGGCTTTGGTTATGATTGTTAACCGAAAATAAAAATATAACAATAGGGAACGTAAGGAATGTCTCAATTTAAAGTAACTGCTGTTGCAACTATGGTAACGGCTATCTTGGCATCAACTCAAATACAAGCAAGTGAACAAACTCGCTTTTACAACGCATCAAGTGTTAGTTCTCAAGTACAGTTTAATCCTCAAGTATCTCAGCAACGTGCATTAGCTGAGCGTCGAACTGTATCAGGGCACAAATCAATTTTCGATGAGCAATTAGGTAAAGCTACGTTCCTTTGGAATGCGGTAGGTCAAGCTAAGCCAGACATGGCGATGATCCTTCCTGAGCAGCGCAATGCATACGCTGCTGATTTTTATCTAAATGCTTTAACGGGCGTTAGCGCTCTGAAAAAAGGTGTATCGAGCGCCGTACTAACTGATTTATCTGAGCAGAAGCTTGGTTCAATCACAGCTAAATACAAGCAAAAAGTACATGACATTGAAGTATTCAACCGTGAATACAACCTGATCATGGACAAAGAATATAACCTAGTTGCAGGTTCTGGCTACTTTGCAAACACAAGCGCTAGTGCAACCAAATCGTTCGCACCACTTGCTGAATTTGTTGGTGCGGAGCAAAGCATTAAACGTGCGATTAAAGAACTTGCTGATATCGACGTATCGCTAACTAAATCAACTGAACAAGGCGACTATGTTAAGTACAATGTGTCTAACCAAACTGGTGACAAAATTGTACTAGGCCAGCCACGTGCTAAGAAAGTATTCTTTGAAGTAGCAGGCGAGTTGCAATCTGCATACTACGTTGAAGTAGAAGTTGCTGATAAAAACAGCCTAGAAAGCGATTACTTCAGCTACGTTATTGGCGCACAAAACAGCAAAGTTTATTTCAAGAAAGACTTAAAAGCACACGCGGCAGACTTTAACTACCGTGTATGGGCTGACGAAGATGGTTATCCGTGGGAAGGTCCTCATGGCGACGTGATCCCAGCTGATGGTCCAGATCAAATCGATGAAACTGAAATCCTGGATGCACCACTTGTAAGTTTGTCTTACTATAAAAAACTAAGCACGATGGATCCGTGGCTTGCTGATGATGCTACAACCACTTCAGGTAACAACGTATTTGCTTATGCCGATGTAATCGCACCTCAAGGCTACACTGAAGGTGACTTCACTGCTGAAACTACATCAGACTTTACATTCGATTACCCTTATCAAGTTGACCAAGTAGCAAACAGCTACGATAACCGTAAAGCGGCAATCGTTAACTTGTTCTACATGAACAACTTCTTACACGATTTCTTCTACGACCATGGTTTTGACGAAACATCAAATGTTGCGCAAGTATCGAACTACGGCCGTGGCGGTGTTGAAGGCGACCCAATCGAAGCGCAAGCACAAGATAATAGCGGTTTAAACAACGCAAACATGTCTACGCCTGCAGATGGTGCAAGCCCTCGCATGCAAATGTATTTATACAATAGTAAAGATGCAAAAGTAGGCATTGACTATGGTGTGGTTGTAACATCTGACGCGACCATTGGTCTTCTAGATTCGTCAAAAGTATCTAGCTTTGGTCAAATGCAATTTGCTGATATCGCTGGCGAAGTTGTTCGTCTAGTGGACGATAATAACGTTGATTCTGGTAGCGTAACTGATGGTTGTGAACCTGCAACAAACGCAGCAGAACTAGCTGGTAAAATTGCGCTAGTAGACCGTGGTTCTTGTAACTTCACTGCAAAAGTACTACACGCTCAAGAAGCGGGTGCAATTGGTGCAATTGTTGTGAATAACAACCCAGATACTGATGAGCCAGCGCCAATGGGCGGTGAAGATGATGCAGTGCTTATCCCTAACATGGGTCTTAACTTTGCTGACGGTCATGCACTTTACGATGGTATCGATGCAGGCGAAACTGTTACTGTTAACATGTTCAATAAAGCTACGTTAAAAGACGGTACGTTAGATAACGGTATTATTGCTCACGAATGGGGTCACTATATCAGTAACCGTTTAGTGGGTAACTCATCGGGTCTTATCAACTTCCAAGGCCGCGCGATGGGCGAAGGTTGGGGTGATTTCCACTCACTAATGTTCATTGCGAAAGCAGATGACATCAACATCCCAGGTAACGACAAGTTCCAAAAAGCATACGGTAGCGGTACTTTCGTAGAAGACTTCTATTATGGTATCCGTCGTGTTCCATATTCAACAAATATGGACGTTAACCCACTGTCTTTCCGTCACATTACTGAAGATGCTGGTGATGATGTAGGTATTGCACCAACGAGTGTTGCTTCACCACACGCTGCAGGTGAAATTTGGGCAACCATGCTTTGGGAAAGCTACGTAGCGCTTATCAACAAGCACGGCTTTGAAGATGCTCAAAACCGTATGGCTAACTACCTAGTTGCCGGTTACAAGTTAACACCAGTTGCACCATTATACACAGAAGCACGTGATGCAATCTTAGCGGCTGCATATGCAGTTGACCCTGAAGATTACAAACTAATCTTAGGTGCATTTGCTAAGCGTGGTATGGGCTTAGGTGCTCAAGCGCCAGATCGTTTCAGTGAAGATTTAACAGGTGTTGTTGAATCTGACAAAATGCAACTTGCAAGCTTTACCCTAAAAGATGTTGAAATGAATGCAAGCTACAATGGTGTTGAGCTTGGTTATTGTTCAAACGACAACATTCTTGATAAGGGTGAAACAGGTACTTTAACTGTTAGCATCATGAATACAGGTAGTGAAGTACTAACAGGTACACAAGCACAATTAACTGTTGTGAGTGGCCACGATGTTACATTTGAAAATGATGGCTTAATCACATTTGACGATACAACACCGTATGCTTCGCAAACAAGTGCGCCAATTAAGTTCACATTAAACGATGCTGGCACTGCTGATACGCTTGAAATCGAAGTGTCATTCCCTGAGCTTTCTGCTGATGATGAAATCGTTGAAGCTCTAAGCGATACAGTATCTTACCTTGTAAACATGGACTTTGAAGACAAGGCACCTGTTAGTTCACAAACTGCTGATGATATGGAAGTAGCAGGTACATCATTACGCGACTGGAAAGAGCACGTAATGACAGGTGATGACTTAGCTGTTGGCACGCAAAGCATGGCAACTGGCGGTAATGTTAACTTCTTCAACAGCTTTGGTTTTGGTCTTGGCGAGCAAACAATGTACTTGAACAACAATGACTTCCAGTCAGATGTTGCTATTGAGTCAAGAGAGTTCGATATTGGCTTTGCAGGTGAATTTGAAGTTTCATTCTGGCACTTCTACCTAATCGAAAACGAGTGGGATGGTGGTGTTGTAGAAATCAGCGTGAATGGTGGTAACTGGGTTGATGTTACTGAAATGGGCGGTTCATTTGATGTTGGTTACGACGGCCCACTAATCGAAAATGACGCACAAGCACTACAAGATCGCGATACCTTCACAGGTAACAATATTGATAATGGTGTTTATGGTAACTACGAAACTATTCGTTTTGGTACTGAACTAAACGGTAACCGTGCAAAATTACGCTTCCGTATCTCATCAGACAGCGCAGTACGTGAGTTCGGCTGGTGGATTGATAACGTGACTGTAAGCAATGTTACGTCACCAATCTTCTCGAACGTAATTGCTGGTGATACGTTAGCATGTGATAACGCACTTCCTATTATTAGTGTTTCTGGTGATGAAACGGTTTCTGAATCGGCTTCAGGTACTGTGTCTGTTACAGCAACAGACCGTAACAACGACACACTAAGCTACACATGGACTCAAGTGAGCGGTACTACAGCAACGCTTACAGGTGCTGATACGGCTACTTTAGGCTTCAAGCCAGGTGCTATCTCAAGCGATGACGAGTTAGTATTTGAAGTAACAGTGAGCGATGGGACAGATTCTGTTTCAGAGCAGTTCACTGTTGCTGTAACTAACGAAGCTGAGCCAGTAGAAGAGAAAAAAGTAACTAAATCTAGCAATGGTAGCTTTGGTTTCTTAACGCTTCTACTTGCACCATTAGCGCTTATCGGCCGTCGCCGTAAACGTAAATAATACTTTTAAATAGTGATAACAAAGCCCTTACAGCTCGCTGTAAGGGCTTTTTTGTTTTTAAGTTAGCGAGAGTAAAGTTAGCGAGTTTCGAGTTTAGAGATACGAGATACAAGGTAGCAGATTTTACATCGCGTCCTAGAACCTAGCCCCTTTTTGTAGGCGTGAAACTTGTTTCGCGCGTCTGACGACTGATAGCTGGAAGGTTCTTTACATTGGGTATCGCTTCGCTCGACCCAACCTACGTGAAGAGTAAAGAGGTTGAATGTTGTGGGGTTATCAATACTCGATAACCCCACAATTCGGCTTAGAGCTTAAAGCTATTGAACCGTTGCTTTTAAGCCGCGGCGTTTTAACAACGCAGACGTATCAGGCTCTTGACCACGGAATGCTTTAAACGATTCCATCAGATCACGAGAGTTACCTACTTCTAAAATTTCTTTGCGGTATTTTTCACCCATTTCGCGAGTTAAACCACCTTGCTCTTGAACATAAGCAAACGCGTCTGCCGCTAGGATTTCACTCCACATATAAGCATAGTAACCAGCTGAGTAACCGCCGCCCATTGAGTGTGAGAAGAACGCAGATTTATAACGTGGTGGTACAAATGGTACGTTAACACCGTGCTTAGTAAGAGCTTGCTCTTCAAACTTTTCAATGTCTTGTAGTGGCGCATCAGCAGAAAGTGAATGCCATTCCATATCAAGTAGTGCAGCAGCAACATACTCTAAGGTATCAAAACCTTGGTTAAAGCTACGAGATTGAATGACTTTTTCAAGTAGCTCATCTGGAATTGGCTCACCTGTTTTATGATGTTTCGCATAGTTTGCGATAACTTCAGGGTACATTGCCCAGTCTTCTTCAAAGGTAGAAGGAAACTCAACGAAGTCACGTGATACCGAAGTACCTGAAAGTGTTGGGTATTTAACTTTTGAGAACATACCGTGTAAGCCATGACCTAGCTCGTGGAAAATCGTTGTTGCTTCATCGTAGCTGATAAGTGTAGGTTCACCATTCGCGCCTTTTTGAATGTTCATTACATTCACAACCACAGGCTTTTGATTTTTTAGGCCAGACTGCTTCACAAATGAGCTCATCCAAGCGCCACCACGTTTACCTTCACGAGCAAAGTAATCGGCATAGAAAATAGCTAGGCTTTTACCATTTTCGTCAAATAGTTCATATGCTTTCACATCAGGGTGGTAAACTGGTAAGTCGCTACGTGGTTTAAAAGTAATCCCATATAAACGGTTCATTGTATAAAACACACCGTCTTCAAGAACACGATTAAATTCGAAATACTCTTTTACTGCATTTTCGTCTAGATTGTATTTATCTTTGCGAACTTGCTCTGCGTAGAATAACCAATCCCATGGCTGTAGCTTAAATTGTTCACCAGACTCATCGATCTTAGCTTGAATAGCCGCTGCTTCAGCATTAACGTTTTGCATTAATGCAGGGATCATGCTCGCAAACATATCAAATACTGCTTGAGGTTTTTTCGCCATTTGTGACTCTAAACCAAAATCAGCCCAGCTGTCGTAGCCTAATAATTTAGCTTTTTGAGCGCGTAAGTGAGCAAGCTCTGCCACGATATCGCGGTTATTATTTTCACCTGATAGCGCACGCTCAGCCGATGCACGCCATACTTTTTCACGCAACTCACGGTTTTTAAGGGTTGCTAATATAGGCTGGCGAGTTGTATTGGTGATCTTAATTAAGTACTTGCCGTCATGACCAGCTTCCGTTGCTGCATTAGCAAGCTGTTCAATTTGACCCGCAGGTAAGCCTTCAAGCTCAGCTTTGTCATCAACAATAACAACATTTGTTTTTGTCAGTGCTAATAAGTTTTGCGAAAACTGCGTCGTTAAACTTGAATGCTTAGTATTGATATCACGAATTTGCTGTTTTTGTTCGGCATTTAATTGTGCACCAGCGCGAACAAAACGCTTGTAGTAAACATCAAGTAAACGTTTTTCTTCGGCTGTTAATGCTAGTTTGTCTGCATCGTTATAAACCGCTGCTACTTTTTCAAAAAGTGCTTTATTAAGAAAAATATTATCGTTATGTGATGCTAACTTAGGTGCTAATTCTTTTTGGATTTCACGGCGAGCAGGGTTTGAGTCACTGCCTGCTAAGTTATAAAAAATGCTACGAGTACGGGTTAACAGCTCACCACTTTTTTCAAGAGCAACAACAGTATTGGCAAAATCAGGCTTTGCAGGGTTGTCGATGATAGCTTGTACTTCAGCCATTTGCTCTGCCATGCCTTTATTGAAAGCTGGCATAAAGTGTTCATCTTTAATAAGGCTAAAATCAGGCGCCTCGTATTGCAGTGCACTTTTAACAAATAGTGGGTTTGCTTGTTCAGCTGCAGTTACTTCTGCTGTTTGTTCAGTTTTACGCGTATCAGCTGTAGTTTGAGGCTCAGAACAGGCCGTTAGTAATAACGCTGAGCTGATCGCGGTTGCGACTAGGTGTTTCATAGTGTTTCTCTTGTCATTTTTTAAAGTAATTGTACCGATATAACGTTATGTCAGCACTTTATGTCATCCAAGTGTTGGTTGTTAGTATGAGATTACACAAAGATGGCACGAATGTGTGCATGAGTGAGGCTGATATAACTTTGCGGTTAATATATAGAGCATACTGTGTATCGATAGCAATAATCTCATTCGTTGCGATAAGGTGATTATTGGCTGCGATAAGTGGTTAATTTTCGTAAATGTCAGCGTATCTTTTTCGACTTCTCAAACTAAATTGTTATCAGATACTGTTTAAAATTAATACTCATAATGCAAGTTCGTCCTTACGTTTATAGCTGCATGACAATGATGGTGTGAAAGGTCCAAAATTAGCTCTTGATAAAGTTTTATAATGTTATATTGTATCATTCTCTTTGGTGCGATAGCACTTATTCAGTTCATCAGAATTGATGCTTTAGTAATAAATATAAATAATACAAGAAGTTGATATGCAATTACCCGATATAACCTCGCACTCTAATACAGATTTTCAATCACCTTTAAAATGGGTTGGCATGGAAGGTATCGCATTACCTTGTAAACTTGCACAACCTCATGTTGATGCGCACCTTAATGCCAAAGCAGATATTTTTGTCAGCCTTGATAGCGATGCAAAAGGTATTCATATGTCGCGTCTCTATTTACTACTTAATCAGCTATTGGCTAAACAAAGCTTAACCAGTCAGCGTGTTAGTGAGTTTATGAATGCCGTTTTAGCATCACAAAAAGACTTAAGTAAAAGCGTAAAACTGGTGCTGCATTTTGATTTACCAGAGCTAAAACCTGCGCTCCTGAGCGACCATTGCGGTTACAATGCTTACCCTGTAGTTTTAACCATCACGAAGCAGCAATCACTTACCATTAACTTAAAAGTCGATATTGCCTATAGCAGCACGTGCCCATGTTCAGCGGCATTATCGAGGCAGCTTTTGAGCGAAGCGGTCGATAAACAGTTTAGCGATGCCGCTATTGATAAAGCATCTTTAATCAATTGGCTCACAAGTGAACAGGGCTCTATTGCAACCCCTCATAGCCAGCGCTCATATGCGTATATCGATGTCACTTTTAGTAACGAAAAGCTTCCGGATATTAGTGGCTTTATCACAGTCTGTGAGCAAGCCATAGGCACCCCAGTGCAAACCGCCGTTAAGCGTGAAGATGAACAAGCATTTGCCGCCCTTAACGCAAAAAACTTATTATTTTGCGAAGATGCAGCAAGGCGATTAAAGCAGTGTTTCGAAACCATGCCGGGTATTGCTGATTACCAATTTAAAGTGGAGCATCAAGAAAGCTTACACGGCCACAATGCTGTGGTTTATGAGTCTAAGTATTAGGCCCTACAGCCTTATTTGGTTTACAAACTTTGACATTAGCGGTCGCAAATTATTGCTATTGGCTAGCACAATGATAATGATAAGAGCGCTAACAAGATAAACATAACAAATATAAAGGACGACTATGCGTTTTAAATTTATTGCTGCTGCAGTGGGTCTGGCTGTAGCAAATGTTGCTGTTGCCGACGAAGGCATGTGGCAACCTCACCAGCTACCAGAACTTGAATCTATCCTAAAAGCGAAAGGCTTAAGCATTGATGTTGAGTCAATTTCAAAATTGACCGAGTTTCCGATGAACGCAGTAATTAGCCTTGGTGGTTGCACTGCTTCGTTTGTTTCACCAAAAGGCTTAGTTGTAACAAACCATCACTGTGCCTATGGTTCGATTCAATATAACTCAACCACTGAAAATAACATTTTAGAAAATGGCTTTTTAGCTAAAACAACGGGCGAAGAAGTACCTGCAGCGCCGGGTTCTCGTGTTTATGTGACAGAGCAAGTGACAGAAGTTACCGATAAAGTAAACCAAGGTACTGAACAGCTAACAGGTAAAGCACGCTTTGATGCCATTGAAGCAAATGAAAAAGCACTTGTTAGTGAGTGTGAGCAAGACCAAAGCTACCGCTGTAATGTGTATACCTTCCACGGTGGTCTTGAATATTACTTAATTAAAGCGCTAGAAATTAAAGATGTACGTTTAGCGTATGCACCTGCGATGGGCGTAGGTAAATACGGCGGTGATATCGACAACTGGATGTGGCCGCGCCACACCGGTGATTTCTCATTCTATCGCGCGTATGTTGGCAAAGATGGCAAGCCTGCTGAATATTCAGAAGATAACGTACCGTACCAGAGTGATGCGTTTTTAAAAGTAAGCGCTAAAGGCGTTCAAGAAGGCGATTTTGTGATGGTTACCGGTTATCCGGGCAGCACAAACCGTTACCGTATTTCGCCTGAAGTTGATTACGTGTTTAACACAGCCTACCCATTAGCGCGTAAATATAATTCTAAATATGTCTCGTTGATTGAAGAAAATGCCCCTGATGGTTCAGAGGCACGTATTGCTTATGAAAGTACGATTGCGGGTTACAACAACTACATTAAAAACTATGGCTCAATGATTGAGAGCTTTAACAAAGGTTCAATGTATAGCCGTAAGCAGCAATTCGAAAAAGATCTCACTGCGTGGATCAATGAAGATAGTAAGCGCAAAGCTAAATACGGACATGTACTTGCTGATTTAACGGCGTTAGTTGCTGAGTCTCAAGAGCACAACCAACGTGACCGTATGTTAGGTTACGTACACCGCTCACAAATGATGTCATCGGCTCGTATGCTGTATCGTTTAGCTTATGAAAAACAAAAGCCAGATGCTGAGCGCGAAAGCGGTTATCAAGAGCGTGATATGCCGCGCATTAAATCACGCCTAGAAAGCATGAGTCGTCGTTATGATGAAACCGTTGATAAAGCCATTTTATTGTACTTTATTGAGCAATATGCAGCTTTACCAAACGATGAGCGAGTTGCAGAGGTAGATAAAGCGCTTGGTTTAACCAATGGTTTTGATAAACAAAAACAACAAGCGTTACTTGATGATATGTATGCTAAATCGGTTCTTGCAGATGAAAGCAAACGTTTATGGATGACAGAACTTGACCTTGCTCAGTTAAAGCAAAGTAGCGATCCATTCATTCAATACGCTCAGGCTGTTTTTGCCGTTACTAAAGACATTGAAGATGCGAAAAAAGAGCTGGCTGGTAAACAGCAAGCTGCTCGCCCTGCATTAATGGAAGCAATTATCGCTTATAACAAGGCACTTAATAAGCCTGTTTATGCTGATGCTAACAGCACCTTGCGTGTAACTTACGGCACGGTAGGCGGCTATTCACCGCAAGATGGCTTAGTGGCAACCCCCTTTACATCTTTAGAAGGCCTGCTTGCAAAAAATACCGGTGTTGAACCATTCAACTCACCAGAAAAGCAAAATGAGTTAATTAAGCAAAAGCTTTATGGCGATTACACTGGCGGTATGAATACGGTTCCGGTTAACTTTTTATCAAATGTAGATACCACAGGTGGTAACTCAGGCTCTCCAACATTAAACGGTAATGCTGAGCTCGTTGGTTTGTTATTTGATGGTGTTTACGAAAGTATTATTGGTGATTGGGATTACGATGAAAACTTAAACCGCTCGATTCACGTTGATTCACGATACATGTTGTGGGTGATGGATAAAGTTGATAATGCTCAAAATCTACTTAAAGAGATGACCATCGTTAAGTAATCAAAGTTTAACGTTAATTTAAGCATTAAAATGCCAGTCATTTAGACTGGCATTTTTGTTTTTATAAAAAATAAAAACATTAAATTTCATGAGGTTGAAAAATATTTATAAAAATTAATTTTTCTTAAGTTTTATTTAAGTTTCGCTCGATAAATTTTACACATAACCTAAGTGGAGCGAACAATTATGCTTTCAGTTCAACAATCACATCAAACTCAACTTCAAGAGCCTGCCTTTGTTTGCACGCGTGAAGGAGGTCAGTTCCGTGACCGTCTTGAGAGTAATATTAAGCAAGGTTTTGCTGCAGCTTATGATGCGAAAATTTCGCAGTTCATGCCGCTACTTTGTGAGCTAAATGTTGATGATGAAGTATGTACGTTAGGTCTTCGCTCTGCATCACAACCTTTGTTTATTGAACAATACCTCCCTGTGTCTATTGAGCACTTTGTTGGTGCCAAGCGTGAGCACATTTTTGAGTTAGGTAATTTATGCTCAACGCATCGAAAAGCCACCTTGGCACATTTTGTTTTAATGAACGAAGCACTCTATCAAGCAGGGGCAAAATATTTAGTGTTTTGTGCAACCCGTAAAGTCAGAGCGCTATTAAAAATGCTAGGTGTTAATTGCAAAGAAATCGGTGTTGCCAATGCACAAGCACTCCAAGATCCAGCAAGCTGGGGTAGCTATTACGACAACCAACCAACCATTTGTGTGGTTGACCTAAACGAAGCACATCAACGTGTATTAAACACCCCAGTTTTATTCAATATTAAACAGCAGTGCTTACAGTCATCCCTTGAATTGGCTGTTTATTTGGAGGCGTTATGAGCTGGTTAACACAGTTACCACACAAAGATAGCGATACCTTAATGGTTTGCCATGAAAGTAATGGTGTGCGCTCACTAACTAAACAAGATTTTACTGAACAAGTAACTCGTCTGTTAGCTACTTTGGTTGAGTTTAATGCCGAGGGTGTTGCCTTTCAATTAGATAACACACCTGCTTGGTGTGTATTAGAAGCTGCGCTTAGCGAACTTAAAAGAGTGGCAATTCCGCTACCAACGTTTTTTACGGCTCAGCAAATAGGGTATGGTTTGCAAAACAGTGGGGCTGGGCTATTTGTATGTGACCGCGCTTACGAAGGTGAGCATGCAAGGTTAGTGGCGCTAGTCGATGTATGTAAGCATTACCCTTTATATGTTTATCAATTGACTAATACACAGCCAGTTCCTTATTTTGCGAACACGCAAAAGATTACCTTTACGTCGGGCTCAACGGGTACACCAAAAGGTGTGTGTTTATCGCTTGAGAGTCAATTGCAGGTGGCAACATCACTTTATCAAAGCATTGGTTTAGAAAAACCAAACCATTTGTGTTTACTGCCGTTACCGGTTTTGCTTGAGAATTTAGCCGGTGTGTATGCGCCGCTATTAGCGGGTGGCACGGTTAACTTAGTGCCTTTAGCTGAACTTGGGTTTTCTGGCGCACAGTTACTTGAGCCACATAAATTAATAGCAGCCATTGAACGCACTGAGCCAAATACCCTTATTTTAGTGCCTGAGTTGCTGACTTGTTTAGTGGCTTTTGCAAAGCAAGGCTGGCAAGCACCTAAAAGCTTAAAGTTTATTGCAGTGGGTGGCGCGGTTGTAAGCCAAGCACTTATTAAGCAAGCCCGAGAGTTCGGTTTACCGGTTTATCAAGGCTATGGTTTGTCTGAGTCTTCATCGGTGGTGAGCCTAAACACGCGCGATGATGACGACATCGACACCGCAGGGCGAGTTCTCAAACATATCCAATACAAAATTGAAAATGGTCAGCTTTATATCAAAGGCTCATTGTTTTTAGGGTACTTAGGTCAAGCAGCGCAAAGTGCCGACGATTGGTATGCAACTGGCGATCTCGTCACTGAGCAAGCAGGCCGCTTGGTTATTCAAGGTCGCTTGAAAAATCAGCTGATCACCAGCTTTGGGCGCAATATCAGTGCCGAGTGGCCAGAGTCGTTATTGCTTAGCCACAGCCAGGTACAACAAGCAGTGGTGATTGGCGAAGGCCAAGCATTTTTAGCTGCGCTTATCTATGCAAACCAAGCGATGAGTGACGATGAACTTGCTGCTCATATTGCGGCACAAAACGCGCAACTACCCGAATACGCACAGATCAAAAAGTGGCATCGAATGGCAGAGCCTATGAGCCACACGCAAGGTTTATTAACCAGCAATAATCGCCCCAAACGCGATGTTATTAATCAATTTTTTGCTACAGAGATTTCAGCACTTTATCAAGAGGCGACGAGCATGAGTCAATTTTTCAATACATTACAAGCCGAAACACAGAAAGAGCGCGACTACCTTTTAGCTGCGCCAATTATTAGCCGCGTTTTTAAAGGTGAAGTCAGCCTGAGTGAATACGCATCGTTCTTAACGCAAGCTTATCACCATGTTAAACACACCGTGCCACTGCTAATGGCTGTAGGGGCAAAGCTGAGCGATAAACAAGAGTGGCTGCGCGAAGCTGTTGCAGAATACATCGAAGAAGAGTTAGGCCATCAAGAATGGGTGCTAAACGATATTGCAGCCTGTGGTTTTGATAAAGAGTTAGTGCGTCATTCTCGTCCACAGTTTTCGACTGAATTAATGGTGTCGTATGCCTACGATACAATAAATCGCGGTAACCCATTGGCCTTCTTTGGCATGGTGCATGTGCTTGAAGGCACCTCGATTGCCTTAGCCGATAATGCAGCGGGGCAAATCCGTGAGGTTGTAGGTTTACCTAAAAAGGCGTTTACCTACCTTACCTCGCATGGTGCTCTTGATATTGAGCACGTGAAGTTTTTCGAAAATCTGATGAACAAAATAGATAACGAGGACGATCAGCAAGCGATTATTCACGCCGCAAAATGTTTTTATAAACTGTACGGCAATATTTTCCGTGACCTCGATTCAGAACCTTTCTTTAGCGAGGCTGACTTGGAGCAAAGCGCATGAGTAGCCCAGTGTGTCTGCTAACCGGTGCGACAGGGGGCATTGGCCGTGCCATTGCCCTTCGTCTTGCAAAAGAAGGTTGGCGTGTATTATTGGTAGGCCGAAATATAAAGCAACTTGCTGCATTGCAATTGGAGTGCGGCAATGACGCTGAGTATTTTCAAGCCGACCTAAGTAACAGTGAATCTCGCAATGATCTTGCTAAGTTTGCCCAGCAAATTGGCGGCGCAACGCTGCTTATCAATAACGCGGGCGTTAATGTGATGCAAGGCTTTAGTGAAATAAGCGAGCAGCAAATTGATCATCTGTTAAATATTAATCTAAATGTACCTATTAAATTGTGTCAGCTGTTTTTACCACAAATTACCCGTAATAAAGGCACGATTGTGAATATAGGTTCATCGTTTGGCAGCATCGGCTATCCATATCAAACCTTGTACTGTGCCAGCAAGTTTGGCCTTAGAGGAATGACCGAAGCCCTTGCCAGAGAGCTTAGTCACAGTGATGTGAAAGTATTGTACTTAGCGCCTCGTGCCACCGATACCGCGATTAATTCGCCGCAAGTACGTGCGATGAACAAAGAGTTGGGTAACACCATGGACCCGCCTGAAAAAGTGGCTGATGCATTAATAGATTTAATTAAATCCAAAAAACGTCGCCGTTTTATCGGCTTCCCAGAAACATTATTTGCTCGTATTAACGGGGCATTTCCATCATTAGTTGATAACGCAATAGCAAAACAACTTCCTAAAATTAAAAGTTTTTTTGCCAACTAAATTGATTAAGGTGAATGATTATGACTAAACTAAATTTTAAAGCTCTAATGATGATAGCTGTTATCATGGCTGCGCCTGCAAAAGCCGACTTTAATAGCGATTTAAGTTCGGTGCAAAAGCAATGGGCTGTGGTTAATTACGAATTAGTTGACGATGCGCAGCTAGATGCCTTTGAAAAGTTAGCGAATGAAACCGCAGAGTTTACAAAAGCGAACGATCAGCAAGCGGCAAGCCATATTTGGTACGGTATCGTGTTATCGAGCTATGCAGGTGCGAAAGGGGGATTAGGTGCGCTGGGTCTTGCAAAAGATGCCAAAGCACAATTTGAAAAAGCGCTTAAGCTTGATCCACAAGCACTGAATGGTTCGGCTTATACAAGTTTGGCAACTTTATACGGCAAAGTGCCAGGTTGGCCAATTGGCTTTGGTGATGATGATGAAGCCAAAAAACTGTTTAAAAAAGCCCTTGAGCTAAATCCTTATGGAATCGATAGTAATTATTTATATGCGTCATTTTTATATGATGAGCATAAGTATCAGTCAGCTAAAGAATTTTTATTAGTAGCTCAGCAAGCGCCAGCGCGCCCTGATAGACCAAAGGCAGACCTTTACCGCCAACAAGAAATTACTAAACTATTGGCTAAGGTAGAGAAAAAATTAAAGAGATAAGCTATGCATTTATTGCTCGTTGAAGACGACCACTTAGTGGCAGAAGGCCTGTGTCGTTCTTTACGTCAACAAGGTTATAGTGTTGAACACAGTGCAACCGTTAAGTCAGCGATGCAATGGCTGCAAAATGATGAAATTGAGCTGGTAGTCCTTGATTTAGGACTACCAGACGGTGATGGCATCGACATTCTAAAGCACATCAAAAAGCATCGTAAAAACCTGCCGGTGGTGATTTTAACCGCTCGCGGTAGTATTGATGATAAAGTCATGGGGCTAGATTTAGGTGCTGATGATTATCTTGCAAAACCTTTCGATCCCGCAGAGTTATTTGCACGTCTTCGGGTTGCTAGTCGGCGATTGACCCAAGCTCAAACCAGCACCTTAAAAGTTGGCGATGTTGAAATGGACACCGCCGCATTTACCGTAAGATTTCAAGATGAGCCGGTAAACTTGCCGCGCAAAGAGTTTATGCTCCTTAAAGCCTTGCTAGAAAACCAAGGTCGCGTGCAATCAAAACAACAGTTAGAAAGTAAACTATACGAATGGGGCGAAGAGGTGGGGTCAAATACCATCGAAGTGCACATTCATCACTTGCGTAAAAAATTCCCAAAAGAGTTTATTAAAACCTTGCGTGGTATTGGTTATGTGGTGGGTAAACGCTAGTGTCAATTCGTAAAAGACTGACATTACTTATCTTATCCATGGTGATCCTAACCTGTTTTTTGGCTTTTACTAAAGGTTATCGTGAAAGCATGAATCAGGCTGAAGCGCTGCTCGATAACGAGCTGGTAACGTTGGCGCATGTGTTAATCGAGCAACCACTTAGTAATGAAACCCCAGCTTATACGAGTGATTTACCGCAGTTATTATTTCAAGTTTGGGTTGATGACAGCTTGGCCTCAAGCTCAAAGTCATTGCAGAATAACGCTATAAATCAAAGTCAGTGGCAAACCGGGTTTAGCGTTGAGAACTTGGCCGGGCAACGAGTCAAAGTGTATCGCTTAAGCGAAGGTAATAAGCGAGTGCTTATCGCTGAGCCTTTGAGTAAGCGAGTGGCGCTCACCGAAACTGTAATTTTATCGGCCATGACGCCGCTGTTATGGAGTGTGCCTATCCTTGCTCTCCTTATTAGTGTGTTTGTAAAACAAGGGCTTGCGCCACTAACTCGGTTGTCGAATCAACTTAAACATCGTCAGGCAAATGACTTTACGGCTATCCCTTGGCAAACCCCAGAGCAAGAAATAAAACCCGTAATTAGCCGCTTAAACGACCTATTTAAACGGGTTGAAAGTGCCTATTTACGAGAGCGCTTTTTTGCCTCTGATGCAGCCCATGAACTGCGCACGCCGCTGAGTAGTTTAAAAATAAATGTACATAATTTAGTTGCCCAAGGTGTCGATAGTGTTGAGCTTGATGCGATGGAAAAAGGCGTTGATAAGTTGAGCAATATCGTTGAGCAGATGCTAATTTTAGGGCGGACTTATCCAGAGCAATGGCAGGCGCAATTTAGTTCAGTGTCGGTGTTAGAAATTAGCCAGCAAGTTGTTGCACAACTTTATGATCGTATAGACGAAAAAGAGCATACCATCAGCATTGATGGCGATGATTTTATTATTGCTGGTGACGAATTTACCTTGGTTACTTTGTTTGGCAATTTACTGAGTAACGCCATAAAATACACCCCAGCTGTGGGAGAGATTTGTATTACCCTGAAAACCGAAAATAATCGTTTTGTCTGGCAAATAGATGACTCGGGACCCGGTATTGATGAAGCTCAAAAACAGCGCATTTTTAATCGCTTTTATCGCGTGGGTGGTGATAAACATCCATCGGGTGAGCAAGGAGCTGGGCTTGGTATGGCCATTGTTGAACATATAGTATCGATTTATAACGCTGATATTACTTTAGCAGACAGCCACCTTGGCGGCTTGCGAGTGAGCGTGTCCTTTATGCAAGGAGACGTCAGTGAATAAATGGATTGCTGCACTGTCTATGTTATTGTGTATGTCATCTTGGCTTGCTTGTGCCAAAGAATACAAACTGATCTTAAAAGATCATTTGTTTTATCCCGCTGAAATAAAAGTACCTGCCAATAAAAAGCTACGTTTACTCATCGAAAATCAAGATAGCACTCCTGAAGAGTTCGATAGCTTTGATTTAAACCGCGAAAAAGTGCTTTATCCTGGCCGAACCAGTGTGATTTATATCGGCCCACTAAGCCCTGGCCGTTATGACTTTTTTGGCGAATTTTCTCCTAATACGGCCCGAGGAACGGTTGTGGCTACGGAGGTAGATAATGCTGATAACTAGTTTATTAATGAGCATTAATCAGCTTTTACCGGTTGTGATTTTAGCCGTGTTACTCAGGTTGATAGTACCTCTTAATCAGCGACAATTAGGTCTATATGCTGTTATTGGCACCATTATTAGTTTGCTATTTGTACAAGGTGCGGCGACGATGAGCCAGTTGTTTGAACACCGTGGTTTAGAGTTCATTCAAATGTTGCTATGTATCATGATTTTTGTTGCTGCATTAATCAGTTGTCAACAAAACACTGTAGCCGCCGCTGCTGCTCTCATTGCAACAATGACCCTATATTTGAGCCATTACATGATTTACCTAGTCAGTTTTTGGCACAATAAAGATGCTGCTGAGCCTTTACTGCTTGGCACTTTTCTAGGAATAGGAATTTGTGTCAGCTTTGGTATTTTATTGTTCTTTTTGCTGGAAAGTGTTGCCAGACGAGCAAAAATGCAGCCATTGATTGTATTGCTTGCCTTAAATGCAACAGCAAAGTTATTAATATTTCTTGATTTAGCGAGTCAGGTCGATTTAATTGATGTGACTTCAAGCTATCTAGATTGGCGCAACTTTTTAGCCGAAAACTCAGAACTTGGCCGGGTGCTAAAAGCCTTAGTCGGTTACGAAGCCACGCCAAGTAAAACCGCGCTTTGGGTATATGTAATTGCGAGCGCCGTATTTATTGCCTTGGCTCGCGCTCTAAAAGTTAAACATAAAAAGGAGCCTGTATGCGGTTCTTAATAATCAGTTTTAGCTATCTGTTTGCAATTTGCTTTGCACACGTTGTCCATGCAGATGGCATGGTCGTTGATAAAGTATATCACCCTTACGTGTTACCTTTTGAACGTGAAGTTGAGTGGCGTTTAGTGTCTAGGCAAACCGATAACGGTAATGTGCTTGCACAGCGCGCAGGTTTTGGTGGTGCAATTAACGACACCATGAGCCTTGAAGGGTATTTAGTTGGCGAGCGCGATGATAACGGTGACTTTGGCTTATCTTCATATGAGGTGGAGTTACGTTGGCAACTTGTAGAACAAGGGCGTTTATGGGCAGATTGGGGGGCATTATTTGAACTTGAAAAGCAGCACACTATAGATGCATACGAAGCGACGACTGGCTTTTTATGGGAAAAAGAGTTTGGTCGTACTAGCCTGACTATGAATGCATTTTTAGTGTATGAGTGGGGGGCTGATATAGAAAATGAATGGGAAAGTGAGTTCCGTTTGCAGTACCGTTATCGCTATCGCTCTGCATTTCAGCCATCAATAGAAGTTTATGCTGGCGAGGACTTTTTTGGTGTGGGCCCTGGTTTTATTGGTTTGCATCGTTTTAGTGCGAAGCGTCAATTAAAATGGGAAGCAGGATTTATAAGCGAATTATCGCAATCAGGCCGCGACCATAGCTTTCGCTTGGCTTTAGAGTTTGAGTTTTAATTTCGATAGTGTTTGACTTATTCAAGTAACTCTATATAGTAGGCACCAGCTAGAAAGAAAGCGTGTAATTAATAAATCTTT
Organism: Pseudoalteromonas sp. PAR1; assembly: GCF_947311895.1. Classification (NCBI taxonomy): domain Bacteria; kingdom Pseudomonadati; phylum Pseudomonadota; class Gammaproteobacteria; order Alteromonadales; family Pseudoalteromonadaceae; genus Pseudoalteromonas; species Pseudoalteromonas sp. PAR1. The sequence goes on along the minus strand of NZ_CAMZMY010000018.1, from coordinate 14,150 downwards.
ATTTCGTTGTTGTATAAGTAATACTTGTAGTACCGTCCTGAAGTTTTTAAGTACCATCTCATTTTTTGCTACACCCGCCCATTAGGGCATGTTTAATTTTTTTATATCAGGAATAATACTATGTCTAACATCGTATCAGGTACAGTTAAGTGGTTTAACGAATCTAAAGGTTTTGGTTTCATCGAGCAAGAAAATGGCCCAGACGTGTTTGCACACTTCAGCGCTATCAAAAGCGACGGTTTCAAAACTTTAGCTGAAGGCCAACGTGTAGAGTTCACTCTTTCACAAGGTCAAAAAGGCCCACAAGCGGATAACATCACTCCGTTATAATATTTGCTGAAAAGTAAATATTAAGAAGAAGCAAGCTACGGCTTGCTTTTTTTGTGCCTAAAAATTGACTGAAGATATGAATATTTCTATATTTAATTCGGCTATCTAATGAGGATGTACGAATTATCATAAAGTATTTGTTTTTAGCTTGTCTTAGCTTTGCTCCGAGTTTGATGGCAAAACAAACTATCACCATTTATACAGAGCAATTTCCACCCTATAACTTTTCCAACAAAGGTCACCTAGAGGGTATTAACCTAGAGTTTGTTAGGGCAATGTGTGTGGATGCAGAGATTGAGTGTCAATTTGAGCTATTGCCTTGGCCTAGAGCCTATCATTTAGCGCAAAAAAAGCCATTGTCTGGTTTAGTGTCAACTGCGCGTATTACCGACAGAGAAGCACTATTTAATTGGATAGGCCCGCTTGCGTCATCAAAAAACTTCTTTTATCGCCTCAAATCTAATGAGCACATCAACCCGCGTGACCTAGCACAAGTAAAAGAATATAGCGTATGTACTGTTAGAGAGAGTATTTACGAAAACTTTTTAGAGAGCTTAGGGTTTAAAGCAGATAAGAACTTATTAAAAGTAAGTCATTACTACGAATGTATAAATCTGTTTTTAAAAAACAAAGTTGAACTAATTGTTGGCTCTGAGTTGTCATTCCGGTATTTATTAATGCAATACGGCCATTATGGGCAAGAGGTTGTCAAACTGGTTGAGTTACCGCTTGAGAGAACACAAGGTAACTTTTTAGCTCTTAATAAAGATATCCCTGATGAGGTATTATCAAAACTACAGGCAAGTTATGATCGATTGATTCAGCGCGGTTTACTCGAAAAATATATTGCAGATTATTTTGTCCCAATAGAGTAAAGCTAGTTTGTTGTCATCATCACGTTTTGGTATTGGGTTGTTTTTGAAACCTCAACAAACGCTTGTTTAAGCGCCTTAATATAGCTTGGCTGCGTATTTAGGCTTGCAGCTAAATAACCTTTCATAGTTAAAAAGTCGATAGCGTAAGCAAAGCTAAAGCGAGCCTCATCTAGTGCTAGCTGCTCAGCCATTGCACTTATATAATTTTTATCATCAATAATTAAATCGACCTTGCCCGCCATTAATAACTGATATGATTTAGTGATGTCTGAGGTATATACCACGACATAACCTCGCTCAGTTAAGCGCTGAGCAGCTAGGTCATGTCGTTGCACGGCAATCTTGTATTGTTTAGCCTGCTCGTTTGAGGTGATGTTTATATCGCTGCGAGAGCTTAATTTAACAAAGCCCATTTGATAAGTTGCTATTTCTCCAATCCAATGAAATAGAGCTTCTCGTTCGGGAGTTTTAGCCATGCTAAAAATAAGTGTGTTCGGTTTCTTTAGTGCCATGTTGTAAGCACGTGCCCACGGATAGAGCTCAATATTTGCCTGTAAATTTGCTTTAGCAAAAATAGCTTTGACTAACTCGGTGCTGTCACCTGTTACTTGATTATTAATTAACGTTTGATTTGGCGGAGAAAGCTCAGTGACAACCGTAAGTGTAGGTGTACTGAAGGCAGGCCAACTGAGAAAAAATATCAGTATAAAAAGTTGAAAACGGTTCATGCGGATACTTAAAAAGACTTAGTAAATAAATCTTAGCACATAAAAACGATAAAAGGGCCTTGCGGCCCTTGGTGAAGTATCGTTCAAGTCAGATAGACCTTTAACCCCTTAAAGTTCTATCCTATTGTTTTGCAACTACGGCTCATCTCATTAAGTTTCTAAGCTAGCGAGAGGAAAAAACCTGCAATTGCTGCACTCATGAGGTTAGCCATAGATCCTGCTAACACTGCTCTGAGCCCTAAGCGTGCGATATCCTTTCGCCGACCAGGCGCCATACCGCCCAATCCACCTAGTAAAATTGCTATCGATGATAAGTTAGCAAACCCACATAACGCGAATGTGACAATCGCTTGTGTGTGCGCGCTTAACGTATCGCGATAATTAATAAAGTCGAGGTAAGCAACAAATTCGTTAACTACAACCTTCTGACCTATAAAACTGCCTGCGATTACTGCTTCGTTCCACGGTACACCTAATAACCATGCCACTGGAGCGAATACGTAACCTAAAATTTCTTGTAGCGTTAATGTTGGGTGATCAAACCAACCACCAATACCGCCTAATAGCCCATTTAGAAGTGCAATAAGTGCTACGAAAGCAAGTAACATCGCACCTACATTTAGTGCTAGTTGCATACCGTTTGCGGCACCTGATGCTGCTGCATCAATTACGTTAACCGGTTTTTCTTCTTGTATCTCTAAATCTGCTAAATCTTCTTTTGGTGTTTCTGTCTCTGGCACAATCATTTTTGCCATCAAGAAGCCACCCGGTGCTGCCATAAAGCTGGCTGCAATTAAGTATTTAAGCTCTACACCAATTGTTACGTAACCTGCCATAACTGAACCAGCTACGGTAGCAAGGCCACCTACCATTACCGCAAATAGCTCTGACTTAGTCATGCTGGCGATAAATGGTTTAACAATCAATGGTGCTTCTGTTTGGCCAACGAAAATATTGGCGGTTGCAGAAAGCGATTCAGGGCGCGAGGTTTTCAATAGCTTTTGTAAGCCGCCGCCTAGAATCTTGATTATCCAATCCATCACCCCGATGTGATACAACACAGCAACCAGTGCTGAGAAGAACACAATAACGGGCAATACTTGTATCGCAAAAATAAACCCTAAGGTATCTTGCGATGCCAGTGAGCCAAACAAGAAGCTAATCCCGTCATTGGCATAACCAATAACTGATGACACTCCTCGAGACATACTTGCCAGTACGTTTTTACCCACTTCGAAGAACAAGACAAAGCCACCAATTAGCACTTGTAGCAAGAAGGCGATGCCTACTGTTCTTAAATTAATTGCTTTACGGTTCGTTGAAGCCGCGAAAGCAATGGCTAGTAGCACAACAATGCCTACTAAGCTCATAAATGTCGTCATACTGACTATTTCCCGTTGTTATTGTTGCAGTAAATATTTTATTTTACTTTTAATTATATCAATGGCAACGCGATTCATACCGCCGCGTGTGACTACGAGATCAGCTTTGTGCTTTGATGGCTCAATAAACTGATAAAACATAGGTCGCACTGTCGCTTGATATTGATCAACAACGGACTGTAATGTTCTGCCACGCTGCTCCATATCTCGTTGCATACGGCGCATAAGGCAGATATCTAACGGTGTATCAATGAACACCTTAATATCAAATTCTTTTCGAAGTGCCGGATCACTCAGTAGCAAAATACCTTCAACGATAAGTACTTTTGCAGGTGCCACTCGACGCGATTCATCGCTGCGGGTGTGCATTGCATAGTCATAAGTTGGTACGTCTACTGATTTTCCAGCGCGCAACTGAAGTAAGTGCTCATGCAAAAGCTCATGCTCGAAAGCATCAGGATGGTCGTAATTTGTTTGCGTTCGATGGTCAAACGGCAAATGCGACTGATCTTTGTAATAAGCATCTTCTTCGATCACTGCGATCGCGCCCGGTTCAAGCTCATTGACTAATTCGTTATAAATCGTCTTGCTAAAAAGAGACTTGCCCGACGCAGATGCGCCAGCAATAGCTATAATTGTTCGTGTCACTAAAGTTCTCGCCCACACAGAAGGAAACATTGTTAGGTAGATCACAATAGCAAAAAAGACACGATTAATCTCTTTTGCTTCGCTTAGAGATGCAAATTTATAATGTTTCTGTTTTATGAAACAGGACTTATGTCCTGTACCAAAAATTCGAAGAGCATATAAAGTAGCCACATATTGATAACGAGGTACCCATGGCAAGAGCACTTATCTTAATGGCAGATAGCCTAGGAATTGGCGCAGCACCCGACGCAGAGAAGTTTGGTGATGTAGGCGCAAATACCTTTGCTCATTTACTTAAAGCCTATGCAGAAGAAACCGGTGAGCAGTTATCGCTACCTAATCTTACCCGTTTAGGTTTAGCTGATGCATGCGAAGCCGCAGGTAAAGAACCTTGTTTAGTCAGTGACCGCCAAGCACCTATTGCCGCATGGGGTTACGCTAAAGAGTTGTCAAGTGGTAAAGACACGCCTTCAGGTCATTGGGAAATGGCCGGCGTACCTGTGTTATTTGATTGGGGTTACTTCCCAAACACACAGCCGTGTTTTCCACAAGAATTTGTTGACGAGCTAATTGCTCGTGCTGGTATTCCGGGCATTTTAGGTAACTGCTATGCCTCAGGAACAACCATTTTAGAACAACTAGGTGAAGAGCACATGCAAACCGGCATGCCGATTTGCTACACCTCAGTTGATAGCGTGTTTCAAATAGCCGCGCACGAAGAATCATTTGGACTGGAGAAACTTTATCAGGTTTGCGAAATCGCACGGGCGCTGCTTGATGAAATGAACATAGGAAGAGTGATTGCGCGGCCATTTTTGGGTTCGAGCCGTGACGATTTTGCCCGCACAGGTAATCGTCGTGACTATTCGGTGCTACCACCGTCGCCAACCTTGCTTGATAAATTATCGCAAGACGGCGGTGAAGTGATAAGTATTGGTAAAATTGCCGATATTTATGCGCATCAAGGCATCACCCAAAAACATAAAGCACCAGGGCTGATGAACTTACTTGAGAAAACCTCAGAAGTCATCGCAAGTGCACCTGATCATAGTTTGATTTTTACAAACTTAGTTGATTTTGATGAAAAGTACGGTCATCGCCGTAATGCAGTCGGCTATGCTAAAGCATTAAAAGAGTTTGATGATTACCTACCAACCATCTTAAATCAGCTAAATAGCGATGATGTGTTAATCATCACTGCCGATCACGGATGTGATCCAACAGCAGCAGGTACTGACCATACACGTGAATACGTGCCAGTCCTTGCTTACCAACCGGGAATGACAAACACCCCGCTTGGAGAACGAGCTAGTTTTGCAGACATAGGTCAAACCCTTGCCCAGTGGTTTAATCTTCCTGCACTTGAATACGGTGATAGCTTTAAAAATGAGCTATTAGCGAACAAAAAAGGAAACCAATAATGAGTACTCCTCATATCAGTGCCAATGTAGGCGAATTTGCAGAAACGGTATTAATGCCGGGTGATCCGCTTCGCGCTCAATACATTGCTGAAAACTTTTTAGATGACGCAAAACAAGTAACAGGCGTTCGTAATATGTATGGTTTTACCGGTACCTACAAAGGTAAACCAGTGAGTATTATGGGCTCTGGGATGGGTATTCCATCAATGTCAATTTATGCCCGTGAATTGATCGTTAGTTACGGCGTTAAAAATCTAATTCGTATTGGTACCTGTGGCGGTATTGGTAGCGACATCAAAATCCGTGACGTTATCTTTGCACAAGGTGCAAGCACAGATTCAAATGTAAACCGTGCACGCGTGCGTGGTTACGACTTTGCGGCTATTGCTGATTTTGGTTTATTACTTAACGGCGTAAACGCAGCAAAAGAATTAGGCATTGAAGCAAAGGTAGGTAATGTATTTACTACAGATACATTCTATCAAGCAGATAACACATTCTATCAAGAATTAGACAAGCTAGGCGTACTTGCTGTTGATATGGAAACAGCTGGCATGTACGGCGTAGCCGCTGAGTATGGCGCAAAAGCGATGGCACTATTTACTGTTAGTGACCACGTAATCACTGGTGAAGCAACACCAAGTGAAGAGCGTCAAAGCACTTTTAACGAAATGGTTAAAATTGCTTTAGAATCAATTTAAATAAGTTCCTTGGTAACGTATTCACTGAAATTTGGAAACACGCCCAAAGTGAAGTGAGACTAACCTCAAAGCCGCATTTATGCGGCTTTTTTTATAGCTGCGTATTTATCTCGCATAAAATCCAGTTTGCATCTCGCAACTCCCCCTTAAAACTTGAAAATTAAAGCAATTGTTGCCACCTTTAATAGAGGAACAATACTCGAGGGTTTATATGTCTAATTGGATTGAAGCAAAAGTTAAAGACGTTAAATGGTGGACCGACTCATTATTTAGCTTAATTGTTAATGCCGATGTAGAGCCATTCACGGCTGGGCAGTTTACAAAGCTTGCAATGCAAGTGGGTGATAAACGCGTAGCACGCGCATATTCTTACGTGAATGCACCAAATAATCCTGATCTTGAGTTTTATCTGATTAATGTTAAAGACGGACAACTTTCTCAACAGCTTGCACAATTAAAGCCGGGCGACTCAGTAACAATTGAGCGTCGTGCTACAGGCTTTTTTACCCTTGATGAAGTGCCAAGCAGTGAACAGCTATATATGCTGAGCACAGGAACGGCACTTGGACCTTTTATTTCAATATTAGAGCAGGGTGAAGTGTGGCAAAAGTTTGAGCATGTTCATTTGGTGCATGGTGTACGTTTTAACGAGGACTTAAGCTATCAAGAGCGAATCAAAGCGCTACAGCATCAGTACCCAAATCTTTACTATTCGCCTGTAGTCAGCCGAGAGTCAGCCACAGTGGGATTTAATGGCCGGATCACGGATGTGATCAAAGACCGTCGTTTATTTCAAGTTATAGACCGTCCTGTAGCTCCCGACACCACACAGTTTATGATTTGCGGTAATCCAGAAATGGTAAAAGATACTACAGCTATTTTGTTAGAGCTTGGTTTTAGCCGCAATAGACGTCGTGAACCTGGGCAGATCACAGTAGAGCAATATTGGTAAAAAACTATGCCAAACAGCTATAATTTGCTACCTTAGCGCCTTTATTGAGGCATGATGCATTTAGGAAAATTATGAAACCGTTATTTTTTGCCATCAGTTTACTATTCACATGGCAGGTTTTTGCTAGTGACCAAACTAGTGAACAAAGCCAGCAACAAACCGAACAAAAAACAGAAAAGAAAGATGTTGCACGTTTAGAATTTATTGAAGACAAAGCTACAGAGAGCGAAAGCTCTGCGGTAATTACAAGCCAAACTGAAGTAACTAAACCAGAAGCCGTTAATAAGGACACTGAAAAGAAAGAAGCAGCAACCGCGACGGTTGCCGAAGCTGATGATAGTAAGGTAATAGGCTCTGTTAACCCGGCACCTGCTGTGCAACCTAAAACCGCAGCTGAAAAGCAAGAAGCAGTTGCTGAAGCAACAAAAGCAGTAAACCAAGCTAAAGAAGCCTTAACAGCCAAACAGCAAGAAAAAGCTCGTCAGTCACGAGAATCTATGGCTGTAATCGAGCAAGTTATTGCAGCGTACAACGCTCGTAATATCGATGCATTTATCAAAATGTATGATGAAAATGTAGAGTTTTATACGTTTCCTAATGAGCTTATGTTTACCGGTAAAGAAAAGCTAATTGCACGATACGGTATTATGTTTAAAAAATTAAAGTGCATTAAGTCTTCACCGATAAAACGTATTGTGCACGGTAATATAGTGATTGATCATGAACTATCAGAGACTTGTTCTGAGGATCCCAAAGTCGTTGATAAGCGAGCCGAGTTTGTAACTAGTTATCAAGTCGAAAACGGCAAAATAACCAAAGTGTTATTCTTTCGATAGAAAAAAGAGCAGCCTAGCTGCTCTTTTTTTATGGGTGAAAGTTAGTGGGTTCAAGTTAGCAAGAGTAAAGTTAGCAAGTTACAAGGGGAAAGATGCGAGTAACGAGGTGCGAGTCTGTAGCAGCGATTTTACATCGCGTCCTAGGGCCTAAATCCTAGCTCCTATGACGCGGGATAAACCCGCTGCTACACGTAGTCATGAAACTTGTTTCGCGCGTCTGACTGACCGCTCATTTCTACGTTCAATTCGGCACTAAAGTACCTCCTACAATGCCTCGAACAAGGTCTTCATTGCAGAGAAAAACACTCGAACTAACCAACCCCTCCGTTCGACTGACATCTAATATCTGACCTCTAACGGCTAAAAGCCAGCGATTTTACATCGCGTCCTAGCACCTAGCACCTAAATCCTAGAGCCTACAGCGGGATAAACCCGCTGCTACATGGGGTTAGGCTAAACCGTTTCATTTAACAACGAATTAAAGCTGTCGTTGTCGTGAAGGCTGGCAAAAGCGCTTTCGTGTAATAGCTCATTACGAAGGTTTGGTGAGTATTCAAGTGCCATACGAATATCGGCCATCGCATCAGCATGTTTATGAAGTAATGCATAAGCACACGCACGTTGCCAGTATGCATAGCCATAGTCACTGTCTATTTCGAGGGCTTGATTACATAGCTCAATAGCCTCACCCGTTTCATTAATTTCTAACAGTGCATCTGCTTTATAAGCAATCGCTTCTACGTCTTCAGGTTTACGTTTTAATATCTCGTCAAAAATCTCTACTTTATTTGCAACATCACTTTCTAAGTTAGCACGCATCCACAGTGAATGAACTTCGTTAGTGATCGAGATTTTTTGCTGATTTAATAAGATCTCTTCAGATCGCTCACGTAGTTTTTCTTCAAGAACTTTTAAGCGCTCTTCGTATTCTTTAGTGATGGCACTAACACGCGTATTTACAATATCTTCTACTTTGTTTTTCACATCACGCAGTGAATTCCAACCAACTAAAACCAAAATTGAGGCTGTAATTGTAATAATGAAAAACACATTATTGATGGTGTCTGTCGTGTAGGTTAACGCGCGATCGGCTGTATCTAACTGTGTATGAGTGACTTGCTTAGTGACATCTTCTCTCAGTTTTTGCTGATCTTGGCGAACTGCTTTTAACTCATCAAGAATATAACGCTCTAAAAGAGGCTTATACATTGGTTCTTGAAGGTTATTCAGTGCTTGTTGTTGTTCGGCTTCACTAAGGGCTGGGCGGTTTTCAGGTTCATTTTGGGCTGCCGCTAGCGTATGAAAGCTCATTAAAAAAGTGATTAAAATTAAGATATAACGCATAACTTATTTATGTTTAGTGAATTCTAAGTTCACTTTAACATGCGTGAGCACTGGGGACTAGGCAAAAAAAAGCCAACTCGGGGGAGAGCTGGCCAAACTGCTTAAACAACATAAAGTCGTAAGGGGTATCAACAGGAGTTAGGTATAAATATACCTGTGTCTATCTGAACAACCACTTAATACTAAAAGGTTTTTTAAAAATTCAAAGTAAGTCTTTAAGAATGGCTATGTTCGTCTAGACTTAAGTTGATGTAAAACTAAAAGGTGATGGTATGCGCCAACAACTAGTCCAACTGCTCTATGGAGTATCAATTTCCTCTGATCTTGACAGTGGCAATGTTGAATTAGCTGAACGCTTAATCCTTAATGCTGTTCTTGATGGCCTAGAAATAGGCAGAGCTGGGATCTGGCTTTTAAATGCCGAAAACACCGCCATTGAATGCCGATTATTACTTGATAGAGAAAATAATCAGGAAATTCAGACACTGGTTCTTCCACGCGATGCATATCCAGCATATTTTAAAGCGCTCGATACCCAGCGAACGATCACCGCAGAAGATGCCCATACCGATCCAGCCACCTTTGAGTTTAGTGAAAGCTACCTGAAACCGCTTAATATTGGCGCTATGCTCGATGCGCCGATTCGCTATAAAGGTAAAATGATCGGAATATTTTGTTGTGAGCATATTGGTGGAGCAAGGCACTGGAGTGAAGATGAGTGTTCATTTATCGGTGCATTAGCAGATTTATATGGCAGAGCACTGTCGGCTCAAGAAAATGAACGAACCAATGCAAAGCTTGAACGTGCCAATCAATTATTAGAGCAGCGGGTGGCAGAGCGTACTCGCACGCTCGAAGTGACCTTATCTGAATTGACGACCATGCAAGAAAAGTTGATCGAATCAGAAAAAATGGCTTCGCTTGGTAACCTTGTAGCGGGTATAGCACATGAAGTAAATACCCCAATTGGCATTGCAGTCACCGCGAATAGCTCCGCAAAAGATAAACTTAATACCTTAAATAAATTAATAGAGTCTAATACCTTAACTAAAACGGCATTACTTGAAGGAATGAATCACTTAAATGAATGTTTTAAGATTTCTTTTGCAAATCTTGAGCGCGCGGCAAAGCTAATTAGTGATTTTAAGCAAACTGCTGTTGACCAATCATCTTTGAACTTACTTGAAACAAACATCAAAGACTACCTTGAAAATATTTTACATAGTTTAATGCCATTGACCCGAAGTCATAATATCGAAGTCGATATTCAATGTAATGACGACCTTAAGCTAATAACTGTACCTGGGGCATTAAGCCAAATTTTTCTGAATCTTGTTAACAACAGTTGTGTACATGGGTTTGTGGGCAGAGATCAAAATAAAATAACAATATCAGTAACCGTTGATAAACAAAGCGATACCTACTCTATTTGCTATTTAGACAATGGACATGGCATGAGTGAAGATGTAATGCATAAAGTGTTTGAGCCATTCTTCACCACCAAACGTGGCAATGGCGGTAGTGGTTTGGGTATGTCGATAGTTTATAACCTTGCAACGCAAGCACTGCAAGGTGAAGTGAGCATCGATAGCAAGCCAAATAACGGCGTTACTGTCACCTTCAAACTACCTATGAAACTCGCATAACTAATTAATTTTTAAACAAGTTGCAGGCTAAATAATCTGGTGACTGGGTAATAAAATTAAAAATTAATCAGTTTGCTTGGCAAGACAAGAAATATCTGAGCATTTGTTGTCTTTGCAAAACTGTTTTATGCGTTTTTTAGAATATAAATAATTAATGCTTAAAGGTGTGATTAACAACGCCAGCCAAAACAATACTGAGCTTCTAAAGGTTAGCCCGACAAGCGAAGCAACTACCAGCCCCGTTAACATCAAAATAGGCAGATTGGCGATAAAAAAGTTAATGCTTAGTTGTCTAGCAACGTCAGGATTAATGGTTTTCATAAGGGCTACTCGCTGTTTAATAATACCCTTATAAAATGGACGGTTTTGCAAAATGAATCAAATCAGATTTTTCTATCGGTGCAATCGATTTAAAACCATGTTCTTAATCTAGCTTTATCAAAGTACAACTCCTATAGTTTTAAACAACAGGAACTTATTTGCTATTAGTTATTCATAACTATTAGAAAATCTCTCTTTATGACGAAAGGAATAAAAGCGACTTTTTAGCGTTTCGTCATATTTTTAGCTTATGAGGAGCACATAATGAGTAATGGAAAAACGGGCCAGTGCCCGGTAATGCATGGTAGTAACACTGTCACCGCTCAATCAAATACCGACTGGTGGCCAAACGCACTCAATTTCGACATTCTTCATCAACACGACAGCAAAACGAATCCTTACGGCAAAGACTTTAATTACGCAGAAGCATTCAAATCTCTTGACCTTGAAGCCGTTAAAACCGATTTAAAAAACCTAATGACCGAAAGCCAAGAATGGTGGCCTGCTGACTGGGGCCATTACGGTGGTTTAATGATCCGTATGGCGTGGCACTCTGCGGGTTCATACCGTTTAGAAGATGGTCGCGGCGGCGGTGGTACGGGTAACCAACGCTTTGCACCATTAAATTCATGGCCAGATAACGCCAACTTAGATAAAGCACGTCGTTTACTTTGGCCAATTAAAAAGAAATACGGTAACAAACTTTCTTGGGCTGATTTAATGATCTTAGCCGGTAATATGGCTTACGAATCAATGGGTTTAAAAACTTTTGGCTTTGCGGGTGGTCGCGAAGATATTTGGCATCCAGAAAAAGACGTTTACTGGGGCGCTGAAAAAGAATGGTTAGCACCTAGTGATGAGCGCTATTCAAATGTAGAAAAACCAGACACTATGGAAAACCCATTGGCAGCAGTACAAATGGGCTTAATTTATGTAAATCCAGAAGGGGTGAATGGTAATCCTGATCCGCTTAAAACGGCTGAACAAGTTCGCGAAACATTTGCCCGTATGGCAATGAATGACGAAGAAACTGCCGCACTTACAGTGGGTGGTCATACCGTGGGTAAAACTCATGGTAATGGTAGCGAAGAAAACGTTGGCCCTGAGCCAGAAGCGGCTGATGTGTTTGAGCAAGGCCTAGGTTGGAACAATCATAATTCACGCGGTATTGGTCGCGATACCATGACGTCGGGCATCGAAGGCGCGTGGACAACTCACCCAACCAAATGGGATAACGGTTATTGCTACTTGCTGCTTAACTACGAGTGGGAACTTAAGAAGAGCCCAGCAGGTGCATGGCAGTGGGAGCCAATTGATATTAAAGAAGAAGACAAACCAGTTGATGTTGAAGATCCATCAATTCGTTTAAACCCAATCATGACCGACGCCGATATGGCAATGAAGATGGACCCAACCTATCGTAAGATTATCGAGCGTTTTAACGATGATTTTGAATACTTTAGTGATGTGTTTGCACGTGCATGGTTCAAGCTGACGCACCGCGACTTAGGTCCTAAATCACGTTATTTGGGTGCCGATGTACCAAGCGAAGATCTGATCTGGCAAGATCCGATCCCAGCGGTGGATTACACCTTATCAGACAGCGAAATTAGCGAGCTTAAAACCAAGCTACTTAACTGTGGTGTAAGCCAAGCTGATTTAATCACTACAGCATGGGATAGCGCCCGTACTTACCGTGGTTCAGACCATCGTGGTGGTGCAAATGGTGCACGTATTCGCCTAGCGCCGCAAAAAGATTGGCCGGGTAATGAACCAAAGCGTTTAGCTAAAGTATTAAGCGCACTTGAGTCAGTACAAGCGAGTTTAAGTAAACCAGTAAGCCTAGCTGACTTAATTGTTTTAGGTGGTACAGCTGCGGTTGAACAAGCAGCAAAAGCCGCGGGTGTTGATGTAACCGTACCATTTGCGCCGGGTCGTGGTGATGCCACGGACGAGATGACAGATGCAGACTCGTTCGACGTACTTGAGCCAATTCATGATGGTTTCCGCAACTGGCTCAAGGAAGATTACGCTGTTTCAGCAGAAGAGCTAATGTTGGAGCGTACGCAATTAATGGGCTTAACTGCACCAGAAATGACCGCTCTTGTTGGTGGTATGCGTGTACTTGGCACTAACCACGGCGGCTCTAAGCATGGCGTGTTTACAGATAATGTAGGCACACTTAGCACAGACTTTTTCGTAAACCTAACTGACATGGCTTACACATGGAAGCCAACAGGCAATGGTCTTTACGATATTGTCGAGCGCAGCACAGGTGCAACTAAATGGACAGCAACACGCGTTGATTTAGTGTTTGGTTCAAACTCAATCCTACGCTCTTACGCAGAGTTTTACGCACAAGACGACAACAAAGAGCGTTTTGTGAAAGACTTTGTCGACGCATGGGTAAAAGTAATGAATGCCGATCGCTTTGATATTTAATTTAAAATTCCTTTAAGTACAAAGGCTACACAGTGTGTAGCCTTTTTTAATGTAGGGAAGTTAGCGAGTTACAAGGGGAAAGGGGAAAGTTACGAGGGGAAAGAGTAAAGTTACGAGATACGAGATACGAGATACGAGATACGAGATACGAGATACGAGATACGAGATACGAGATACGAGATACGAGATACGAGATACGAGATACGAGATACGAGATAGCAGCGATTTTACATCGCGTCTCAGCGCCTCGGTGCTTTCTATGGTTCCAATAACCTTTTCACAAAGAGAAGTGAATGAGCGGACTTCAGATAATTATTAAATGTATATTAGTCTGCTGGATCTTTTTCTAACCACAGAGGACACAGAGAGCACTGAGTAAGAGAAGGAGAAACCATAATCTCTTTGTAAATATTGTTTTCTCTGTGTAGCGCGCAGCGCCTCTATGTACTTATATGGACTCCCCGTTTTTTGTCAACGGAGTATTTATTAAATAAAGATTAGATGCTGGCTTATATACGGACTCT